>CAMCDA010000001.1 GCA_945873195.1 Asaia bogorensis
TACTGTCCCTGAAATTCGTGCACGGCCTGGATACCCAGACCCTGTTCGATCGCGGCAACATCGTTGCCTGATTTTGGCGATACGGTTGTGTGGACCTGTGGTCCACACAACCGCTACCGATGGTCAGGCGGAGGCAACCCCCGCCAGGAACCGCCGCACTTCCCCCGATAACTGGTCGGACTGCGCCGTCACGCTGCCGGCCGACTCCAGCACCTGGCTGGCGGCGATTCCGGTGTCGTTCGCGGCGCGGTTGAAGTGACCAACACTCTCCGTGACCATCTGCGTGCCGCTGGCGGCTTCCTGCACCGTGCGGGCGATTTCCCGCGTGGCGGATTGTTGTTCCTCCACGGCCGCCGCGATCGTGATGGCGATCTGGCTGATCTCACTGATCGTCACGCCGATTTCCTTGATCGCGTCGACCGCCTGGCGGGTCGCCTGCTGGATTTGGCTGATCTGCCCGGCGATTTCGTCCGTTGCCCTGGCGGTCTGGTTCGCCAGCGACTTCACCTCGCTCGCCACCACCGCAAAGCCCTTTCCGGCATCGCCCGCCCGCGCCGCCTCGATCGTCGCGTTCAGCGCCAGCAGGTTGGTCTGCGACGCGATGTCCGTGATCAACTGGATGACATCGCCCACCTTCTGCGCCCCGGTGACCAGGCTTTGCACCACGCCATCGGTCCGGCGCGCGTCGTCGATGGCTTTCGTCGCGACCGCGGTGGATTGCGCGACCTGGCGCCCGATTTCGGTGATGGAGGATGCCAATTCCTCGGCCGCCGCGGCGACGGTCTGCACATTGGCCGAGGTCTGTTCGGCGGCTGATGCGGCAGCGGTGGACTGCCGGCTGGTTTCCTCGGCTGTCTCGCTCATGGCGCGCGCGGTTGTTTGCAGGCCCGTCGCGGCGGTGGCCAGGGAGTCGGTCAGCGCCCCGACCTTTGCTTCAAACGAACGGGTCAGATCGTCCAGCACCTTGACTCGGGCCTCCTTGCCGGCGCGTTCCCGCTGTTCCGCTTCCGCCATGCGCTCCGCTTCGATCATGTTGTCACGGAACACGGTTACCGAGGCGGCCATGGCGCCGATCTCATCCGCGCGATCCGTGCCGGGGATCGTGACGGTCTTGTCGCCGGCCGACAGCGATTGCATCGCCGCGGTCATGGCGGAGATCGGACGGGCGACATTCTGGATCGTTACCAGTGTCGCGCCGATCGCGACCAGCATCGCGATGACGATGCCGCTGGAGATCCACAGGCGCGCATCCTCATAGGTCGCGGAAACGCGATCAGCCGCCGTTTCCCCGCCCTTTACGTTGAACGCTATATCGGTGGACAGCGCCGTCCGCAGCTTCACGAATGTATCGGCCATTGTGGAGACAAACATGGTCTCGGCCGTTTCAATGTCCCGCCTGCGCGACAGGTCGAGGAAGATCCTGCTGTCGTCCTGATAGGCCTTCCAGTGAAGCTGGATCGCGTTGGCAATGTGCTTTTCCTCGGCCGTGGTCACGGTCGGCAAGTAGGTCGTGAACGAGGTATTAAACCGGTCCGCCGCGGCCTTGAGCCGGGGTTCGACGGCCTGCTTTTGCGCGTCGGTGGGCGACAGCAGGTGGATGGCTTCGAGCACACGGAATTCTTCCGCTGCTTGCGCGACGACCGCGAGACCGCCGAGCGCGGGGAGCCAGTCCCGGTTGATTTCAGCCGCGGCTTCATTGACCCGCACCAGGCGTTCAATCGCGAATCCGCCCAACCCGGCGACGATCAGAGCCATCATGGTGAACGCGCCAAGGACCTTGGCGCGAATGGACAGGTTGGACATCAGTTTGTTCATGCTCTCTGCTCGCTACGGAGGGGCGGACCGGCACGCGGCCGTGGCCTCTGTTAAGCGACCAGGGTTAAGAAACCGTTAGCAGCGTGGGGATTTTCGCCGTTGAACGGATTTCGGTTGACGCGGACTGATCCCCGCCGCTAGACCCCGGCCCGGGTCACACCCCCCCACCGGGGTGCTTCTCTTCTGGAAGGGAGAGCGGAACATGAACACGACTGGCGTCACTACGCCGAAGCCCGCATTGCGGCCGGCAAATCCTTATTTTTCTTCTGGTCCTTGTGCCAAGCGCCCGGGTTACACCCTGGAAGCGCTGTCTGGTGCCTTCCTTGGCCGCAGCCACCGCGCCGCCGCCCCCAAGGCCCGACTCAATGAAATCATCCAGCGATCGGCGGCCCTTCTGGGCATGCCCGCCGACTGGCGCCTGGGCATCGTCCCCGCGTCCGACACCGGCGCCGTCGAAATGGCGCTCTGGTCCCTGCTCGGCCCTCGCCCGGTTGACGTTCTGGCGTGGGAGAATTTCGGCAAGACCTGGGCTTCGGATATCACCCAGCATCTGAAGCTTGCCAATACGCGCGCCATGACGGCCCCGTATGGACAGTTGCCGGACCTGAGCGCGGTTGAACCATCGCATGATGTTGTTTTCACCTGGAACGGCACCGCGTCCGGCGTGCGGGTTCCGAATGGTGACTGGATTTCCGACGACCGCCAGGGGCTGATGATCTGCGACGCGACATCCGCCGCTTTCGCGATGGATCTGCCGTGGAACAAGCTCGATGTCGTGACCTGGTCCTGGCAGAAGGTGCTCGGCGGAGAGGCCGCGCACGGGATGCTCGCCTTGTCGCCCCGCGCGGTGGAACGGCTGGAAACCTATACCCCGTCCTGGCCGTTGCCGAAGCTGTTCCGCCTGACGTCCAAGGGCAAGATCGCCGAGGGCATTTTCAAGGGCGAAACGATCAACACGCCGTCGATGCTGTGCGCCGAGGATGCGTTGGATAGCCTGCGCTGGGCGGAAAGCGTCGGCGGGCTGCCGGCCTTGATCGCGCGGTGTGAGGCCAACCTCGCCGCTGTCGCACGCTGGGTCGAACGCACCGACTGGGTCGATTTCCTGCCGGAACGGGTGGACACGCGGTCCTGCACCTCCATCTGTTTGAAGATAGTGGCGCCCTGGTTCACGGCATTGCCGGAAGACGCCCGCGCCAAGACCGCCAAGCAGTTGGTCGCCCCGCTGGAAAAAGAAGGCGTGGCCTTCGATATCGGTTCCTATCGTGACGCACCGCCCGGCATCCGCATCTGGGCCGGCGCCACGATCGAGGCTTCGGATATCGAGAAGCTGCTGCCCTGGCTCGACTGGTCCTATCAGCAAATCGCGCCCTGATATCCTCCGTTTAGGAGCTTTCCATGCCCAAGGTTCTGATCAGCGACAATCTGTCGCCGTTCGCTGTTGAGATTTTTCGGTCCCGCGGGGTCGATGTCGATCTGAAGCCCGGCCTGTCGCCGGCCGATCTGCGAGCGATCATTGGTGAATATGACGGGCTGGCCATCCGGTCCGCCACCAAGGTGACGCGGGAATTGCTGGACGCGGCCACCAACCTGAAGGTTGTCGGGCGGGCCGGCATCGGTGTCGACAACGTCGATGTCCGGTCGGCCACCGCGCGTGGCGTCGTCGTGATGAACACGCCGCACGGCAACACAATCACTACCGCCGAACATGCCATCGCCATGATGTTCGCGCTGGCTCGGCAGATCCCCGAGGCCTCGGCTTCCACCAAGGCCGGCAAGTGGGAAAAGAACCGCTTCATGGGCGTCGAGCTGTCCGGCAAGGCGCTCGGTCTGGTCGGCTGCGGCAATATCGGATCGATCGTTGCCGATCGCGCGGTCGGGCTGAAGATGCGTGTCCTGGCCTATGATCCGTACTTGTCGGAGAAGCGGGCGCTCGACCTGGGTGTCGAGAAGGTTGATCTTGAAACCATGCTGGCGCGGGCGGACTTCATCACGCTGCACACGCCGCTGACGGATGCGACGAAGAACCTGCTGTCGCGGGAGGCTTTGGCGAAGACCAAGAAGGGCGTGCGCATCATCAACTGCGCGCGTGGTGGCTTGCTGGATGAGGCTGCCTTGGCCGATGCCATCAAGTCCGGCCATGTCGCCGGCGCGGCGCTGGACGTGTTCGAGGTTGAGCCGGCCAAGCAGAACCCGTTGTTTGAGTTGGAGAACGTCGTCTGCACCCCGCATCTGGGCGCCGCGACGGAGGAAGCGCAGGAGAATGTGGCGCGCCAGGTTGCCGAACAGATGTGCGATTTTCTGCTGTCGGGCGCTGTATCGAACGCGATCAACATGCCGTCGGTCTCGGCCGAGGACGCGCCGCGCCTGAAGCCCTATATGGAACTCTGCCGGAGCCTGGGTGGCTTTGCCGGGCAGATGACCCATGCACGGGATGGCGTGCTGCGGCGGGTGTCCATCGAGTTCGAAGGGCAGGTTGCCGTGCTCAACACGCGTCCGCTGACGGCGGCGGTGCTGGCGGGGTTGATGTCGCCGTTGATGGAAGGCGTGAACATGGTCAACGCGTCGGTCGCGGCGCGGGATCGCGGGATCGACGTCGCGGAAACGGTGCATGACCGGCCGAGCGAGTATCTGACGTTGGTGAGGGTGACGGTGGATGCGGACGGGCTTTCTCGTTCCGTATCGGGGACGTTGTTCGCGGGATCGCGGCCTCGGATTGTCGAGATCAAGGGCATCAAGGTCGAGGCCGATTTCGCGCCTCATATGCTGTATGTGACGAACCAGGACCGTCCGGGCTTCATCGGTCGTTTCGGGGCGACATTGTCGGGGGCGGGGATCAACATCGCAACGTTCCATCTGGGTCGGGCGGAGCAGGGTGGCGATGCGATCTGCCTGGTGTCCGTGGATGAGCGGGTGCCGGAGGACGTGCTGGAAATGGTGCGGACCCTGCCGCTTGTGGTGCAGGCGACAGCGCTTTCGTTTTGATGGTGATCTGAAAGCCACCAACAACCGTCATCCCGGGCTTGTCCCGGGACCAATTCCAGCACCGTGCCGCGAATGGTCCCGGGACAAGCCCGGGATGACGGGTGTTTGGGAAGGCAGCGGGACTACACCCCCACCGCCCAATCCGGTTCCTTCCATTCCGCACTCACATCCAACGGAAACACCGGCCGCGGCAACCGCTTCCAGGTGAAATTATCCAGGATCGGACTGGTCAGCCCCGGCGCATCGATCTCGTGGATACGTTCATCCGGAAAGAACTCATCGAACCCCGCCCGGAAGTGACCGCGGCTTTTCACCACCAGGCAGGTCACGGCGGCGATATCGATCCCGTGCATTTCCAGCATCACCGGTTCGGCCAACTGCCGGCGCAAGCTGCCGACGACGACGCGCAGGCTTGATCCCTCCAGCCGCAGCAGCGCGGATGGCCCCAGATTGAACCGCCGCCCGGCCGAGACCCCGCGCCGGCCGATGCCGACACCGTCGGACACAGCCTCCACCACCGCATCGGCTTCCATGCGGTGGGAGAACTCGCTCTCCTCCCGATTGAACACCGCCCGGAACCGGCCGCCGACACCGGCCGCATGCGCGTCCAGGGCGAGGGCCGGATCAACGAACACGCCCAGCACCACGCCGGGGGCGGCGGCCTTGTGCAAAGCCTCCAGCAGCCAGGCGGTATTCCCGCGCCCGCCGCCGCCGGGGTTGTCGGCGGTATCGGCCAGGATCACCGATCCCGAAGTCGCCGCGGACTGCGCAACCTCCACCCCCCGTTCCACCGACATCAGGACGCGGCGATAACGTTCCCGCTCCGCCCAACCCCGACGCGCGATGGCCAGGGCCATCCGACGCGCGGCTGCCAGGTCGCCTCGGGCGGTGACCGTGATCGTCAGCCCGCATTTCGGCATATCCCCGAACACGAACCCCCCGGCGATCGACACATTGGCAATCGCCCCGCCCACCAGCGTCTGCCCATAATCAATCAGGTCGGCATAAGGACCAGCGGCGGTCAGCAGCGTGACCGAGGGCGGCGTCAGAGGCAGGCGGATGAAGGCGCGGACCATGCGCGTGCCCGCCAGCAGTTCTCGAATCAAATCAGCCGATTCGGCGGCGCGTTCGCGTTGGTCCACATGCGGGTTGGTGCGATAGACCACCAGCGCGTCGCAGGCGTCGACCATGCGCTCGGAGACGTTGCAGTGAAGATCGTGCGACACGACGATCGGCACGGCGGAGCCGACGATGCGGCGGACCATGGTGACCAGCGTGCCCTCGCTGTCCTCATCCCCCGTGGCCGACGACGCGCCGTGGCTGGGGATATAGACGGCGTCGAGCGGCAGGGCGGCGGCCAGACCGGCCCGGATGCGGTCGAGGAACTCGTGGAACAGATCCTGCGCGATCGGCCCACCCGGTGGCGCGCTGGCGATCAGGATCGGTACCGGGGTCCAGGGGCCGGTTTCGTCCATGCGCTGGTAGAAGCCCGGCAGCTCGGACGGCAGGTGGCTGACGACACGGGCGAGGGCGGTGATCGCCTCCCCTTCCTCCCAACACTGCTGGCGGAAGTCGGCTTCGACCGTCACGGGCGCGAAGGCGTTAGCCTCCAGGTGGATGCCCAGGATCGCGATGCGTGGTGTGCCCATGAATATCTCCCCCTCCGGTTGCCGGCCGAGCGGACAGGCATCAAAGTGGGGGGATGCATGAGCAATCCTCCGCCCCACGGATGACAACGGTCGAGTTGCTGGACCGGCTGGTGTCCTTCGATACCACGAGTCGCAACTCCAACCTGCCGCTGATCGGCTTTGTCCGGGAATACCTGGACGCGCACGGCGTGCCGTATCGCATCAGCCTGGATGAAACCGGCCAGAAGGCCAACATCCACGCCATCATCGGCCCGCAGGCGGCCGGGGGCGTGGCGCTGTCCGGACATGTGGACACCGTGCCGGTTGATGGCCAGGCTTGGTCGACCGATCCGTTCAGCCTGCGCCAGAAGGACGGGCTGCTGTATGCGCGCGGGGCCTGCGACATGAAGGGCTTCGTCGCCTCCTGCCTGTCCGCCGTTCCCGATTTCCTCGCCCGCAAGCCTGTCCGGCCGCTGCATCTGTTCATCTCCTATGATGAGGAGGTGGGCTGCCAGGGCGCCCAGCGGCTGATCCGGGACCTGACGGAATCGGGCCGCAAGCCGGCCTTGTGCGTGGTGGGCGAACCATCTGGCATGAAGCCCATCCTGGCGCATAAGGGGAAGCTCAACCTCAAGGTCAGCGTGCGCGGCAAGCCCGGCCATTCCAGCGAACCGGCCAAGGGCGTCAACGCCATCCAGGCCGCCGCCGAAGCCGTCGCCTGGGTCGCCGCGGAGGCTCGGCGTTTCCCCGTGGAAGGCCCGTTCGAGGATGGGTTCGACCCGCCCCACACCACCATCCATGTCGGCACCATGTCCGGCGGCACCATCCTGAACATCATCCCCGAGCGGGCAGAGTTCATCATGGAATGGCGCCAGGTGCCGGGTGATGATCCATTGCGCCACGTCGCCCGTATGAAGGCCTATGTCGCTGAACATATCGAGCCCGCGATGAAGGCCGTCGATCCCGCGGCGGGCTTCGACTACGAGATCATGGTGGAAATGCCCGGCATGTCCCTGGCCGGCGATCACGAACTCACATCCGTGGTCAAGCAGCTCACGGGATCGAACAGCACCGGCAAGGTCAGCTACGGTACTGAGGGCGGATTCTACCAGGAAGCCGGTATTCCCACGATCATCTGTGGCCCAGGTCATATCGCCCAGGCCCATCAACCGGATGAATTCGTGGCGCGGAGCGAGCTCGACGCCTGTGACGCCTTTATCCGCCGCCTTGTTGATCGCTTGCTGGTGTGACCCAACCGAACATGGATGAGGCCATCCCCTCGGCCGCGCCGGCGCTGGAATTCGAGGTGCGGCTGGACCCGCCCGATATCAGCCCCTGGCTGCCTGGCAATACCGGGATCGCCGGGGTTACGACGTACGACTCCGGCCGCCCCGGTCCGCATGTCGGGCTGACGGCGCTGATGCATGGCAACGAGTATTCCGGCGCCATCGTCCTCGATCAGTTGCTCCGCGCCGGCGTCCGACCCGTGTTCGGCCGCCTGTCCTTCGCGTTCATGAACATCGAGGCATTCAGCCGCTTCGATCACCGCCGCCCGACCGTATCCCGCTTCATCGAGGAGGATATGAACCGGGTATGGGACGACCCGGTGCTGGATGGCCCCCGCCGCTCACTGGAACTCGATCGCGCGCGGGAGGTCCGGCCCTGGGTCGATACCATCGATGTGCTGCTGGATCTGCACTCGATGCTGTGGCCCTCGGACCCCGTCATCCTCTGCGGCGCCGCCGACAAGGGGCGCCAACTCGCTCGGCGGATCGGTGGGCCGAGCGTTGCGGTGGCAGATCGCGGGCACGACAATGGGCGGCGCCTGATCGATTACACGCGGTTTTCCGATCCCGCCACGCCTTATGCCGCGAACCTGATCGAGGCGGGGGAGCATTGGGAGACGGTCACGGTCGAGGTCGCGCTGCAAAGCGTCACCGGCCTGCTGCGCCATGACGGATTCGTTGCCCCCGAAGCGCCGTTGCCGTCCGTGTCCGCCGAACCGAACCGGTTTGCCCGCGTCACGCATACGGTGACGGCGGCGACTCCCCATTTCGCCTTCGTCCGGGCCTTTCGCGGCGGGGAGATCGTGCCCGACCGCAACACGCTGATCGCGATCGATGGGGAAGCCGAGGTCCGCACGCCCTATGACGATTGCCTGCTGGTTCTGCCGAGCCTGCGGCCGGGCAGGGGGCACACGGCGGTGCGCCTCGCGCGGTTCCAGGACGCGGTCGACGCGGACAATCCATGATCGCGTTCAGCAGATGTTGACGCGACCCCGCATCCCGTCCTAAACCGCGCCCCCTGGATGGCGGGCGTAGCTCAGTTGGTAGAGCGCCAGGTTGTGGTCTTGGATGCCGTGGGTTCGAGTCCCATCGTTCGCCCCATTCAGCTTTCCTTATGACAGCCGCTGTTGTCCTCGCTGGGGGACAGGCGAGCCGCATGGGCGGTGGCGATAAGCCGCTGTTGCCCTTGGGCGGCCGGCCGCTGCTGGCCCGGATTCTGGACGCCCTGCATCCCCTGCCGATCGCGATCAGCGCGAATGGAGACCCCGCGCGCTTTGCCGCGTTCGGCCTGCCGGTGCTGCCGGATGGTGCGTTCCAGGACCAGGGACCCTTGGCGGGCGTGCTGGCGGGCCTCGATTGGGCCGCCGCGCTAGGGCACCACGATCTTCTGACCGTGCCCGGCGATACGCCGCTGATCCCGGTCGGCCTGGTCCAGGCGCTGTCGCCCGCCCCCGCCTGCGCGGCCAGCCTGGGGCACGTGCATCACCTGATCGCGCTCTGGCCCGTGGCCTGCCGGACCGCCCTGCGCACGCTGCTTTCCACCCCTGGCCCGCGCCATGTCGGACGGTTCGCCGCGACCATCGGCATGCGAATGGTTGATTTCGGGGCTGGGACATGGGACCCGTTTGCGAACATCAATACGCCCGAGGATCTGGCCCGCATCCGCGGCCTGCTCCGCGATGATGCAGAGGGGGCCGCATGAGCAGAACAGTGGCGATCGCGGGGCTGGGAGCCATTGGCCTGCCATTGGCCCGCGCGCTCGATTCCGGGGTGGATGGCCTGCGCCTCATCGCCGTCTCGGCGCGGGACGCGGCCAAGGCCCAGGCCAACCTGATCAGCTTCCGTGCGCCGCCGGCGCTGGTCGAACTGCCCGAACTCGCGGAAGCGGACATCGTGGTGGAGGCAACCCCGGCCTCCGTGTTCGAGCGCGTGGCAACGCCGGCGTTGGAAGCAGGGCGCATTTTCATCCCATCCTCGGTTGGGGCGCTGTTGCCACGGATGCATCTGGTGCGGCTGGCGATGAAGACCGGCGGGCGGATCGTGGTTCCCACCGGCGCCCTGCTGGGACTGGACGCGGTGCGGGCGGCGGCGGAAGGGCCGGTCGAAAGCGTGACGATCGAAACCCGGAAGCCGCTGAATGGGCTGGCCGGCGCGCCGTATCTGGAGAAGCACGGGATCGACGTCCTGGCGATGACCGAGCCGACGCTGGTGTTTGAAGGCAATGCCTTCGACGCCGCCGCGGGCTTCCCGGCCAATGTGAACGTCGCGGCGGCGCTGGCCCTGGCGGGGATCGGGCCGGTGCGGACTCGGGTGAAAATCTGGGCCGACCCAACGGTGACACGAAATATTCACACAATCCGGGTGGAAGCCGCCGCCGCCCGCTTCACGATGACCATCGAGAACGTTCCGAGCGATGAAAACCCGAAGACGGGGCGGCTGACGGCGCTGTCGGTGCTGGCGTGCCTCCGGGGGCTGGTCTCGCCGCTTAAGGTCGGGAGCTGATGACCCGTGCCGCCCCGGTCGATGTCTTCGACTGCGTGGTGTTTGGCGCGACCGGGGACCTGACGCTGCGGAAACTGTTGCCGGCGCTGTACTACCGCTTCCGGGACGGCCAGATGCGGGACGAATCCCGCATCATCGGCGTCGCCCGTTCGGCGCTCTCGGACGATGATTACCGCCGGCGTGCCCTGGCCAGTCTGGAACAGCATGTGGCGCCCACCGATCTGGACCAGACGGTGCTGGAGCGGTTTCTGGCCTGCGTGTTCTATGTTCCCCTGGATGTCACCGACCCCAAGGCGGAATGGGGCCGGTTGGCGGCGCGGTTGGATGATTCGCGGGTGCGGGTGTTCTACCTCGCGACGTCCCCGGACCTGTACGGTCCGGTGAGCCGAGCGCTCGGGGCGGCGGGATTGGTGGGGGAGAAGGCGCGGGTCGTGCTGGAAAAGCCGATCGGACGCGATCTGGCCTCCGCGCGGGTGATCATCCAGCAGGTTTCGGAGGTCTTCGCCGAGTCACAGACGTTCCGGATCGACCATTTCCTGGGCAAGGAGACCGTCCAGAACCTGATGGCCCTGCGCTTCGCGAACACGATCTTCGAGCGTGTCTGGACCTCCGACGTCATCGACCATGTGCAGATCACGGTGGCGGAGACGGTGGGGCTGGAAGGGCGCGCTGGGTATTACGACGGGTCCGGCGCGATGCGGGACATGTTGCAGAACCACATGTTGCAGCTTCTGTGCCTGATCGCGATGGAGCCTCCGGTGTCGTTGGACGCCGACCGGGTGCGCGATGAGAAGCTGAAGGTGCTGCGGGCGCTGAAGCCGATGGCCGCGCATGAGGTGGCGACCCAGACGGTGCGGGGCCAGTACACGGCGGGTGCCATCGATGGAAAGCCGGTGCCGGGCTATCAGGCCGATCTGGGGCATCAGCAGCCCAGCCTGACCGAGACATTCGTTGCGCTGAAGGCCGAAATCATGACCTGGCGCTGGGCCAATGTCCCGTTCTACCTGCGGACGGGGAAGCGGCTGCCGAACAAGGTCTCGGAGATCGTCATCCAGTTCAAGGGCCAGCCCTTCTCGATCTTCCCGGCCGAGGCCGGGACGCGCTTGCCGAACCGGCTGGTGATCCGGTTGCAGCCGGAGGAGGGGATGCGCCTGGAGATGATGACCAAGGATCCGGGCGCGGATGGGCTGCATCTGTCGCCGACCGGGCTGGACATCCGGTTCGACACGGCGTTCGGGCTGCGGTTCCCGGATGCCTATGAACGCCTGTTGATGGACGCGGTGCGGGGGAACCCGACGCTGTTCATGCGCCATGATGAGGTCGAGGCCGCCTGGACCTGGGTGGAGCCGATCCTGGAAGGCTGGGCGTCCCGCCCCGAGCCGCCGCGGTCCTATCCGGCCGGAAGCTGGGGTCCGACGGCTTCGATCGCGCTGATCGAGCGGGATGGGCGGTCCTGGTATGAGGATGGGCGGTAGTTCGGCGTAACCACTGAGCTCGCGTATTATTGCAAATCACTTCATTTCGTGACTTTCGGCGGCAGCCGAACGAATGCGGTACGATGTTGAAAACAGGGACCATTATGGTCGGAGCGGTGCGTATGACGCGCGTTCAACCGCGGGGGATGGAAATATAGCGTCGTCTTGCCAATCGGTCATTCACGCAACTGCCAGTACGAAATGGCAATCGTGGTTCACATTCGGCATGACATCTGACAGAAATCGCATACTCCCGCCGTCCTCGGCGGATGGAGAACCGAACGTTGCTCGTCTGGTGCGCCGGTCCCCTATCGCGTTATGCCGTCGTCCGGCCCGCGCCGGCGCGCCGCCCCTGGCGCGTCAACTGCTTGGTCCTTGACCAGGCAGGGAGCCTATGCGGCCGCCGGTGATCATTGGCGGCGGACCCGCCGGTTCGGCCGCCGCCCTCGCGCTGCGCCAGGCAGGCCAGCCGGTGACGCTGATCGAACGATCGCCTGGCCCCGCCGACAAGGTCTGCGCCGACTTCCTGGGTGCCTCGGCCATCCGGATCGCCGAATCGGCCGGTGTGTCGCTGGCATCCCTGGGCGCGCGCCCGGTCACCCATGCGCGCCTGATCCGCCGCGACGCCATGACCGAAACCCGCCTGCCGTTTCGTGCCGCCGCCGTGTCCCGCCGCGTCTTCGATGAAGCGCTGCTGCGCCGCTGCCAGGAAACCGGGGTCGATCTGATCCGCGGCGAGACCGTGCGCCCGCCGCGCGCGGACGCCGAGGACTTTGCCATCGAAACGCAGGCCAGGGGCACGATCGCCACCGGAACCCTGTTCCTGGCCACCGGCCGCCCCGATCCGCGCGCGATCACCCCCCCGATCAGCCCCCCGATCAGCCCCCCGGGCACCCGTTCCGGACTCCATGGCGGGCCCGTCATCAACCCCCGAACCGGCATGACCGGGTACAAGATGTATCTGCGCCTGTGCCCCGACCAACGGGATGCGCTGGCCGGGCGGGTGGAGCTGATGTTCCTGCCGAACGGCCAGGCCGCCCTGCAATGCGTCGAGGCCGACCGGGCCGCGCTGTGCCTGCTGCTCCGCCGGCCTGGCCCCGATGACGATTGGGCCACGATTCTTGCCGACACCCTGGCCGGCTGCGCGCATCTGCGGCGGCGGCTGGAGGGATCGGTGCCGCTGCTGGAACGCCCGTTGGTCGCCCGTGAGATCCCGTTCGGCCACCTGCACCGCGCCCGGGTCTCGGATCATGACGGGCTGTACCGGCTTGGCGACCAGGCCGCGGTCCTGTCGTCGCTGATCGCCGACGGCGTCTCGGCCGCCATGCGCGGCGGCGTCCGGGCGGCGCAAGCCTGGCTCTCGGGCGCCGGCGCCGCCGACTACCACCGCCGCCTGCGCGGGATGCTGTGGCCGCGAACCCGGCTGGTGGCGGACTATGGTCCCTCCGCCGTTCCTGCGACCGACGCGGCGGCTGCCGCCCCAACGGCGGTCCCAGGGGCCGCTTCGGGGACCGCTGCGGACTCCCGCCTCGCCGCGCGCTGGAATCGGCTGATCGCGTGATGAAACCGGGCGGGTCGTAGCGCCGGGTTGCATCGGAGTCCGGGGTGCCTCAGAAACCCCCCATGCTTTCGCCCGTCTCGCGCCCGCCCCTGTCTCGCCGAGGGAAGCTCGTCACCCGGCTCGACCATTATATGTTCCGGCAGCTTCTGCTGGCGCTGATCGTGGTGACCGGCGGGCTGACGGCGCTGGTTTGGCTGACCCAATCGCTGCGGTTCGTGGAGCTGGTGGTGAACCGCGGCCTGTCGATCGCGGTGTTCCTGCATCTGACCTCACTGCTGATCCCCAGCTTCGTCGTCGTGATTCTGCCCATCACCACCTACGTCGTGGTCCAGTTCGTCTACCACCGCCTGTCCGGTGACCGGGAGCTGACGGTGATGCGCTCGGTCGGCCTGTCGCCCTGGGCGCTGTCGCGGCCGGCGGTCACCGTGGCATCGCTGGCGGTGCTGGCCGGATTCGCGCTCAGTCTCTGGGCCGTGCCGGCGACGCTGTTCCAGTTTCGCGCGTTCCAATGGGAAATCCGCAACACGATCGCCGCCTTCCTGCTGCAGGAAGGCGTGTTCACGACGATTTCCGACAAGCTGACGGTCTATGTCCGCACCCGGGAGGCGGATGGTGGCATGACCGGCATCATGGTCGATGACGCCCGCGACGGGACCGCGCATGCGACGATCCTGGCCGAACGGGGCCAGTTGCTGGATGGCCCGCGCGGCCCTCGGGTGCTGCTGTTCAACGGGAGCCGGCAGGAAATCGACCACCAGACCGGGCGGCTGAACATCCTGACGTTCCAGCAGAATGAGATCGACCTGACCGAGGCCGCGCGTGAAACCGGCGCCCGGTTCATGGAAATGGCCGAGGTCTCGCTGACCGAACTGCTGTATCCGAACCCGCCCAATCCGCGCGACATCCCACGCTGGATCGCCGAGGGCCACAAACGCCTGACCATGCCTCTGACCACGCTGTCCTATACGCTGGTCGCGCTGTATTCGGCGCTGTCCGGCGGCTTCCGACGGCATGGCGGCATCCTGCGGCCCTTCCTGACCGTGCTGACGGTGGTCGCGCTGTTGGGCGCCGGCCTCGGGATCAGCAACTTCGCCGCCCGCGACAACACGCTGGTGCCGCTGATGTGGCTGCACGCGATCGGACCCGGGCTGGTTGCCGCCTGGCTGCTGTACGCGCCGATGGTGTTCGGTCCGAGTGGTCGTCGGATGAATGGCCCCCCATCGGCGCGGGCCGCCTGAGCCGATGCTCGCGATCGCCACCCTCTCGGTCTACATCTCCCGCCAGTTCCTGGGCGCCGTGCTGGGCATGCTGTTGGCGCTCGCCGGGCTGGTGGTGATGTTCGACTTCATCGAGCTGCTCCGCCGGTCCGCCACCAAGCCCGACGCCACGTTCGGCATGGTGTTGGAAATCGCCGCCCTGCGCCTGCCCTTCATCACCATGCAGATCCTGCCCTTCGCCATCTTGTTGGGCGGCATCCTGTGCTTCTGGCGCCTGACCCGGTCGTCGGAGCTGATCATCGCCCGCGCCTCGGGCATCTCGGCGTGGGAGTTCCTGGCCGCGCCGACCCTGTGCGCCCTGACCCTGGGCGTCATCGCCACCGCCGGCCTCAGCCCTGTGTCGTCGGTAATGCTGGCGCGGGCCGAGTCGCTGGACAACACCTATCTCCGCACCGGCGGCGGGCCGCTGTCGCTGAACGGCGGGCAGCTCTGGCTGCGCCAGGCGGATAACGGACTGACGCCCAAGGGAGTCGCCATCATCCACGCACGCAAGGTCGCGGTGAAGGATCGGCGGCTGTCGGCCGAGGGCATCAGCGTGTTCCGGCTCGACCCGCAGGACCGGCTGCTGTCGCGGATCGAGGCAACGTCGGCCTCGCTGGTGGCCAATGCCTGGAAGCTCGAAAACGCCCGCACGATCCGCCCCGAGCAACTACCGGAGCCGGCCCAGACGATCACGCTGCCCACCGATCTGACCGTGTCCCGCATCCAGGACAGCTTCGCCTCCCCCGATACGTTGTCGATCTGGGCGCTGCCGGACTTCATCGCGCTGCTCGACCGGTCGGGATTCTCCTCGATCCGCCACCGGCTGCATTTCCAGGCGCTGCTGGCGCTGCCGGTGCTGGCGGGCACCATGGCCTTGCTCTCCGCCGGCTTCTCCATGCGCCCCGCCCGCCGCGGCGGAGTCGCCCGAATGCTCGGCAGCGGGGTGGCCGCGGGGTTCGCGCTGTTCGTCGCCTCCAAGATCGCCGGTGAGTTTGGGCAGTCGGGCGTGCTACCGGTCGTGCTGGCGGCCTGGGCACCGACCCTCGCGGGCCTCATGCTGACGATTGCTTTGTTGCTGCACACGGAAGACGGTTGACCATGGCGCGCGCTTCCCTCCTGTCTCGGGCTGCTCCCTGGCTTATTGGTACGGCCCTCGTGGCCGGCCTGGCCACCGCGCCCGCGCGCGCCCAGCTCAGCAACCTGGCCAATGCCGCCAGCGGCGGGAAAACCGCGTCGTCGTCCGATCCCGTGACCTTCACCGCCGATGAGGTGGAATACGATCGGGAAAACGCCCTGGTGATCGCCCGCGGCCGGGTGGAGGCCTGGCAGAACGACCGCGTCCTGCGCGCCGACCGGATCACCTTCGACCGCAACTCGGGCGTCGCGGCGGCGCATGGCAATGTCGCGTTCATGGAACCCGACGGGCAGGTGATGTTCGCCGACTACGCCGAGATGTCGCGCAACATGCGGGACGGCGTGATGAAGGAGATCCGGGCCTTGCTGCCGGAAAACGGCCGGCTGGCCGCGACCGGCGCCCGCCGCACCGACGGGCAGATCAACGAACTGGCGCAGGTCGTCTACTCGACCTGCGACCTGTGCCCCAAGGATCCGACCCGCGCGCCGCTGTGGCAGATCCAGGCGGCCTCGGCCGTGCAGGATCTGGAACACAAAACGATCGAGTATCACGACGCGACCCTGCGGATGTTCGGCATCCCGGTCGCCTACGCGCCCTATTTCTGGCATCCGGACCCGTCGGTGAAGCGGGCATCCGGCATCCTGCCGCCGGCGATGGGCGCTGGGTCCCGGATCGGCGCGTTCTATTCCCAGCCCTATTTCTGGGTGATCGACGACCAGTCCGACGCGACGATCCGCCCGACCATCACCACAAGGTCCGGCCCCGACCTGAACGTTGAATACCGGCGCCGCTTCAACAACGGCTACATCATCGTCAATCCCTCGGTCGGCTATACCGACAACGCCATCCAAGGCGCGATCGCGACCCGCGGGCAGTTCAACATCGACGACACCTGGCGCTGGGGCTTCGATATCAACCGCGCCTCCTCGGTCAATTACCTGCTGAACTTCAACCGGGCGGCGTCCTTCGCCGGCAACCTGAACCTGCTCAACAGCCAGGTGTTCGTTGAAGGCTTCGGCCAGGGCGCCTATGCGCGAGTCGATGCCAAGGCCTACCAGTCGCTGAACAACGCCTCCCCGTCCTCCAAGCTGCCGATCGTTCTACCGCGTGCGCAGTACAGCTATTTCGGCCTGCCCGACCGGCTGGGCGGCCGGACGATGGTCAGCATGGACGCGTTCAACGTCATGCGCTCCGACGGCACGACAACCAGGCGCGCGCGGATGTCGATGACGTGGGAGCGCCCGTTCACCGGCATGCTGGGTGATCTGTGGAAGGTGTCCCTCCACAACGACGCTGTCGCCTACGATGCGACGCATCTGAACTCGCAGCCCACCTACGGGATCGGCGGCAGCACCTCCACCGGGCGCGCGCTGCCGCAGGCGGCGGTGGATTTCCGCTGGCCCTTCGCCCGCAACTCCGGAAGCTGGGGGACCCAACTGATCGAGCCGATCGCTCAGGTCATCGTCGCGCCGCAATCCGGCGACAGCCAGCTTTTCAAATATCCGAACGAAGACAGCCTGGATTTCGAGTTCTCGGACGCCAACCTGTTCGGCTTCAACCGCTATCCCGGCGTCGACCGGCTGGAGGGCGGGGTGCGCGCGAACGTCGCGCTGCGCAGCGCATGGTACCTGAACGGCACCGCGTTCGAGGCGATCATCGGCCAATCCTACCGCACCACCGAAAATACCGTGTTTCCGGTTGGCTCCGGCCTGCGCGACAAGGTGTCCGACGTCGTGGCGCGCGCCAGTTTCACGCCGAACCGCTACCTGGACCTGACGTATCGGACCCGGCTGGACAAGACCAACCTCGCGACCCGGATGGCCGAGGCGACGACCTCCTTCGGTACCAAGGAGTTCCGGGTGACGGGCGGGTATTTCTACTCCTCGACCAACCCGTTCTATTACTATGACCAGCCGGCGCCGCCGCCCGCGGGCAACGCCTACTATCAGGCCCGGAATGAGATCATCGGCGGCGTGTCCTCCGATTGGGGCAAGTTCCGCGTGCAGGGCTATGCACGCCAGGATCTTTCGCGCAAACGCATGGTCGCGTTCGGCGCGGACCTCATCTACGAAGACGAGTGTTTTATTTTTGATCTGCGCGTGTACCGCAGGAATACGTCCCTGAACAACGACAACGGCTCGACAACCGTCCTGCTGCTGTTCACGTTCAAGACCCTGGGCGAATTCGGCTACCGCGCGCTTTAGGACCGGGAGAGCTTGCGTATGGCGTCTGCCTATTTCATGCCGCGACGGATGCCGAGGCTGCTGGCGGCCGCGCTGCAGCTCGCTTTCATGGCGGCCGTGTCGGTCGCCGCTCCGGCCCTGGCGCAGCCCAAGCCGGCCCCGGCGCCCGCGACCGCCAAGCTGCCGGGCGACCGCATCGTCGCGGTCATCAACAACGACGTCATCAGCACCGGTGACGTGGACAACCGCGCCCGCCTGTTCGCGCTGTCCACCGGCATGCGCCTGTCACCCGACGTCATCGACCGGCTGAAGCCGCAGATCGTCCGCCAATTGATCGACGAACGCCTGCGGATGCAGGAGGCCCAGCGCCGCAAGATCGTCGTCCCCGATCAGGCCATCGCCGCGGCCATCCGCGATATCGAGCAGCGCAACAACCTTCCGGCCGGCATGCTGCGGATGCGCCTGTCCGTCGATGGCGTGGGCCAGCGCACCTTGGTCAGCCAGATCCGCGCCCAGCTCGCCTGGAACCAGGTGCTGCGCGAACAGATGGGCGAACGCGGCGCGGTCACCGAGGCCGATGTCGAGGCCCAGCAGCGCCTGCTCGACCAGTTGGTCGGTAAAAGCGAATTCCGTGTGGGTGAGATTTTCATCCCGATCGACGACCCAGCGCAGACCGCCGACGCGCAGCGCTTCGCCGAGACGGTGATCCAGGAACTGCGCCACGGCGCGCCGTTCGCGATCGTCGCGGCCCAGTTCAGCCAGTCGCAGGGCGCGCTGGAAGGCGGCGACCGCGGCTGGGTGCAGCTCAGCCAGCTCGATCCGTCCGTCGCGGAACTCGTGACCCAGATGCCGCAGGGCGCGATCAGCAATCCGGTGAAGGTGCCGGGCGGGTTTTCCATCGTTACCCTGTTCGGCAAGCGTGAACTCGGCCGAGAGATGGGCACGGCCCTGACCTTGCGCCAGACCTTCCTGCCCTTCGCCACGCCGCTGAACCCGCAGGCGCCAACCGAGCAGCATAAGCAGGTGCTGGAACGGGCGCGCGGGATCACCACCAGCGTCCGCAGCTGCGAGCAGATGGAGGAGGTCGCGAAATCCGGCGATCCGTCCCGCCCGATCGACCCGGGCGAGATCCGGCTGGAAGGTGTCTCACCGCCGCAGTTCCGCGCCATCCTGGCCAATCTGCCGATCGGACGCCCGTCGGAACCGCTGGTCAGCCCCGAGGGCATTGCCGTGATCGTGATCTGCTCCCGCGAGCAGAAGATCATGGCCTCGGTCACCAAGCAGGATATCCAGCGCTATTTGATAAACGAACGGGTGGAACTGCTGTCCCGCCAGATGCTGCGCGACCTGCGCCGGCAGGCGACGATCCAGATTCGGACGTAACGGCCGAACCAACCACTTCCCCCTCCCCCCTTGAGGGCGAGGGCCGGGGTTGGGGGGCTCGCGGCACCGGCCGGGGGATATCGACCCCTCACCCCAACCCTCCCCCTCAAGGGGGGAGGGGGCGAGGTTGGATTTTCACCCAGTCCAAACCCGATACACCGTGAGAACGAGCCGAGCGGCCGGTCAGCCCTCCCGCGGCTCGATCAGCGGGCGGCCGATGCCGTGGTAATTGAAGCCCGCCGCCCGCATCGCCGCCGGATCGTAGACGTTCCGCAGATCGACCAGCACGTCGCCGGCCATCGCGGAGCGCAAGCGGCTGGGGGCGATTGCGCGGAACTCGTTCCATTCCGTGATCAGCACCAGGGCGTCCGCCCCGGCGGCGGCGTCCAGCGCGTCGCGGCAATAGATGATCCCGTCGGGCAGCAGTGGGCGCGCCTGTTCCATCCCCTCCGGATCGAAGGCGCGGATCGTCGCGCCATCCCCCGCCAGCCGCGACACGATCGCCAGGGACGGTGAATCCCGCATGTCATCCGTCTCGGGCTTGAAGGTCAGGCCCAGGATCGCGATGGTCTTGCCGCGCACCGAGCCGCCGCAGGCCGCGATCACGCGCACCGCCATGCTGGATTTGCGCGCGTCATTGACCGCCACGGTGGCTTCCACCAGCCGGGATGGCGCGCCGTAGTCCTGCGCCGTGCGGACCAGCGCCAGCGTGTCCTTGGGGAAGCACGATCCACCATACCCCGGCCCGGGATGCAGGAATTTCCGCCCGATCCGCCCATCAAGCCCGATGCCGCGCGCCACGTCATGCACATCGGCGCCGACTTTCTCACACAGGTCGGCCATTTCGTTGATGAAGGTGACCTTCATCGCCAGGAACGCATTGGCCGCGTATTTCGTGAGTTCCGCCGTCTCGATGCCGGTGAAGACGATCGGCGCCTCGATCAGATACAGCGGCCGATACAGCCGGCGCAGGACTTCGCGCGCGCGGTCCGACTCGGCGCCGATCACCACGCGGTCCGGCCGCATGAAGTCGGGGATCGCGCTGCCCTCCCGCAGGAACTCGGGGTTGGAGGCAACGTCGAAATCCAGGTCAGGCCGAGCGGCGCGGACGATTTCGGCGATGCGGCGGCCGGTGCCGACGGGGACGGTGGATTTCGTGACGATGACGGCATAGCCGGTCAGCGCGCGGGCGACCTGTTCCGCCGCCGCATAGACATAGGTCAGGTCCGCGTGCCCGTCGCCGCGCCGGGTTGGCGTGCCGACGGCGATGAACACCGCCTCCACCCCTTGCAGCGCCTGCGCCAGGTCGCCGGTAAACGACAGCCGCCCCGCGGCCACATTGTCGGCGACCAGCTTGTCCAGCCCTGGCTCATAGATCGGGATACGGCCCTCCCGCAGCGCGGAAAGCCGGCCCTCATCGGCTTCGACCAGCACGATTTCGGAGCCGAATTCGGCGAAGCAGGCGCCGGAGACGAGGCCGACATAGCCACCGCCAATCATCGCAATGCGCACGGGCAGAATCCTCTGCGTGGAACCGTCGCGGATTCAGCACAAGCAGGGCGCGGTTTCCAGCGAATTGATCCTGCTCATGCCTCCTGCGGCAATCACGGCATTGTGGACGTTGAGGGAACAGGCCGCTACATTACGGGCAGATTAGGTCAACTGCTGTGAAGTTTGGAGTGCCCGGCCCAAGGTCGGGCGCAAATGGCAGGGCCGGGATTCGGCCCGTATTCTGGGAATGGCGTGATGCGTGATCTGATGCTTCGATTTGCCAGTCTTGGTGATAATTGTGAGTTCGGCTTTGCCCAACGGGCCTATAAGGCCGAACCGATGGATCTGTTGCGCTGGGCCTCCACTCCGGCGGGAGTGCTGGTTCGATTGCTGCGGCAGGACTTCAAGGGAATCGGCGATAACCTGACCATCATGCGACACGGGCTCGCCCATGTGGTTATAAATCAACACTACGGCTTCAGGTGGCATGATTGGACCCGTCCGGAAAAGGCCGACGCCGATGCCATCGTCGCGCGGGAAAGTCGCCGCCTGCCCGCGATGGCGGCCAAATGGCGGAAGGAAATGCGCGAAGCCTCAAGGATTTTTGTGGTAAAGCAAAATCAACAGGCAATGCCGAATGAGCTTGCATTGCGTATCCACGACGCAATGTCCGCGTATGGGGAGCCTGTACTTCTGTTCGTAACACAAGCCGCGCCGGTTTCGGTAACTGAGGTGCGGCCCCGTCTTCTCCACGGAACGATGCCCGAATTCGCCAATTCGGGGGGCGTGCCGTCCACCACCAAGTCCGAGGACTGGCTTAAGTTATGTGAAGCCGCGGCTGCGTTCGTTGACGACCATTACACTGTCCGAGACCAGGATCAGGCGGCGATGGCCGGGGTCCCCCCGGCGCCTGTCGGGGCAACCCCGTAGAGATCACTCCCCTTCCATTGCTGACGGTCGGCCTCAACATAGGACGGCCGTCGCACGGAGAGGATGACCCTTCTATCGGGCCAATACTTCCTCATCACAGATGACCTTCGCCGATGCCTCAAGCAAATCAGCGACAGCGGCGGCCGACGCGGCCTGTGCCTGCGCGCGATCTGGCTCGGCCGCACGGGGGTGCTCCGTCGCCTCGTCCACTGCCGCATAGTGCTTCATGAACAGCCGCATGACGTGCTGGACGCCGGCTTCGGTCACTTCCCTCAGGTCGGGCCTGTAGTAGGCGCTGCGATTGAAATTGCCCGTGATGATCTCATAGGACGGAAAATACGCGACATCGTCGTACTGCGCATCAAGCTCACCCGCGACGGTTCGTAGGATCGCCTTGGAATGGGTCGTCGAGACAAGAACGTGCCGATCCTCGGCCGTAGCAACCAGCGGAACCGGGGAAACGGTGACGATGAAGCGGATGCGGGGATTGCGGTCACGCACAAAATCCATCGCCTCTCGCATATCGCCCAGCACCTGGGTCATACGGAAGTTGACGAACTTGTGTCGCGCCGGGTCGAAGGTGCCCGCGGCGGTTCCCGGACAGACCGGGTAAACGGCGCCATCCTCGGCGTTGATCCAGGCTTCCGTCAGTCCGAGCGTGAACACAAGGATGTCGGATTGTTCGACCGCCGTGCGGATGGCGGCGAAATGGCTCTCGCGGTCCGCCTGGAACTCGCGGAGAGAAGCAAAGCCATTCGGCTGGATCTGCGGGCGGTAGGGATCGAAGAAGCGCCCATCGCCGTTTGGCCACACGTCATCGACCGGCGTGAACAGCCCGTAGGCACGTTTCAGAAGCTGAACCAACTGCCGCGCGGTATAGACATTGCCGTAGCGGGCGGTAAAGGTGCCGTAGTTGTAGTCCTTGGCCATGCCGGGCGTTATGAATGGGTTTATTGTTTCTGTAACGAAATAGTTGAAGCCCGCCTTCGAGAGATGCCTGGCAATATGCTGTGCGAAGCAGCTCCCGGCGGTGGAGACACGGTCGGTCTTCCTGACCCGGAACTTTCCGCGCACGACGGGATCGACGTCCGCCGCGGGAACCGTACTGATCGCCTTCCGCCAAAAGCAGTGGTCCGGCAGGCTTGAGTATGGATGTGACATCACATGGCCCCTTGCGGCTGACGGCTGTTGGCGAGGACTCGGTTCAATTGCAGATGCGCCCAATGGCGGTTCGCGTGAACCAGATCAGACACCATCTCGGTCTTCAGGAAGCCGTCCGCATCTACCCCATCCGCTGGTGGCCCAAGGTAGGTAATCCCGGCTTCGGTGCAGATTTCTTCCACCGCGCGCATGCTGGCCCGCCAGACCTTCAGGCGGAACGATGCGGGGGAAAATCCATACTGCTCAATCGTTGGGGCCAGGCCTTTCGCGACATGGACAAGGCCCTTGTGCTGCCGCCCGTGCGTGCCAGCACTGCCGATGACCTGACTGAACATCGTCTCGACATCACGGGTCGGCGGCGGCGGCGGCGACAGCGACAGGGGCAACGAGCCAACACCGCGCACGGCGTCACATATGAAGAGGACGTAACGAAGTGCTTGGCGTGCCTTGGTCATGAACAGGTCATAGGGTACCACCTGACCAATCAGCGGCATGCCATCGTCATGGTATGGGTCGACGAAGTCAAACGGCGACGGCCCGGGCGTCAGGCTCCAATACCACCATTCAGCGCCTGGCACGGCCAGGACGATTTCTACATCAGGTTCATCGGTATGCCTCCGGACCACGTCCAGCCACAAATTGTTGGCGACATGGGCGCCATCCAGCACGACGAAGGGCGGATGAAATTCTCGCCGGACGAAGCAGATCGAGGTGTACTGAAGCAGACTGGGATCGGCCTTGATCAGATCTTCCGCGGCATCGTCGAAACAAACCAGATGGCTGTGCCCGATTCCAATGATACGTCGCAAAGGGAGTCTCCACCCGACGTCCCCGTATACGGGACCAGCGGTTTCAAGCAGTTACGGTCATCGCTCACTGGCTGCCACTCTAGAGAGGCGCCTGTGCGTTTTCTAGCAAATTTTAGACGACCCGGCATTGACCCCCTGCGGCCACCCACGGCGCCATCCCTTGACGCCCCTTCGCTCTGTGCCATCGTGACCGGTAATGGGCAGCAAGCCACGCAGGAGGATACGCCGATGTCAGACCGCAGCGCCGAGTTCGATTTCCTCTCCGGCATAAAGATCGTCGATTTCACCCAGTTCGAAGCGGGCCCCTCCTGCACCGAAGCGCTCGCCTGGTTCGGGGCCGAGGTGGTGAAGGTCGAAAACCCCGGCATGGGCGATCCCGGCCGCCGCCTGCGCAAGGGCCAGCCGGACGACGATCCGTATTATTTCCACATGTTCAACGCGAACAAGAAGTCCATCACGGTCAACCTGAAGGACCCGCGCGGGCTGGAACTGGTGAAGAACCTGCTCCGTCAGGCCGACATCTGTATCGAGAACATGGCCCCCGGCACGATCGAGCGCCTCGGCCTGGGCTATGACGACGTGAAAGCCATCAACCCGGGCATCATCTACGCCCAGGTCAAGGGCTTCGGCATCGGCAGCCCGTGGGAGAAGTCGCTCGCCTTCGACATGATCGCCCAGGCCGCCGGCGGAACGATCAGCGTCACCGGCGAAAAGGGCCGCCGCCCCGTCAAGCCGGGTATCTCGCTTGGGGATACCGGCACGGGGATGACAATGGCGATCAGCATCCTCGCGGCGCTGCGCAAGCGCGACAAGACAGGGCAGGGGTTCCGTCTCCAGGTCGCGATGCAGGACGCGATGCTGCATTACATGCGGACCAACCTGTCCACCCAGGCCCGCACCGGCAAACCCGTGGAGCGCAACGGCGGCAGCCCCGGCGGCAACAACGCGCCGTCCGGTCTGTATCCCTGCGCGCCCGGCGGGCCGAACGACTGGGTCTACATCATGACCAGTCGCGCGAACCCGGACCATTGGGTGCGGCTGTGCAAGGCGATGGGACGGGAGGAGATCATCGACGATCCCCGCTTCCGCACCCCCGCCGATCGGTCGAAGAACGAGGACGCGCTGAACGAGATCATCGGCGACTGGACCAAGGGCCGCACCAAGCAGGAGGCGATGCGCCTGATCTCGGGCGTCAGCGTGCCGGCCGGCGCGGTCTTCGACACGATGGAACTGCAGAACGACCCGAACTTCGAGGAACGGGGGATCATGCAGACCTTCGACCACCCGTTCCACGGCAAGTTCAAGATGCCCGCCTGGCCGGTCCAGGTCGACGGTCGTTCCCCCCGCATCGATCCCTCCCCCATGCTGGGTCAGCACACCGCGGACGTGCTGACCGACTGGCTGGGACTGAGCGCGACCGAGGTCGAGAAGCTGAAAGGCGACGGGGTCGTATAAAACTACCGCCCCGCCAGGGCCACCTGTACGGCGCCCGGGGTCGCGGCGAGCAACTCGTCCCGCGACTTCGGGCGTTCGGCGTGGATGAAGCCGTGTGCGGGGAACTCGGTGATGCCCATCTGGGATGATGGCGGCCACCAGACCCGGACCACGCTCCAGTCATTGCCGGGGGAGACGTCAACGACCGGCTGGTCCTCGGTCACGCGGTCCCGTACCCAGTTGGCCTGGGCGACCAGGACCTCCCGCGAGGAGATCACGCGCGACACCACCGACACATGTCCGCTGCGCAGCCGGCCGGTGCGGGACAGGACCAGGACGCTGCCGACCTTGGGGGTGTAGGACCGGCTGTAGCGTCCCTCGGCCTGCCACCACCAATCGGCGGCGGCACCGGACAGGCGCACGCCGGACAAGGCGCGGGCGAAGGGGGCGCATTCCAGCCGAACCGACCCGCCGACATAGTCCCCCACGCGACTGGACCCGCCGGACGACCCGCAGGCCCCGAGGGACAGGGTCAGCGGGATCAGAAGCAGCAGGCCGTGGCAGATGGAACGCATGGCTTTCCGGTGCCAGAGTGGGTTGCACCCCTATTATCTGGCATCGTGGCAGAATTATGCAACAAGCCTCTGATCAGGCGGTCTTTCTGGGCAATCCCAGCAGGTCATGGAGGACATGATCGTTATGTGCTCCCGCGGCGGGGCCGGGCCAGCGGACCACCTGTCCGGGGTCGTCGCCATCCATCCGGATCACCGGTCCGGGATGCAGGGTCCGCCCGATCAGCGGGTCCTCGATCGTCTGCACCGCCTGGCGCGCCTGGAAATGCGGATCGGCGGCGCAGTCCGCGATGTCGAACAGGCGGGAGCACGGGACCTCGGCCGCATCGAGGGTTTCCTCGGCGTCCTTCGCGGGCTGGGTCAGGGTCCAGGCGGCGATCGCCTCATCGAGTGGAGTCCGGTTGGCACAGCGCAGGCCGTTGGTCGCATAGGCCGGGTCGGTGGCGAGTTCCGGCCGGCCGATCGCCTTCATCAGGCGGGCAAAGATCAGGTCGGAGTTCCCGGCGATGCACAGCCATTTCCCATCCGCGCAAGGGTAGGTGTTGGTGGGCGACGCCGTGGGGATCGCCGCGCCGGCCGGCTGGCGGATGCGCCCGTCCATCGCATACTCGGGCAGCATGCCTTCCATCAGGCTGAACACGCTGTCCACCAGGTTGACGTCGATCACCCGGCCCTTGCCGGTGCCGCCCACGTCCCGCTCCCAACAGGCCGACAGCAGCCCGATCGCGGCGTACATCCCCGCGAGGTCGTCCGAGATCGAAATCCCGCAGCGCGGCGGCGGCAGGTCGGACGATCCGGCCGGGTGCCCGGTCAGATGCCGCAGGCCGCCCATGGCCTCTCCGATCGCGCCGAAAGCGGGCTTGTCGCGGTACGGTCCGTCCTGGCCATAGCCGGAGATTCTGGCGATCACGAGCCGCGGATTAACCTTGTGCAGGTCGTCCGGACCGAGGCGCAGGCGCTCCAACTGGCCGGCGCGCAGGTTCTCCACCAGCACATCGGCGCGGGCGGCGAGCGCCAGCATCGCGTCCCGGTCCTTCTTCAGGTCCAGCACGACGGACAGCTTGTTGCGGCCATGGATGCTGAACCAGACGGAGTTTCCCTCCACCGTCGCGCCCCAGCCACGGAACGGGTCACCGCCCGGCGGCTCGATCTTGATCACCTCGGCGCCGAGGTCGGCGAGGATGCGGGTGCAGAACGGGCCGGCGATGTAATGCCCGATCTCGACGACTTTCAGGCCGGCGAGGGGGCCGGGACGGCTAGCGGTCATGACGGATTCCTGACATCGGATGGTAACCATTGGTCGCGAAAAAACATGGTTTGACCACGGATCTGTTAACCTTTCGTCAAACTCTCCAGCGTAGATTCTGGATCACGGAGCCGGTTTCTCCCCCGGTGTCCTGTTTCCTCCCCGATGTCGCACGCCAAGGCGGTGCGGCCAACTCCAGGGCGGCGTTGCTTCGGCACGCCGCCCCTTTTTTTCGTTGATGGGGTGGAGGATGGGGTCAGAGACCCAGGCGGTCGGACAGTTCCGACCGGAACCGGCGCTTTGGGTCCCAGTCCCGCAACGCGCGCCGGACCCGGTCGGCGTCGGGAAAGGTTGCCTCGAACACCGCGCGGGGCAGGCGGGAGTCCTTGATCAGGTTTGGTCGTCCCCCGAGGCGGATCACATCCTGGTCCAGCGCCGCCAGAAAGGCGCCGGCCTGCCGGTTGCGGCGGAGGTTGACCGCGATGTAGACCCCGTCGCCGTCGAAGGTCAGGCCGTGGGCCGAACCGGCGAACAGCTTGCCAGCCCCGAGCGTGATCGGCGCGCCGTGGCGGGCGCTGTGGTTGCGGATCGCCTCGGCGAATGCCGGCAAAGCGGCGTCGGGCACGATCACCTGCGATTCGTGGAAACCCGGGCGGCCGAACAGCCCGTGGTAGAGTTCGTTCCCATTGAAGGTGAACAACGCCTTGCCCAGGGACCCCCGCGTCTCGATCTGGCGGCGGGCGAGCGTGGCATAGACCGTATTCATGGCCCAGATCGTCGGGCGATACAGCAGGGCCAGTGGCAGGCGGGCGCGTGCCTCGGGGGTCAGGCGGCCGGGCGGGAAGGACAGATCGACCGCGCCCGGTTCGGCGGGATCGCCGGCGAAGCGGATCGCGGCGACGAAGCCTCGGCCGAAGCCACCGCCCAGGCTGGCGAAATTGAGCCAGGCGTAGGTGAAGTCGCTATCCGCCGCGTGCTGGCGCAGCAGGTCGGCGGCGTGAGCGGTGTCCCGGGCGGGGTGCATCGTGGTCTCGACCCAGGCGCCGGGCAGGCGTTCTGCGCGTAGGCGCACCGAGACGATGATCCCGGTCAGGCCGAACCCACCGCAGGTCAGAGCGAGGATGTCCGGGTGATGATCGGCGGATAACGAGACAAGCCCGTGATCGGGATGGAACAGCGTCAGCGCGGCAACCTGACGGACGAAGGTGCCGTCGCGGGCCGGGTTCTTGCCATGGACATCCGCGGCGACGCAGCCGCCGACAGTGATCTCGCTGAATCCTGGCTGGATCGGCAGATAGTAGCCGCGGGGGCCGAGCCATTGGTGGAGGGCGCCGAGGGTGATGCCGGCCTGGACGTCGACTTCGCCGGTGGCCGGATCGAAGTCCAGCACCTGGTCGAACCCGCGCATGCTGGCGGACACGGTGCCGGCCCCGAAGCTCGCGCCGACATAGGACAGGCCGGCGCCCCGCGCGATGATCGATCCGTCATGCCCCACCAGCGCCGGAAGGTCCGAGGCGGCGTTCGGTTCGGCTTCCCGCCCGTCGTGGGCGACGCCGCCATCCAGCGACAGAAAGCGACGCGGCGACAGGCTAGAGTCGGCCACTGGTCACGGTCGGGGGCGGGGTATCGTGGGTTACGATCGTGGTCGAGCCTTCTTCAAGCCCGACCGGCAGCCGGCGTTCGGCCTCCTTCGCGAACAGCGGCGAATACGGCACGCCCCAATGTTCCGCGAGGTATTTGAAGGACGTATGCACCACGCCCACGCCATAGGTGACGCTGCGGGCGAAGTTGATGGAGGAGGCTTCCGCGAAATAGCGGGTCGGGCAGGAGATTTCTCCGATGCGGAACCCCCAATGGATCGCCTGCACCAGCATCTGGTTGTCGAACACGAAATCGTTCGAGGCCACCTTCAACGGCAGGGTTTCCAGGACTTCCCGGCTCCAGGCGCGGAAGCCGGTGTGGTATTCCGACAGGCGCTGCCCGACCACGAGGTTCTGGAACGTCGTCAGGGCGCGGTTGGCCACATATTTGTAGCGCGGCATCCCGCCGGCGATCGCGCCGCGGCCGAGCATGCGGGAGCCGAGGACGACGTCGTATTCGCCGGAGACGATCATGGATGCCATCGCGGTCACGAGCTTTGGCGAATACTGATAGTCCGGGTGCAGCATCACCACGATATCGGCGCCGCGCTCCAGCGCCGTGCTGTAGCAGGTCTTCTGGTTCGCGCCGTAGCCGCGGTTTCGGGGGTGGCTGAGCGTGTGGAGATTGAGGTCTCGGGCGAGGGCGACGGTTTCGTCGCGGCTGGCGTCATCGGTCAGGATGATGTCGTCAACGATCTCACGCGGGATGTCATCGACCGTCGCGCGCAAGGTGCGGGCGGCATTGTAGGCCGGCAGAACGACCGTGATGCGCTTTCCGTCCAACATGACAACACGGGGCCTGAATGAATTCCAAGTCGTATCTTGCTCCCGACCTGGGTTGCGGACAAGAAGCGGATGATGATGGCGGGAAGGACAAGGGCATGCGACAGTGATTCCCGGCCCTGGTCTCCGATCCGAGCGCGGGTGGATTGCGCAGTGGGGTATCGCACTACCATTCCTTGTGTTGCTGGGCATCAATACATGGAACCATGTTCCCTGGAGCGATGAACTGCATGCCTGAGGCCTGACCCTCGGGAGCCCTGGCTTCCTCGATCTGTTCCGGAACCTGCACTACGACGGCCATCCCGGGCTGTGGCACGCCCTGTTGTGGATCGCGTCCGCAATGTCGCCGTCGCCTGTCGCGATGCAGGTCACGCATTTTCTGCTGGCCGCGGCGACGATCGTCGTGATCGCGGCATGGGCGCCGTTTCGGCCGATCGAGAAGGCGTTGCTGCTGGCGAACTACTTCCTGGTCCATGAATACACGGTGCTCGCCCGCAACTACGGCCTCGGCCTTCTCCTTGCGCTGATTTACGCGCGGGTCCGGACCGCCCAGGTGGTTCGGCCCGTGCTGGTGGGGCTGATTCTCGGCGCGATGGGCAACGCGAATGTCTATGCCTTCGTGCTCTCGGGCCTACTGGCGCTGGAGTATGCCTGGACGGGCCTGATCGCGACGCGCCGCCTGGCCGAGGCGGGGTTCGCGCGGATCGCGGCCGGCGCGGTTCTCTATGCGGCGCTGATGCTGCTCGCCGTCGCAACCGTCTGGCCGCCACCGGATGGCGCGCATTTCGCGCAGCAGCCGACGGCGGCGGAGATGCGGGATCCGATCCGCTTTGCCGTGCAGTTCCTGCGCGCTTTGGTGCCGCCGTTCCTGCCGGTGGATTTCTCCTTCCCCGAGAGCTTCGCCTTCCCCTCCAACATCTATGATAACGGCAAGCGGGTCTGGGTGTGCCTGGCGCTGGCGCCGTTCGTCCTGGGGGCGCTGGGCTGGATCTTTCGCGGACGGCCGTCGGCGCTGGCGGTGATCCTGGCCACGGCGCTGGTGGCGACCGGGTTCTCCTTCGTGGTCTATCCCGCCGCCATCCGGCACCTGGGCGTCGTTTTCATCGCCTTCGTCACCATGCTGTGGATCACCCGGTTGGAAGGCGTTCCCGGTTCCGCCGCCCGCGCGCCGGTCTTGGCGTTGCTGCTGCTGGGTGCCATCGGGGGCGGGGTTGCCGTCGCCGGCCAGTGGATGCGGCCGTTTGCGATCAACGACCAGGTGGTGCGCTGGCTGCGGGCGAACGATCTGGGGGATGCGGCCTTGGTCGGCTATCCCGACATCAGGACCGAGGCGATCGCCATTCTTCTCGGCCGTCCCTACTACGCGCTGGATTGCCAATGCGAGGCCCGGTTCGCCCGGTTCGACAACCGGCGCGACGACTTCACCGAGGCGATGATCCCCGACCGACTCGCCACCGCCGTCCGGCTGTATCAGCCCCGCCCGATCGTCCTGCTGGCGGGCGATCCGCTGCCGGAGGCGCAGCGGGCCGAGATCCAAGCGATGGGGCTGGTGCTGACCGAACGCGTCGCGTTGAAGGGTGCGGAGCGGGACCAGGCGATGACGATCTTCACCGTCGCGCCCCTGACCGCCGCGCCCCTGACCGCCGCGCCCCTGACCGCCGCGCCCGGGATCGATGCGCCCGGGATCGATGCGCCCGGGATCGATGCGCCGGGGAAGCGATAGGGCGCGCCGCTCAGGCCCAATCGAACGACCGCCCGACCGCCTTCTGCCACGACGCCACCAACGTCTCCCGGCGGGCGGCCTCCATCGTCGGTTGCCACCTTGCCGCCACGGCCCAGTTCGCGCGCAGGTCGTCCAGGCCTCGCCAATACCCGACCGCGAGGCCGGCGGCATAGGCGGCGCCCAGGGCCGTCGTCTCCACGGTCGCCGGCCGTACGACCGGGACATTCAGCACATCGGCCTGGAAGCGCATCAGGGTCTCGTTTGTGACCATGCCGCCATCCACTCGCAGCTCCCGCAGCGCGACGCCGCTGTCCTGTTCCATGGCGCGGACAACATCCAGGGTTTGATAGGCCGTGGCCTCCAGCACCGCGCGGGCGATGTGGCCGCGATGGGCGAAGCGCGTCAGGCCGGCGATGATCCCGCGCGCGTCCGCCCGCCAATGCGGGGCATACAGCCCCGAGAACGCCGGCACGAAATAGACATCACCATTGTCGGGCACGGTGGCGGCCAGGGTTTCGACCTCGGCGCTGGTCTTGATCAGGCCCAGATTGTCCCGCAGCCATTGCACCAGGGCGCCGGTGATGGCGATCGAGCCCTCCAGCGCATAGGTCGCCGGCGCATCGCCGAACCGCCCCGCGACGGTGGTCAACAGCCCGTGGCGGGAGGGGATCGGCGTCGTCCCCGTGTTCATCAGCAGGAAGCAGCCGGTGCCGTAGGTGTTCTTGGCCTCACCCGGGCTGAAGCAGGCCTGGCCCATCAGCGCGGCCTGCTGGTCGCCGAGGATGCCGGCCACCGGCACGCCGGCCAGGACGCCCCGCGCCTCGGCCAACACGGCCGAGGACGGGACGATCCGCGGCAGGACGGCCCGCGGCACCTCGAACGCCGCCAGCAGAGCATCGTCCCACTGTAGCGTCGCGAGGTTCATCAACTGGGTGCGGCTGGCGTTGGTCACGTCGGTGACGTGCTGGCCGGTCAGGTTCCAGACCAGCCACGAATCGATCGTGCCGAACAGCAGGTGGCCCGCCTCGGCCCGCGCCCGCGCGCCGGGGACATTGTCCAGCAGCCACCGCAGCTTCAGGGCCGAGAAATAGGACGCCAGCGGCAGCCCCGTCCGATCGCGGAACCGATCCTGCCCGCCATCGCGCGCATAGGCGGCGACCAGCGGATCGACCCGCGTGTCCTGCCAGACCAGCGCGTTGTGGATCGGCCGGCCGGTGGCGCGGTCCCACAGGACCGTCGTCTCCCGCTGGTTGGTCACGCCTACCGCCGCCAGGTCGCGCGCGGTCAGGTCGGCCGAAGCCAGCGCCTCCTCCACCACGGCCAGCACGTTGTCGCGGATTTCCAGCGGATCATGCTCGACCCAGCCGGGCTCGGGGAAGATCTGCCGATGCTCGCGCTGGGCCAAGGCGATGGCGGTGCCGGCGCGATCGAACACGATGAAGCGGGAGGAGGTGGTGCCCTGGTCAATGGCGCCAATGAATCGGGTCACGCGATATGTCCGTTGGAGACAGGAAGGCCCAACCCTATCCGGATTCCTTGCCGGCGAGCAGCCGGAACTCGGCGTCCAGCACCGCGGGGTCGATTTCGGTCAGCCAGGTGGCATCGACGTCCAGCGCCGTGGTCAACAGGATTTTGTATTGGTCGCGGGGAATTTCCTCGACCCCGAACTGCGCCAGATGCGTCGTGACGAACTGCGTGTCGAGCAGGCGGAACCCGCCCAGGCGCAGGCGGGCGATCAGATGCACCAGCGCGACCTTCGATGCGTCGGTCGCGAAGCTGAACATGCTCTCCCCAAAGAAGGCGCCGCCGAGCGCGACACCGTAAAGGCCGCCGACGAGCACGCCGTCGCGCCGGCATTCCACGGAATGCGCGTGCCCCATGCGATGGAGCTCTCCATACAACCGCTCGATCTGCGGGTTGATCCAGGTGTCCTGGCGGCCGGGCTGAGGCGTGGCGCAGCCGGCGATGGTGGCCGGGAAGTCGCGGTCGACGCTGACCTCGAACTGGCCCGATCGGAGGGTGCGGAGCAGGCGGCGCGACAGGTGGAACCGATCCAGCGGCAGGATGCCGCGCTGTTCGGGGTCGAGCCAGAACAGCTTGTCGCTGCCGCGGCTGTCCGCCATGGGAAACAGCCCCATGGCATAGGCGCGCAGCAGCAGATCGGCCGACAGGGGCATCGCTCGCCGGGACATGCCGCCATTCTGCGGTTCGTCCCCCGCGAAGGAAAGCGCCGATTGCCCTGGGTCGTCCCCCGCTCGGGCTGGCGCGCTCCCGGCTGGCGGTGCTGTAATGCCGCGACGCGTTCCAAATCCAGGAGGAAACAATGGTCAAGGTCGTGTGGGAACACATCCATCTGAAAACCCCCAACCCCGAGGAAACCGCGCGCTGGTACCAGGATATGCTGGGTGCCGAGATCATCCGCACGCCGCAGCCCGATGGCTCCAACCGCATAGACCTGTCGCTCAGTGGGCAGAAAGTGTTCCTCGCCCCCGTTGATCCCGCCGAGGTGGGTGCCGCGCCGACCATGCCCTTTCTCGGCATGGACCATTTCGGCCTGACCGTGGAGGACATCGACGCGGCGGTGGCCGAATTGAAGGGCAAGGGTGTGACCTTCACGATGGACCCGACCTCGATCAGGCCCGGCGTGCGCATCGCCTTCCTGACCGCGCCGCAGAACGTCTCGATCGAACTGATCCAGCGCGGCTGAACCGCCCCGGGGGGAACGCGCGGTCCAAGGGACCGCCGTTCCCGCGCCCTGACTGAAGGCATGGCAGATGAATTCCGCGTTCCGCGCGACGCTTGGGGTCGACTTCCCGCTGTTCGCGTTCAGCCATTGCCGCGACGTGGTGGCCGCCGTCAGCAAGGCCGGTGGCTTCGGCGTGTTCGGGGCCGGCAGCATCGCGCCGGCCGATCTGGAAACCGAACTGCGCTGGATCGACCAGAACGTGGATGGTCGCCCCTATGGCGTCGATTTGCTGATCCCCGAGAACCTGTCGATCCGCGCCGGCGCCGATACCAGCAACGGCGATCTGCTGGCGCGGATTCCGAACAGCCATCGGGCCTTCGTGCGCGATCTGCTGTCCCGCCACGGCATCGACCCCGATCGCGCCATGTCCATGCCCGCCCGGCTCGACCCCGACGCGCCGCCCGCCTACCAGGCCGAGACCTCCGAGCAACTGATGGATGTCGCCTTCGCGCATCCGATCCGGCTGATCGCCAATGCGCTGGGCCTGCCGCCGCCTTCCATGCTGGAACGCGCCCGTCGCCATGGCATTCCCTGCGCCGCGTTGGTGGGCGCGCGCGAACACGCGGTCCGCCAGGTCGAAGCTGGGGTCGACATCCTGGTCGCCCAGGGCGGAGAAGCCGGCGGCCATTGCGGCGAGGTCTCCACCCTCGTGCTGATCCCCGAGGTCCTGCGCGCGATCAAGGGCCTCCGCCCGGTCCCCGTCCTGGCGGCCGGGGGCATCATGACGGGGCGGCAGATGGCGGCCTGCATGGCCATGGGCGCGGCTGGCGTCTGGACTGGCTCGGTTTGGCTCGCCACCCAGGAAGCCGAGACGTCGCCGGTCTTCCGCGAAAAGATGGTCGCCGCCCGGTCCCGCGACACCGTCCGCTCTCGCGGGCGCACCGGCAAACCCGCGCGCCAACTCCGGTCCGCCTGGACCGATGCGTGGGAAGGCCCGGACGCGCCCGACCCGCTGCCGATGCCATTGCAGGGGCTGCTGAGTGAGCCAGCCATGCGCCGGGTCAACCAGGCCGCCGAATCGGGCAACGAATCGGCCCGCGCGCTGGTCAGCTACTTCGTCGGCCAGGGCGTCGGGCTGGTGGAGGATGTGCCCTCCGCCCGCGCCGTCGTGCTGGACTTCATGACCGAGTTCGCCGACGCGCTGGAGGATATGCGCCGGCTGACCGATCCGTAATCGCTCAGGTTCGGAGCAGCCCGCGCAGCGGCGCCACCCGTTCGCCGCCCGGGAACACCATGGCCTGCGCGTTGGCGCCGACGCCCAGATGGTCGGCGACCAGCGCCTTGGTCACGGCGCGCAGGTCGGTGGTGGGCATCAGGTCACGATCCTCGAACATCTTGCCTGCCCCAAGGCCCGGCCAATCCCCCAGCACCCGTCCGCCGGCCACGGCGCCGCCCAGGACAAAGGCCACGGTCCCGGTGCCATGATCGGTGCCGGCAGTGCCATTGATCCGCACGGTCCGCCCGAACTCGGTCATGACCAGAACGGCGGTTGTCTTCCAGGCCGGACCAAGCGAGGTCCGCAGCGCGGCGATCCCTTCATCCAGCCGTTGCAGCGATGACTTCAGGCGAGAGACCTGCGCCGCATGGGTGTCCCAGCCACCGGTTTCCAACGCGGCGATCCGTGGCCCGTTCGGTGCCGCCAGCAATTTCCCGGCGGTGCGTGCGAGGCTGGTGAAATCGACCTGCCCCGCCTCCGGATCCTGGCCATCCATCAGGCTTTTGCTGAATCCGCGCGATGACATGCCGATCTTGATCGCGGGGCCGGTCACCGGGTCGCTGGCGTTCAGCGCCGCGATCGTGGCGTACAGATCCGCATAGGGGGTCGCCAGGTTGGACGGTGCCCAGTTCTCCACCGGCGCGGGGCCGCGCAGCAGCAGCGGTACGGCAATGCCGATCGCCATCGGGTTGCGGGTCTTGTCGGTTCCCGGCCCATCCTGCATCGCGCCGACGGCGCGGTTGAGCCACCCGCTGCTCAGCCGCTGTTCCGCGCCGCTTTCCAGCATATCCTGCGCGATGAAGTGGCTCCGCTCCCGGTACGGGCCGGCAACCGCGTGGATGATCGCCAGTTCCCCCGCCTTGTACATACCATGTAAGGACGGCAGCATCGGGTTCAGGCCAAAGAAACCGCCAAGGTCGAGCAATCCCTCCGGCTGGCCCGGCCCCGGCGGCACGAGCGGCGCGCGCAGGGCCTTCAACGCGGGATCGCCATAGGGCACGACCGCCGTCATGCCGTCCATCGCGCCACGCAGGTTGATCACCACGAAGCGCCGGTCGGTATTGGCGGAGGCGAAGGCAAGACTTCCGCGCAGCGACGAAAAGACCGTCGCCAGGCCCAGCAGGGTGGAACGGCGAGTGAGGTTGAACATCAGCGCCTCTGGAACTCGGGGGAGGTCAGCAGGATCGTCATGGCGTCGCGGCGCGATCCGGCGCTGGCGATGGCATCGCGCGTGGCGGGGCGGAGCAGGGGGCCAAGGTTCGTCTGCGCGATCTCGATCGGATCACGCTGTCCGATGCGGCCGGCGAAGGCGTAGCTCCAGTCGATCCGGCGCATCATCGCCTCGGGGGTCGTCCAGGCGACTGCCCTGTCGGGCCAGCCATCGGGGGCCGAAGCCCTCCAAAGCGGCTGGCCGAGGGAGGCAACAAGACGCATGACGTCGGAGCCATCACCGGCGGGGCCGCCCATCGCCCGGACGGCGGCGATCGCCATGTCCTGCGGCGGGCGCAGCTTGGCGCCGGGCTGCCGCCAGGCGTCCTCCAGGGTCACGAGCGCCGAGGCCGCCACCGCGAGATTGCCCTTGCTGTCGCGAATCGCACTCTCGATCTGGCGGACGGCTTGATCCGGTGGGTCATCGGACACGAAATGGCGCACCAGCTTGGTGGCCAGGAAGCGGTGGGTGGCCGGATGGTTCGCGAGGAAGCGCAGCGCCTCTATCCCGCCGGCTTCACCCGGGGGGAATGTCTTGCCCAGAACGGTGTGCGCCCCGGGCTCATGTGCGTCTTCATCGAACACGAAACCCGGCGGCTCGCCCTGATAATCAATTGTCCAGCCGGTCAGGATGCGGGCCAGTGAGGTGACATCGGCCTGGGTATAGCCCGCGGCCGGGCTGACGGTATGGAGCTCCAGGCATTCCCGCGCCAGATTCTCGTTCAACCCCCGCTTGCCCTTCCGTGCTGCCCGGCTGTTCGGTCCGACCGAGTTCACATTGTCCAGGTAGATCAGCATGCCCGGATGCCGCATCACCGCGAGGACCATATCCTCAAACCGGCCGGTCACATGCGGGCGGATGGCCTCCTCGACAAAGGCCGCGGCCACGCCGGCGCATGAGGCACGCCGAAGCGAGATCGTGAAATGGTTCGTCCAGAACCAGACCAGCCGCTCCCGGAACGGCGCGCGGGTGGTTGCGGCGTGGAACAGGGAGGCGGCGCCCTGCTTGCGGTATAACATGAGCGTCGCCGCTTCGCCGGAATTGGGTGCCCGTCGCCGGAGTTCCCGCACCGCGATAACCCCGATGGCGGAGGTAGCCGGCGGGTCCATGTTGGCGACCGGATCGGGTCGCTTGAGCTGATCGAGCAGCCACGTGACGGGATCGGAAGGGACAGGTTCGGCGCCCAGTCGGCCAAGGCCGAACCGTACCAGCGCATGTGCGGATCGAGTGTCCATGCTTCGAGTATAGCACGGCGCGCGGGCGGCGGTATGTAACAAACCGTGTCGTGGGTCGGTCGCGCGTTTGTGACATCACGAATTCGCGCTTGCAAAAACAGCCGGCCTGTCGCATCTGACCGCGTGACATAGCCGGCCCGCGAGGGGACGGAGCTTATTCACGGGCGCGCGGGACCTTAACCTCCCGGATCCAGGATTGGATCACGCGCCCGTACGCCGTATGGAGGTTTACATTGTCTGGCACACCGCTCGATAAAATCAGGAATATCGGGATCACCGCGCACATCGACGCGGGCAAGACCACCACGACCGAGCGTATCCTCTATTACACGGGTGAGTCTCACAGGATTGGTGAGGTCCACGACGGCAACACAACGACCGATTACATGGACCAGGAGCGGGAGCGGGGGATCACGATCACCTCGGCCGCGGTGACCTGTAATTGGAAGGAAACGCGTATCAACATCATCGATACGCCTGGCCACATCGACTTTAACATCGAAGTCAATCGCAGCCTGCGCGTGTTGGACGGCGCCATCTTTATCATTGAAGGCGTGGCCGGCGTACAGCCGCAGTCCGAGACGAACTGGCGCCTGGCCGATCGCTACAACGTGCCGCGCATCATCTTCATCAACAAGCTGGACCGCACGGGCGCCGACTTCTTCCGCGCCTTCGCCACCTTGAAGGAGAAGCTGGATATCGTCGCGCTGCCGCTGCAGCTGCCGATCGGGATCGAGGACAAATTCCTCGGCGTGGTCGACCTGGTCGAGATGAAGGCGATCATCTGGGAAGGCGGCGAGCTCGGCGCGAAGTTCCATGATGAGCCGATTCCAGCCGAACTGGCCGAACAGGCCGCTGAATACCGCCAGCTCCTGCTCGATACCGCCCTGTCCGTCGATGACGCCGGAATGGAGGAATATTTCGAGAAGGGCGATGTTGCCGTCGAAACCCTGAAGCGCGCCATCAAGACCGGCACGATCTCGGGCGCGTTCCGTCCGGTGCTGTGCGGCACGGCGTTCAAGAACAAGGGCGTGCAGCCGCTGCTGGACGCGGTGATCGACTACCTGCCGTCCCCGGTGGACGTGCCCGGCATCGCCGTGGCGCTGGACGAAGGCGTGGACGAGTCGGAACACCCCGACCGCCGCCGCATCCCGGCCAACCCGAAGGCTCCGTTCGCCGGCCTGGCGTTCAAGATCATCAACGACAAGTACGGCACCCTGACCTTCGTGCGCGTCTATGCCGGCACGTTGAAGTCGGGCGACACGGTGATGAACACCACCAAGGGCCATCGTGAGCGGATCGGCCGGATGTTCCAGATGCACGCCGACAAGCGGGCGGAAATCAAGGAAGTCGAGGCTGGTGACATCGCCGCCTTCGTCGGCCTGAAGGACACCGGCACCGGCGACACCCTGGCGTCCTCGGACGATCCGGTGATCCTGGAGCGGATGGCGTTCCCGGTTCCGGTGATCGATATTTCGGTCGAGCCGCGCACCAAGGAAGCCGTCGAGAAGATGACCCTCGGCCTGCAGAAGCTGGCCGGCGAGGATCCCTCGCTGCGTCTGAAGACCGATCAGGAAACCGGCCAGACCATCCTGTCCGGCATGGGCGAACTGCATCTGGAAATCATCATCGACCGCCTGCGTCGCGAATATGGCGTGGATTGCGAGATCGGCGCCCCGCAGGTCGCGTATCGGGAAACGATCTCCAAGCTGCACACCGAGACCTATACCCACAAGAAGCAGTCGGGCGGTTCGGGTCAGTACGCCGAGGTGAAGATCATCTTCGAGCCGCAGGAGCGGAACGCGGGCGTCCTGTTTGAAAACAAAGTCGTCGGCGGCTCGGTGCCACGGGAATACATCCCGGCGGTCGAAAAGGGGATCAAGGTGCAGGCCGATACCGGCGTGCTGGCCGGGTTCCCGACCGTGGACTTCAAATACTCCCTGGTGGACGGCAAATACCACGACGTCGACTCGTCGGCCCTGGCCTTCGAAATCGCCGCCAAGGCGTGCTTCCGCGAAGGTATGAAGAAGGCCGGCCCGATCATCCTGGAGCCGATCATGGACGTGGAAATCACCACGCCGCAGGATCACGTGGGCGACGTGGTGGGCGATCTCAATCGCCGCCGTGGTCAGATCCAGAACCAGGAAAGCTCCAGCTCCACGATCATCGTGCGGGCCCTGGTGCCGCTGAAGGAGATGTTCGGCTACATCTCCCATCTCCGCAGCATGACCAAGGGGCGCGCGTCGTTCACGATGCAGTTCCACCACTACGATCCGGTCCCGCGGAACATCGCGGACGAGATCATGGCAAAAAGCGCCTGATCTTAGCCTGACCCAGCAAACGCCCTCTCCGCCTCGGAGAGGGCGTTTTGCGTTTGGGGGTCGGCAATCACCGCACCGGCCGCGTGTGGCGGTCCCTGGGGCGCCCTGGGCCGGCCCTGGCGTGCCAGGGACGCCCGGCGACGCGGGGGTTCCCGTGGCGTGACCAGGAGCCGAGTCTTCGCCGGTGGACCGGGCCGAATTCCTGACCGCGATTTGACACCGATTCATGGAATGCTAACCTTCTCGTGCGCTGAAACCGCCTCAAGCGGCCGTTTTCCGGCCCCTCAGAAAAGATATTATCACTAGCCTTTTCCATGGCTTGCTTGCGGTTTCAGGAATGATGGCGAGAACGGGCGTTGTGGCACTTGACTCCCTGAAAGGCCGCAACTAGGTTCCGCGCCCTCGGCCCATCCCCGCGTTAACGGGCGGCCGTTGTTCGCAGGTCCATGACGCATGCGGCGCCGCCCCGGTCACCGGGGCTAAGGCCGGATGCCTCGATGAAACCCGCTTGCTGGGACTTTCCCGGCTGGCGGGTCTCGCTTGTCAGCAACGGTCCCACGTGTTGGATGGGCGGAACGGAGAAGAGAACGAGGTCCATGCCGACCATCAATCAGCTCATCGCCAAGGGGCGCGAGCCGCAGAAGAGCCGGAACAAGGTTCCGGCGCTTCAAGGCTGTCCGCAGAAGCGCGGCGTATGCACTCGCGTGTATACGACCACACCGAAGAAGCCGAATTCGGCTCTTCGTAAGGTCGCCAAAGTGCGCCTGACGAATGGGTACGAAGTCGTGAGCTATATCCCGGGTGAAGGCCACAACCTTCAGGAGCACTCGGTGGTGTTGATCCGTGGAGGTCGCGTTAAGGACCTTCCGGGTGTGCGCTACCATATCCTGCGCGGCGTGTTGGATACCCAGGGCATTGCCAAGCGTCGTCAGCGCCGGTCGCTGTATGGCGCGAAGCGGCCGAAGTAAGCGGGGAAAGAGAACCGATGTCCCGCCGCCGTAGAGCGACAAAACGAGAGATTTTGCCGGACGCCAAGTTCGGTGACGTCGTGCTCAACCGTTTCATGAACGCGTTGATGTATGACGGGAAGAAGTCGGCCGCCGAAGGAATCGTCTACAGCGCGCTGGACGTGCTGCGGCGCCGGGGTGGACCGCAGGCTGATCCGGTGCGCATGTTCCATGAGGCGCTGGATAATGTGAAGCCGGCTGTTGAGGTGCGGTCTCGCCGTGTTGGCGGCGCCACGTATCAGGTGCCGGTCGAGGTTCGCACGGAACGTCGGCAGGCGCTGGCGATACGCTGGATCATCGATGCCGCCCGCAAGCGCGGGGAGCACACGATGCAAGACCGGCTGTCGAACGAGCTGCTGGACGCGGTCAACAACCGTGGTTCCGCTGTGAAGAAGCGTGAAGATACCCATCGCATGGCCGAGGCCAACAAGGCTTTCAGCCACTATCGCTGGTAACGACTGCATCTACCTGGACGAACCCTGACACGGATTCGCGGAGAGGACGACTATGGGCAAGGCGAAATTCGAGCGGAACAAGCCGCACTGCAATATCGGCACGATCGGGCACGTCGATCACGGCAAGACGTCTCTGACGGCCGCGATCACCAAGGTGCTTGCCGAGACCGGCGGTGCCACGTTCACGGCATACGACCAGATCGACAAGGCGCCCGAGGAAAAGGCGCGCGGCATCACCATCTCCACCGCCCACGTGGAATATGAGACCGCGAACCGCCACTACGCCCACGTCGACTGCCCCGGCCACGCTGACTATGTGAAGAACATGATCACCGGCGCCGCGCAGATGGACGGCGCGATCCTGGTGGTTTCCGCCGCCGACGGTCCGATGCCCCAGACGCGCGAGCACATCCTGCTCGCCCGTCAGGTCGGCGTGCCGGCGCTGGTCGTCTTCCTGAACAAGGTCGACATGGTCGATGACCCCGAGCTGCTTGAGCTTGTGGAGATGGAAGTGCGCGAGCTGCTTTCGTCCTACCAGTTCCCGGGCGACGATATTCCGATCGTGAAGGGATCCGCCCTGTGCACCCTGAACGGAACGAACCCAGAGTTGGGCCATAACGCGATCCTGGAGCTGATGAAGGCGGTTGACGCCTACATTCCGCAGCCGGAACGCGCCATGGATCGTCCGTTCCTGATGCCGATCGAAGACGTGTTCTCGATCTCTGGCCGTGGCACCGTGGTGACCGGCCGCGTCGAGCGCGGCATCGTCCGGGTTGGCGAGGAAGTCGAGATTGTCGGCATCAAGCCGACGGTGAAGACGGTCGTGACGGGTGTCGAGATGTTCCGCAAGCTGCTCGATCAGGGCCAGGCTGGCGACAACATCGGCGCGCTGCTGCGCGGCACGAAGCGTGAAGACGTTGAGCGCGGCCAGGTTCTGGCCAAGCCCGGCTCGATCACGCCGCATACCAAGTTCAAGGCCGAGGCCTACATTCTGACGAAGGAAGAGGGTGGCCGTCACACGCCATTCTTCACCAACTACCGGCCGCAGTTCTACTTCCGCACGACTGACGTGACGGGCGTGGTCAATCTGCCGGAAGGCGTCGAGATGGTGATGCCGGGTGATAACGTGTCGATGGATGTCGAGTTGATCGCGCCCATCGCCATGGATGATGGGCTGCGCTTCGCGATCCGCGAGGGTGGCCGCACTGTCGGCGCCGGCGTCGTCGCCAGCATCACGGCCTAGTTAAGACAGCGATGACCGGCGCCTCCGCGGTCGCGGGGCGCCGGCCTTCGTTTCGGCGGGAAACCTTAAGAGCGAACGATGGACAACCAGAATATCCGCATCCGGCTTCGGGCCTATGATCACCGCGTGCTCGACAATAGCACGAAGGAGATCGTGAACACGGCCAAGCGCACGGGTGCGCGGGTTCGCGGACCGATCCCGCTGCCGACGCATATCGAACGGTTCACGGTCAACCGTTCACCGCATGTCGATAAAAAGAGCCGGGAGCAGTTCGAGATTCGGACGCACCGCCGCTTGCTCGACATTGTTGAGCCCACGCCGCAGACGGTGGACGCGCTGATGAAGCTCGACCTCGCCGCTGGCGTGGACGTAGAGATCAAGATCTAAAGGCCGGGACACGAGTGATGCGCACCGGATTACTGGCCAAGAAACTGGGGATGACCCGGATTTTCAAGGATGACGGGACCCATGTGCCGGTCACCGTTCTGCACCTGGACCAGGTGCAGGTGGTTGCCGCGCGAACCGAGGAGACGGATGGCTACAATGCCGTCCAGATCGGTTGGGGCAAGGCGAAGGTGAAGAATGTAACCCAGCCGAACCGCGGGCACTTCGCCAAGGCGAAGGTCGAGCCCAAGGCGCGGATGGTTGAATTCCGGGTAGCGGCCGATGCGCTGCTGGAACCGGGCGCGACCCTGTCCGCGGCGCATTTCGCCGTTGGCCAGAAGGTCGACGTCTGCGGCACCAGCAAGGGCAAGGGCTTCGCCGGTGGCATGAAGCGCTGGAACTTCGCGGGCCTTGAAGCGTCGCATGGCGTTTCGATCAGCCATCGTAGCCTGGGTTCGACCGGTAATCGGCAGGACCCTGGCAAGACCTTCAAGAACAAGAAGATGGCGGGCCACCTCGGCGTGGAGCGCATCACAACCTTGAACCTTGAGGTCGCGGGCGTCGATGCCGACAAGGGATTGCTGATGATCAAGGGCGCCGTGCCGGGCGCCAAGGGTGGCTACGTGTTTGTGCGGGATGCGATCAAGCGCGCCCGTCCGGCCGATGCGCCCTATCCGGCCGCGCTGATTGAAGCGCCGGCGGCGGCGGGCTGAGGATAGAACGATGCAGGTCGAGATCACCACCCTCGATAGAGGGAGCGTCGGCAACGCTGAGTTGCCAGACGACATTTTCGCGGTGAAGCCGCGCGCCGATATCATGGCGCGGGTTGTCCATTGGCAGATGTCCAAGCGCCGGTCCGGGACCCACAAGGTCAAGGGCATGGCGGAGGTATCTGGCACGACCAAGAAGCCGTATCGCCAGAAGGGCACCGGTAACGCCCGTCAGGGCAGCCTTCGGGCACCGCAGTTCCGCACCGGTGGCGTGGTCCATGGACCCGTCGTTCGGTCGCATGGCTACAGCCTGAACAAGAAAGTCCGGCGCCTCGGCCTGATCTCGGCTCTGTCACAGAAGGCGGCCGAGGGCAAGCTGATCGTTCTCGACGCCGCTTCAGGTGTCGCGAAGACCGCGGACCTGGCGAAGAAATTCAAGGCCCTGGGTTGGTCGTCGGCCCTGATCGTCGATAGCGCGGTGGACCAAGGCTTCCTGCTCGCCAGCCGCAATATCCACGGGATCGACATCCTGCCGACGGTCGGCGCCAATGTTTATGACATTCTGCGTCATGACGTTCTGGCGATCACCACCGCGGGCGTCGAGGGTCTGAAGATCCGGCTCAACGGGACAACCGAGGGAGGCGTGGCATGAGCGAGACAGTGAAGCGCACCTCGAAGCTGTCGCGTGAGGCGATGTATCAGATCATCCGCAGCCCGGTGATCACCGAGAAGGCGACGGCGGTTGCCGCGTTCAATCAGGTTGTGTTCCGCGTCGCGATCGACGCGACCAAGCCTGAGATCAAGGCGGCGATTGAAGGCCTGTTCGGCGTGAACGTCGTTGGCGTTCAGACGCTGGTGCAGAAGGGCAAGACCAAGCGCTTCAAGGGACGCCCTGGCCAGCGCTCCGACGTGAAGAAAGCCTTCGTTCGCCTGGCACCTGACCAGTCGATTGATTTCACCACTGGCCTCGCATAAGGCGCGCGCGGGATGGCACTGAGACAATATAACCCGGTAACGCCGAGCCTTCGTGGGACGGTGTTGATTGACCGGAGCGAGCTTTGGAAGGGCAAGCCTGTCAAGGGTTTGACCGAGGGCCAGAGCAGCACCGGCGGCCGTAACAATCATGGCCGGATCACCAGCCGGTTCCGTGGCGGTGGGCACAAGCAGTCCTACCGCGTGGTCGACTTCAAGCGGCGCAAGTTCAATGTGCCCGCGACGGTTGAGCGTCTGGAATACGATCCGAACCGGACCGCGTTCATCGCGCTGCTGAAGTACCAGGACGGCGAACTCGCCTATATCCTGGCGCCGCAGCGCTTGAAAGCGGGTGACAATGTCATCGCCGGGGTTCGAGCGGATATCAAGCCGGGCAACGCGATGCCCTTGGCCGCCATTCCCGTGGGAACGATCATCCACAACGTCGAGCTCAAGGTCGGCGCGGGTGGCAAGATTGCCCGGTCCGCTGGAACCTACGCGCAGTTGGTGGGCAAGGACTCCGGTTACGCGCAGATCAAGCTCATGTCGGGCGAACTTCGCATGGTGCGGGCCGAGTGCATGGCCAGCATCGGGGCGGTGTCAAACCCCGACAACATGAATGAGAAGATCGGCAAGGCCGGCCGCATGCGGTGGATGGGCTTCCGCCCGCACAACCGCGGTGTCGTCATGAACCCGGTCGATCACCCGTTGGGTGGTGGCGAAGGTCGCAGCTCTGGTGGTCGTCATCCCGTGACGCCGTGGGGCAAGCCGACCAAGGGTTACAAGACGCGCAGCAACAAGCGGACGGATGGTCTGATCATTCGCCGCCGCAACAAGGGCAAGTAAGATGGCGCGTTCCGTCTGGAAAGGGCCGTTTGTTGACGGCTATTTGCTGAACAAGGCCGACGCTTCGCGCGCTTCGGGCCGCAACGAGATCATTCGGATCTGGTCGCGCCGCTCGACGATCTTGCCGCAGTTCGTTGGTCTGACGTTCGGTGTCTACAACGGCCACAAATTCCTGCCGGTGCAGGTGACCGAGAATATGGTCGGGCATAAGTTTGGCGAGTTCTCGCCAACCCGCACATTCACCGGCCATGCCGCGGACAAGAAGGCGAAGCGGGGCTGATATGAGCAAGCCGAACCACCCACGCGCCCTGGCGGAAAACGAAGCCCAGGCGATCGTCAGCAATCTTCGGGTAAGCCCGCGGAAGCTGAATCTGGTCGCCGGGATGATTCGCAATCTGCCGGCGCAGCGGGCCGTCGCGACGCTGACGTTCAGCAAGCGCCGGATCGCGCAGCAGGTCAAAAAGGCGCTGGAAAGCGCGATCGCGAATGCCGAGAACAACCACCAGCTCGATGTCGACCGCCTGGTCGTAACGCGGGCCGAGGTTGGCCGGTCGGTCGTGATGCGTCGCTTCCATGCCCGCGGTCGCGGTCGTGCGTCGCGCATCGAAAAATGGTTCAGCCATCTGAAGATCGTCGTGGCCGAACGCGCTCAAGACGAGGAGGCCGCGTAACATGGGTCACAAGGTCAATCCCGTCGGGCTTCGGCTTGGGATCAACCGCACCTGGGATAGCCGGTGGTTTGCCGCTGGTGACTATTCCAAGCTGCTGCATGAAGACCTGAAGCTGCGCGGCCATCTCCGCGAGAAGCTGCGCAATGCCGGCGTTTCGCGTGTGGTCATCGAGCGTCCCGCCAAGAAGCCGCGCGTGACCATCTACGCCGCTCGTCCGGGTGTGGTCATCGGCAAGAAGGGCCAGGATATCGAGGTCTTGAAGAAGGAACTCTCCCGGATGGCCAACGCCGAGGTGGCGTTGAACATCGTGGAAATCCGCAAGCCCGAGATCGACGCCACATTGGTGGCCGAGAATATCGCGCAGCAGCTTGAGCGTCGCGTGGCGTTCCGCCGTGCGATGAAGCGCGCGGTGCAGTCGGCGATGCGTCTCGGTGCCCAGGGCATTCGGATCAATTGTGGTGGCCGTCTCGGCGGCGCGGAAATCGCGCGGGTTGAGTGGTATCGCGAAGGCCGCGTTCCGCTGCATACGCTGCGTGCCGACATTGATTTCGGTGTTGCCACCGCGAAGACGACCTATGGCACCTGCGGCGTGAAGGTGTGGGTGTTCAAGGGCGAAATCCTGGCGCACGACCCGATGGCACAGGATCGCCGTGCCGCCGAACAGGCGCCCCAGAGGTAAAAGACGATGCTGTCACCGAAGCGCACCAAATATCGCAAGCAGCACAAGGGCCGCATCCACGGTCTGTCGAAGGGCGGCACCGCGCTGAACTTCGGCACCTATGGCCTGAAGGCGCTTGAGCCCGAGCGGATCACTGCCCGCCAGATCGAATCGGCCCGTCGCGCGATCACGCGTGCCATGCGTCGAGCCGGCCGCGTGTGGATCCGGATTTTCCCGGACGTTCCGGTCTCGACCAAGCCCGCCGAAGTCCGGATGGGTTCTGGCAAGGGGTCGCCGGAATTCTGGGTGGCCCGCGTGGCGCCGGGCCGCATCATGTTTGAGATCGACGGCGTAACCCCGGAACTGGCGCGTGAAGCGCTGACGCTGGGGGCGGCGAAGCTGCCGATCAAGACCAAGTTCATCGCCCGGATCGGAGACGCCTGAGATGGCTAAGACGCCGTTGAGCAAGGCCGCCGATGTGCGGACCAAGACACCGGATGAATTGACGACCGACCTGCTGACACTGCGGAAGGAGCAATTCAATTTGCGCTTCCAGCGGGCCACGGGTCAGCTAGAGGGCACGGGACGCTTCCGCCAGGTGCGGCGCGAGATCGCTCGTGTGAAGACAATCATGGCGGAGAAGACACGCTCCGCCGCGGCTCAGTCGTAAGGAGAAGGGGCGATGCCCAGGCGCGTCCTGACCGGGCGAGTGACAAGCGATAAGATGGACAAGACCGTGACGGTGCTTGTTGATCGACGCGTTATGCACCCGCTCTATAAGAAGTTCATTCGTCGCTCGAAGAAGTACGCGGCGCATGACGAGGCGAATTTGTGCAAGATCGGCGACACGGTCCGGATCGAGGAATGCCGTCCGATCAGCAAGCGGAAGACCTGGATGGTGGTCGAGCGTAACGGCGCGCCGTTCGCGGCGCCGGCTGAAGGAGCCTCGGCATGATCCATCCCGAAAGTAACCTTGAGGTCGCCGACAATTCCGGCGCCCGCCGGGTACAGTGCATCAAGGTGCTCGGCGGCTCGAAGCGCAAGACCGCTTCCGTTGGCGATGTCATCGTGGTGTCCGTGAAGGAAGCGATTCCCCGCGGCAAGGTGAAGAAGGGCGACGTTCATCAAGCGGTGATCGTGCGGACCAGCTTCCCGGTGCGTCGGGCCGATGGCTCCGCGATCCGCTTCGACCGCAACGCGGCCGTGCTGATCAACAAGCAGCAGGAGCCGATCGGCACCCGCATCTTTGGCCCGGTGGTGCGTGAACTGCGTGGACGTAAGTTCATGAAGATCATCAGCCTTGCGCCGGAGGTGCTGTAATGGCCGCTCGTATCCGCAAGGGCGACACCGTCGTCGTGATCACGGGCACCAGCAAGGGTCGCCGCGGTGAGGTTCTTTCGGTCATGCCGGAAGCCGAACGCGCGGTGGTTCGCGGTGTGAACATCGTCCAGCGCCATCAGAAGGCGTCGCGGATGGGTGAGCAAGGCGGCATCATTCCCAAGGAAGCCCCGATTCACCTGTCGAATCTGAAGTTGATCGATCCCAGCAGCGAGAAGCCGACCAAGGTCGGGTTCCGGGTGCTGGAAGACGGTCGCAAGGTCCGGGTTGCCAAGGCGACTGGCGAAGTGATCGGGGGCTAGAAGGCAAGCGATGAGCGGAACGAAGAACTCCCCCAAGGGCGGCAAGACCGCCGCTGGCAATCGCGGTGGCGGTGGCCCGCCGCAGGGCAAGGATGCCCAGCGCGCCGCCCGCCGGATCGAGATGGTCGGCGTCGACAACCCAGAGGCAGCCCCGAAAGAGGCAGCGCGTCTGGCGGTCATCTACCGTGACGAGATCCGTGCTAAGATGCGGGCCGAGTTCGGTTACAAGAACGAGATGCAGGTGCCCCGGCTCGAGAAGATCGTGCTGAACATGGGCGTCGGCGAAGCGACCGCGGACCAGAAGAAGCTAGACGCCGCGGTTGCGGAACTGTCGGCGATCAGCGGGCAGCGGCCTGTGAAGACGGTGGCGAAGAAGGCGATTGCCGGCTTCAAGATCCGTAAGGGTCTGCCGATCGGTTGCAAGGTCACGCTGCGCAATTCGCGGATGTATGAGTTCATGGATCGGCTGATCACGATCGCCCTTCCGCGGGTTCGTGATTTCCGTGGGATCCAGGGCAAGGGCTTCGACGGCCGCGGCAACTTCGCGATGGGTCTCAAGGAGCAGATCGTGTTCCCCGAGATCAACTACGACCGGGTCGACGATATTCGCGGGATGGACATCCAGTTCGTCACCACCGCGAAGACCGACGCGGAAGCGAAGGCCCTTCTAAAGGCCTTCAATCTGCCTTTCGCCAACTAGGCTTTTGGGAAAACCGCCGGGTTACGGTTCGGCAGGTTCCGGAGGAATTATACAGGATGGCCAAACTCTCCCAGGTCAACCGCAACAAGATGCGTGAGCGCATGGCGGCCCGTGACAAATCCAAGCGCATGGCGCTCAAGGAGGTCGTGATGGATCGCGAACTCCCGGTCGAGGATCGGTTCAACGCGTCGTTGAAGCTCGCGCAGTTGCCGCGCAATGGCGCGTCGGTTCGCGTGCGGTTGCGGTGCGAACTGACCGGCCGGTCACGCGGTAACTATCGTAAGTTCAAGCTCTGCCGTATCGCGCTTCGCGATCTGGCCAGTGCCGGGCAGATCCCCGGCATGGTCAAGGCGAGCTGGTAGGGGTACGACAATGTCGATGTCTGATCCCCTGGGCGATATGCTCACACGCATCCGGAACGCGCAGCGCGCGCGTCATACGGTGTGCGTGGCACCCGCTTCCAAGCTGCGGCAGAACGTGCTGGGCGTGCTGAAGCGCGAGGGTTACATCCGCGGCTATGCCGAGGAACTCCTGCGCCCCGGTGTCGCGCAACTGCGCATCGAGTTGAAGTACAACGACGGTGAGCCGGTCATCAAGGAGATCCACCGGGTCTCCAAGCCTGGCCGCCGCGTGTATTCCAAGATCAAGGAACTCCCCCGGTTCTATGCCGGCCTGGGCGTTTCCATCCTGTCCACGCCGCGAGGCGTCATGAGTGACGCCGAGGCCCGCGCCGCCAATGTTGGCGGCGAAGTCCTCTGCCGCGTGTTCTGACGGAGCAACGAGAATGTCGCGCGTCGGAAAATATCCGGTCGAAGTCCCCGCTGGGGTTCAGGTGGCCATCGCCAATGGCATGGTTTCCGCCAAGGGTCGTCTCGGTGAGCTGAAAATGCCGCTGACCGACCATGTCGAAGCGAAGATCGAAGACGACGGGAAGGTGTCGGTGGCCCCGCGTGGCAACCAGGCACAAGCCCGAATGATGTGGGGCACGACCCGTGCGCTGATCGCGTCCATGGTCAAAGGGGTTTCCACCGGCTTTGAAAAGTCGCTGGAAATCACCGGAACAGGTTACCGCGCCGCGGTCGCCGGCAAAAATCTCGAGATCAACCTCGGGTTCTCGCATCCGGTGGTGTATCCCGTGCCCGAAGGCATCAAGATCACCTGCGAGCGTCCGACCTTGATCAAGGTCGAAGGCATCGACAAGCGGCTGGTCGGTCAGGTTGCCGCCGAAATTCGCGCGTTTCGTCCGCCCGAGCCCTATAAGGGCAAGGGTGCGCGCTACACGGATGAAGTCATCCGGCGCAAGGAAGGTAAGAAGAAGTGAGCGGCAAGCAAGATCTTCGCGTCCGCCGTCGGGTTCGCCTGCGGTTTCAGCTGCGGCAGAAGTCACATGGGCGCCCTCGGCTGTCCATCTTCCGGTCCAGCGAGCATATCTATGCGCAGGTCATCGACGACGCGCATGGCCGCACGCTGGCTTCCGCCTCGACGCTCGACAAGTCGCTGCGCGAAGCGCTGACGACGGGCGCCAATAAAGATGCCGCCGCGGCGGTGGGCAAGCTGGTGGCCGAACGGGCACTGGCGGCCGGCGTGACCGAGGTCGTATTCGATCGCGGAGCCTATCTGTATCATGGTCGGGTCAAGGCCCTGGCTGACGCTGCCCGCGAAGGCGGGCTGTCCTTCTAGAGGAATCGGACTGAATGGCACGGGAACCGAGGGAAGGCGGCGGCCGCGGGCGGGAGCGTGAACGCGACCGTGAAGCCGATGACGGCCTGACCGACAAGCTGGTCACAATCAACCGCGTCGCCAAGGTGGTGAAGGGCGGACGTCGTTTCGCATTCGCCGCGCTGGTCGTCGTGGGCGACCAGAAGGGCCGCGTAGGCTATGGCGCCGGCAAGGCGCGTGAGGTGCCGGAGGCAATCCGCAAGGCCACCGAACGGGCCAAGCGCGCCATGATCCGCGTGCCGATGAAGGAAGGTCGCACGCTGCATCATGACGTTGAAGGGCACTACGGCGCCGGCAACGTGATCCTGCGGTCGGCCGCGCCTGGCACGGGTATCATCGCCGGCGGTCCGCTGCGCGCGGTGTTCGAGACCTTGGGCATCCACGACGTGGTCGCCAAGAGCCTCGGAAGCCGCAACCCGCACAACATGGTCAAGGCGACATTCGCCGCCCTGACGCAGTGCGCGAGCCCGCGCTCCGTCGCGACACGGCGCGGCAAGAAAGTGTCAGAGCTGTTCGCTCGGCGTGAAAGCCAGTCAGCGGCCCCGGCACAGGAGGCGCAGGCCAATGGCTAAGGTTCGCGTGACGCAGATGGCTTCGGTCGCCGGTCGCAAACCGGGCCAGAAGGAAACTCTGATCGGCCTCGGACTGAACAAGATCCGCCGCACCCGGGAACTGGAAGACACGCCCTCTGTTCGGGGCATGATCCGCAAGGTTGCCCACCTGGTGAAGGTGGAGGAGCTGACCTGATATGAAACTGAACGAACTGCGCGACAATCCGGGTTCGCGCCTGAAGTCCAAGCGGCTCGGGCGCGGCATCGGCTCGGGCAAGGGCAAGACCTCGGGCAAGGGCGTCAAGGGCCAGAAGGCGCGCGAAGGCGTGTCCCTGAACGGCTTCGAAGGCGGCCAGCTCCCGATCTATCGTCGTCTCCCAAAGCGCGGCTTCCACAATCTGTTCCGTAAGTCCTATGCGCCGGTTAATATCGGCACGCTGGACGCGGCGATCGAAGCTGGCAAGATCGACGGCTCGCAGCCGATCACCGAGGCGATCCTGATCGCCGCGGGCTTGGCCGATGGCGGTCTGCATGGTGTTCGCCTGCTCGCCAACGGTGAGATCAAGCGCGCCGTGACGATTACCGTCTCCGGTGCCTCGGCCACGGCCAAGGCGGCGGTTGAGCAAGCCGGCGGCTCCGTGACCACCACGGTTGTTCGCCCGGAAGTCGTGGCGGCGACCTAAGACGTATTCGGCCGTGGGCGAACTTGGTTCGCCCACGGGTCGCCGATCAGGGGTATCCCGATCGGTGCTGGGATAAGGCGATCCGCCTTGCGCTTGCCGGCCCCAGGGCCGAAAATGGCGGGTAATCCAGGAAGGATCAGCGCATGGCGTCCGCTGCCGAACAACTCGCGGCCAATCTCAATCTCGGCGCGTTCTCGAAAGCGACCGAGCTCAAGAAGCGAATCTGGTTCACCCTGGGCGCGCTGATCGTCTATCGCATCGGTAGCTACATTCCGGTGCCCGGCGTCGATGCCTCGGTGATGGAAGAAATGCTCCGCACCCATGGCGGTGGCATCCTCGGCATGTTCGACATGTTCTCCGGCGGATCACTCGGCCGCATGACCGTGTTCGCGCTGAACATCATGCCCTATATCAGCGCCAGCATCATCATCCAGCTCATGACAGCGGCGGTCCCATCGCTTGAAGCGTTGAAGAAGGAAGGCGAGCAGGGACGCAAGAAGCTCAATCAGTATACCCGCTACCTCACCGTCTTTATCGCGTTGTTCCAGGCCTATGGCATCGCCGTCGGGTTGGAGGGCATGCGCGGCGCCTTCGCGGCGGCGGTGCTGGAGCCGGGGCTGTTCTTCCGGGTGTCCTGCGTCATCACGCTGGTCGGCGGCACGATGTTCCTGATGTGGCTGGGTGAGCAGATCACCGCGCGCGGGATCGGCAATGGCACGAGCCTGATCATCATGGCCGGGATTGTCGCCAATCTCCCGTCGGCCTTGGCATCCTTGCTCGAACTCGGGCGCACGGGCGCGCTGTCGCCCTTCTTCATCGTCGGCTTCCTCCTGCTGGCCATCGCGACCGTCGCGGGGATCGTGTTCATCGAACGGGCCCAGCGGCGGATTCCGATCCAGTATCCCAAACGCCAGGTCGGTAACCGCATGTTCGGTGGCGACTCGACCCACATGCCGCTGAAGATCAACACCGCGGGCGTGATCCCGCCGATCTTCGCCAGTTCGATCCTGCTGATCCCGGCCACCATCTCCGGCTTTTCAACCGAGGAGCCAGGCTGGCTGCAGATGATCGCGCAGTACCTCGCGCATGGGGAGCCGATGTATCTGCTGCTCTATGCCGCGCTGATCGTGTTCTTCGCCTTTTTCTACACCGCGGTTGTGTTCAACCCGGAGGAGACGGCCGATAACCTCAAGAAATATGGCGGGTTCATCCCGGGCATCCGGCCCGGCAAGGCGACCGCGGAATATTTCGACCAGGTGCTCACGCGGTTGACAGTGATCGGTGCCGGGTATCTCGTGGTGATCTGTCTGTTGCCTGAAATCCTGATCAGCCATTATGGCGTTCCGTTCTATTTCGGCGGGACCTCGATCCTGATCGTGGTCTCGGTCACGATGGATACCGTGACGCAGGTCCAATCCCATCTCGTGGCGCATCAGTATGAAGGCCTGATCCGGAAGGCTCGGGTGAAGGGGCGGCGGTGAATCTGATTCTTCTGGGTCCGCCGGGCGCGGGCAAGGGCACACAGGCGCAGCGGCTTCAGGCCCTGCACGACATTGCCCAGATCTCGACGGGTGACATGCTGCGCGCCGAGGTTGCCGCGGGCACGGACGTCGGCAAGGAAGCCAAGGCGGTGATGGAGGCGGGGAAACTCGTCTCCGACGATATTATCGTCCGCATGCTGGCCGCCCGAATCGGGCGGCCGGACTGTGCCAAGGGCTTCATCCTGGACGGTTTCCCCCGCACGGTACCGCAGGCGCAGGCCTTGGATGCCATGCTGGAAGGCAAGGGTCTGACGCTCGACGCGGTGATTGAGCTCATGGTGGACGACGCGGCCTTGGTCGATCGAATCGCCGGGCGCTTCACCTGTGCCAACTGCAAGGCCGGCTACCACGACACCTTCAAGCCCACCGCGGTTGCGGGTGTCTGTGACGCGTGCGGCTCAACCGAGTTCACGCGCCGGTCTGACGACAATCGGGAAACCGTCGCCAAGCGCCTGGACGAATACCATCGTCAGACCGCGCCGATTCTGCCGCACTATCAGGCGAAGGGAATGCTGCGGGCGGTTGACGGCATGGCCGAGATTGATGAGGTTGCAAACCAGATCGACGCCGTGCTCGCACGGGCCGAACGTGCATGAGTTGCGGTTTGCTGTGAAAGCGTCGTTGACTCTGGCGCGCCGTTAACTATAGTCCCGCGCTCCGGTGCACCCCATGGGTTGGCGCCGCGGCCGGTTATTGGGCCCTGTTGGGCAGTCAGCGGTCTGACACTCGTCAGACGACAGGAGAATCAAGCGTGGCGCGTATTGCCGGCGTGAACATCCCGACCAACAAGCGCGTGTTGATCGGGCTTCGCTATATCTATGGCATTGGGGCAACCAAGGCCGCCGAGATTTGCCAGAAGCTGGCGATTCCCGATGATCGTCGGGTCAACCAGCTCTCTGATGAAGAAGTGCTGAAGATCCGCGAGATGATCGACCGGGAACATCAGGTCGAAGGCGATCTGCGCCGCGTTGTCGCGATGAACATCAAGCGGTTGATGGATCTGGGCTGCTATCGCGGTCTGCGCCATCGCCGTGGTCTGCCGGTGCACGGACAGCGCACCCACACCAATGCCCGCACCCGCAAGGGTAAGGCCGTGGCGATCGCCGGCAAGAAAAAGGTCACCAAGTAACGGGCCTCCGTCCGTCAGCCACGAGGAATTCGCGCCGGTCACACGTCCGACCGGCGCCCGTTTAGAGCAGGATCACGACAGATGGCGAAACCCGCCGCCGCCCGCCCGCGCCGCAAGGAGCGGAAGAACATCACCTCCGGTGTCGCCCATGTCGCGGCGACGTTCAACAATACGATCGTCACCATCACCGACGCGCAGGGCAACGCCATCGCATGGTCGTCCGCCGGCAGCCAGGGCTTCAAGGGCAGCCGCAAGTCGACTCCCTACGCCGCCCAGGTCGCGGCCGAGGATGCCGGCAAGAAGGCCCGTGAACACGGGATGGAAACGCTCGAAATCGAAGTCAGCGGTCCCGGCTCGGGCCGCGAGAGCGCGCTGCGGGCCCTTCAGGCCGTGGGATTCATCGTGTCCGCGATTCGCGACATGACGCCGATCCCGCACAATGGCTGCCGCCCGCGCAAGCGTCGGCGGGTCTGACCGGTCGGAATCCTCCGGCACGCCGGCGGGTTCCAGCGACGTGCCGCTGACCACGAACACAGGGGCCGCTTCCGACCAGGCCCACGAGCCGGCGGCCCGAAAGGTATGAGTGCATGAGGCAGAGCGCAGTCATTCAAAGAAATTGGCAATCCCTGATCAAGCCCGAAAAGCTTGAAGTGGAGCCAGGCGCCGATCCGGCGCGGATCGCCACGATCGTCGCGGAACCTCTGGAACGCGGCTTCGGCATGACGCTGGGGAACGCCATCCGGCGCATCCTCCTGTCGTCATTGCAGGGCGCGGCTGTGACCGCTGTCCAGATCGATGGCGTTCTGCACGAGTTCAGCTCGATCCCCGGCGTGCGGGAAGATGTCACCGACATCGTCCTGAACATCAAGCAGCTTGCGCTGCGGATGCACGGCGAAGGCCCGAAGCGCATGAGCCTGTCGGCCACCGGCCCCGGCGAAGTTCGCGCCGGTCAGATCTCGGTCGGTCATGACATTGAGATCATGAACCCCGATCTGGTCATCTGCACGCTGGATGATGGCGTGAAGCTGGGCATGGAATTCACGGTGAACCTTGGCAAGGGCTACCAGCCCTCCAGCGTCAACCGTCCTGAAGATGCGCCGATCGGCCTTATTCCGATCGACTCCATCTACTCCCCCGTCCGCCGCGTTTCGTATCGCGTCGAACCGACCCGCGTGGGTCAGGTCACCGACTACGACAAGCTGCTGCTGACGGTGGAAACCAACGGCGCCGTCACGCCGGAAGACTCGGTCGCCCTCGCGGCGCGTATCCTGCAGGACCAGCTGCAACTGTTCATCAACTTCGATGAGCCGCAGCAGATCCGGCACGAAGAACCGCAAGACGACCTGCCGTTCAATCGCAACCTGCTCCGCAAGGTTGACGAACTCGAACTCTCGGTCCGCAGCGCCAACTGCCTCAAGAACGATAACATCGTTTACATCGGCGACCTGGTGCAGAAGACCGAACAGGAAATGCTCCGCACGCCGAACTTTGGCCGGAAGTCACTGAACGAGATCAAGGAGGTTCTTACCTCCATGGGCCTCTCGCTCGGTATGACCGTGCCGACCTGGCCGCCGGAAAACATCGAAGAACTGGCAAAGCGGCTCGAAGAGCCGTTCTGACCGACCAATAGCGCGCGTCACGAGGACTGAACCATGCGTCACGGGGTAGCCGGCCGAAAGCTCGGCGTTACATCCACCCATCGCCTTGCGATGTTCCGCAACCTGGCGGCCGCGTTGATCAAGCACGAGCAGATCACCACAACGCTGCCGAAGGCCAAGGAACTGCGTCCGGTGGCGGAGCGGTTGATCACACTCGGCAAGAAGGGAGGGCTGGCAAACCGCCGGCTCGCAATCTCTCGCCTGCAAGACGACAAGATGGTCGCCAAGCTGTTTGGCCCGTTGGCTGATCGCTACAAGGAACGCGCGGGTGGCTACACACGCGTCATGAAGGCCGGCATCCGCTATGGCGATGCCGCCGAAATGGCCGTGATCGAGCTGGTTGACCGCGATCCGGCGGCCAAGGGCCTCGATAGCGGACCGACCCAGGCGCGCCCTGATGAGGACGAAGCCGAGTCCTAACGCGACCCGGTATCGACACGACCAAAAAGGCGGGTTTATGACCCGCCTTTTTTTGTGCCGGCGATCCAGGCCTGCCCAGCCGCAAAGGTCGCGATCCGCTCCGCGATGGCGTCGGCCAGGCGTTGGGTATCGGCGGCTTCGACCCCAAACGACTCCAGGAATTGCGGCGCGGCCGAACCGGCCACATACAACACTTGCACCTCGGCGGCGGCTGTTCGGCCGGGGGCGGTAAGGCCCATGACGGGACGTGTTGGGGTGCTTGATTGTCCTTGCACCAGCAGTGTGACCCCCTGCGCCGCGTCCGGATCGCCGGCCTCCGCCAGCATCCCCCGCGCCTTCAGCCGAACCACCAGCGCGTCCCGCAGCGCGGGGGGCGCGGCGGTGAACGCTGACACAATCACCCGATCCGGCGGCGCCAGTTTCAGGCCGGTATAGGGGGCGGTCGTCTCGACAACCGGCGGCGCACAGGCGTTCAGGACCGTGCCCGCGGCCATCAGCGCCAGGATCGCCACAATGGCGCGCGTCGTTGGCATGGCTGCTCCTCCGCCCGAATTCCGAGTCGCTGTATGCCCCGGTGGTTGGGACATCGCCAGGGGAATGCTAACCTCTCGGGCGGTATCAATATCAGGAGGAAACAGTCATGAGCGTGTTCGTCATCGGCGGCACCGGCTTTATCGGCACCCGCGTCATTCCGCTGCTCATCGCGCGCGGTGAGAGCGTCGTGTGCATGGATATCAACCCGCACACCGCCAATTTCTCGGCGTTCGGCGACAAGGTCCGCGTGATCCGCGGCGACGTCACGCAGTTCGATGACGTGATCAATCAGATGCAGGCCTCTGGCGCGGATCGGGTGATGAATCTGTCCTACAATCTCGGCGCGGATCTGCCGCCGCATCTGGCGACCAAGCTCAACATTGTCGGCATGGACAATTGCTTCGAGGCCGCGCGGATTCTCAAGATCAAGCACACGGTCTATGCGAGTTCGCTCGCGGTGAACGGCCAGCAGCGCCATTTCGGCGACCGCATGGTGACCGAGGATGATCTGCATCGCGGCGACTACCAGTATGCCATGCACAAATCGTTCAACGAATGGCAGGCCAAGGACTATGTCGCCAAGTTCGGCATGACGATCACTGGGATCCGGCCGGCCAATGTCGCCGGCCCGGACAAGGTGCGCGGCTCGGTCGATCATGTGAATGTGGTCACCCGCCCGGCGCGCGGTGAGGCGATTTCCTTCCCCTTCGCCGACGCGATGCGGTGCCCGATCCATGTCGATGACATCTCGGAAGTCTTCGTGCGCGTGGTCATGACCGACAAGCCGAAGCACCAGATCTACAGCTCGGGCGGCCACACGATCAGCATGGGCGACCTTGCAGCGCTGGTGCGGGAATTCCTGCCCGACGCGAAGATCAGCTTCGACAAGGCGACGGGCGGCAAGGAAAGCTCGGGCAACTATCTGATCGACAACACGCGGTTGGTGAGCGAGTTCGGCGTGCAATACGCCCCTTACCGGTCACGCGTGCTGCAGATCATCAACGAGGTCCGGGCCGACCAGGGCCTGCCGCCGCTGCGCGGCTGATGGTTCGGCGGGGCGGTTGACAGCCTCCCGGCGCGCCCCTTGTTTCGCTTCCATTTTCCGCGACCGACTCTGACCAGGAGCCCCGATACCTATGGCTGAAATCCGCACCGCCCACCTGATGACCATGCGCCTCACCGTGAACGGGATGCAGATGGTCGGCGCCACGCCCAATGGCGGCCGCCGAGTCGGCCTTGTTGGTGGCGGCACGTTTGAAGGCGCCCGCCTCAAGGGCACCATCCTGCCCGGCGGCGCCGACTGGATCATCGCGCGTCCCGATGGCTCCACCACGCTGGATGTCCGCATCGTGTTGCAGACGGACGACGGCGCCGCCATCGCGATGACCTATCGCGGCCTGCGCCACGGTCCGGCCGAGGTCATGGACAAGGTTAACAAGGGGGAGTTCGTCGACCCCGCGCAGTACTACTTCCGCACGGCGATCCTGTTCGAAACGGCTTCGGAGAAATACAGCTGGCTGAACGGCATCATCGCCATCGGCACGGGCAGCCGCCCGCCCGAAGGTCCCGTCTACGACGTGTTCGAGGTACTCTGAACCATGGCGCGCATTGGATTTATCGGCCTGGGCAACATGGGCTTGCCCATGGCCATCAACCTGATCACGGCGGGCCACGCGGTCACCGGCTTCGACCTGGTCTCCGGCTTGCTCGACAAGCTGGCCGAGGCCGGCGGCAAGGTCGCCGCCACCGCCGGTGACGCCGCCCGCGGGGCCGAGGTGGTGATCACCATGCTCCCGGCTGGGGAGCATGTCCGGCAGGTGTGGATGCACCAGGGCGGGCTGATCGACGTCGTCAAGGACAGCAAGCCGCTGCTGATCGATTGCTCCACCATCGACGTGGACAGCGCCCGCGCGGTCACGGCCGAGGCTGAAGCGGCTGGCCTGTCGATGCTGGATGCCCCGGTCTCCGGCGGCACCGTCGGCGCGCAGAACGGCACCCTGACCTTCATGGTCGGAGGGTCGGAGGCAGCCTTCTCCGCCGGCAAGGCGATCCTGGAAGGGATGGGTAAGAACATCTTCCACGCAGGCGGCCCTGGTGCCGGCCAGGCGGTGAAGATCTGCAACAACATGATGCTCGCCATCAACATGATTGGTGTGGCGGAAGGGTTCATCCTCGCCCAGAAACTGGGCCTGGACTGGGAGAAGCTGCACGCGATCTGCGCGACGGCGACCTCCAACTCCTGGGCGCTCAGCAGCTATTGCCCCGCGCCCGGTCCGGTACCGGCGGCCCCGTCGAACCGGGACTATGCGCCTGGCTTCATGGCGCAGCTGATGCTGAAGGACGTGAAACTGTCCCAGGCCGCGGCCGAGGCGACCGGCTCTCCCACGCCCCTCGCCGCGATGGCGCAGAGCTTCTACCAGGCGGTCTGCGACCAGGGCGACGGGACGAAGGATTTCTCGGTCGTGTTCAAATGGCTGGCGGAACAGAAGCGGGCCTAAGGCCCGATCGGTGGCGGGGCCCATTCGCGCGGGCCCTTGCCATTCCGTGAATCCACCCAAGTTTCCCGTCGACCGGCAACGATTGATCCATGTCCTTGCCCGATTCGTGGCCGGCGGCGTAGGGGTTCCGTGTCAGCCTCGGAGTCTCGATTGATGCGCCATCTGTTTGCCTGTCTTCTGGCGATCCTGTCGTTCGGTGTCCTTGCGCCGTCGGCGGGGGCGCAGGGCATCGCGTTCATCCTCAATTCCGCCGCCGCGTCGATCAGTGTGATCGACATGGGCGCGTTGAAGGAAGTCCGTCGCATCCCGGTCCTGCGGGAGCCGCATCATCTCGTGCTCAGCCCCGACCGGAAAAGCCTGATGGTGGGCGACACGGTGGGGAATGAGATGCTGTTCCTGGATCCCGACACGGGCGCCATCCAGAAGCGTATCCCGATGTCCGATCCGTACCAGTTCGGTTTCAGTCCGGATACGAAATTTTTCGTGGCCGCCGCGCTCGCGCGCAACCAGATCGATGTTTACGACGGTGCCAGCTTGAAGCTTCTGAAGCGCTTCCAGGTTGTGAAGACGCCGAGCCATTTGGATTATTCACCGGATTCTGGGACGGTGTATGTGAGTTTGCAGGACAGCGACAAGACCATCGCCATCGACCTGAAGGCGCTGGAGGTGAAGTGGACGATGCCGGTCGGGAAGACTCCCGCGGGCGTGATCTGGCACGACGGGCATGTGCTGGTGGCGAACATGGGCGCCGACTACGTGTCGCGACTGCGGCCTTCGGATGGGAAAGAGATCGAGCGGATCGTGACCGGCAAGGGTGCGCACACGGTCTTCCGTTCGCCGCTGACCAAGGTGCTGTGGGTGAACAACCGGGCGGGCGGGACGACGGTGTCGCTTGATCCGGCGACGTTGAAGGTGACGCGGACCTACAAGGTCTCGGGCGGGCCGGACGACATCGACTTCACGCCGGACGGCAAGCTGTGGATCACGCGGCGCTGGGCGGAGAAGGTGGCGGTGCTGGACCCGGTGACGGGGACTATCGAGGACATCAAGGTTGGCCGCTCCCCGCACGGCTTATGGTTGAACGCGAAGGCGCCGGCCCCCACGGCCGTGGCCCCGCGATGACGTTTGATCCGTTCGACCTGGCGGCGGGGTGGTTGCAGGAAACGCTGCTGATCCCGCTGCTGTATGAGCTGGGACTGATGTCGTGGGAGGATATCTCCTTCGGCTGGGCGCTGTTCGCGGTGTATGGCGCGATGCAGGTGGCTCTGACCTTTGCCGTGTGTTTGCCGCTGGAGAAGTGGCGGCCGGTCGAGCGGTGGGCGGACAACGGCGCGGTGTTCGTGGACGTGCTGTATACGGTGCTGTCCCGGGTGGGCATTCTGCCGTTGTTTACGTTCGTGCTGTTCTACCGGGCTCAGGTCTGGGTGAGCGGGATGATCGCCGACCAGGGGCTGGTGCCGCCGACGCTGGAGCGGGTGTTTCCGTTCCTGTATGGCGCGCCGATCCTGGCGTTTATTTGTTATGCCATCATTCTGGACTTCGCTGAATACTGGCGGCACCGGTTGTCGCATATGTTCCGGTGGTGGTACGCGCTGCACTCCCTGCATCACGCGCAACGGCAGATGACGTTCTGGTCGGATGACCGGAACCATCTGCTGGACGATATGATCGCGTTCGTGTGGTTTGGTGTGATCGCGTTGCTGATCGGGGTGCCGCCGTTGCAGTTCCCCCTGCTGGTGTTGGTCCTGCGGTTCCTGGAGAGTCTGTCGCACGCGAATGTGCGGTTGTCGTTCGGGTGGTTGGGCGACCGGCTGCTGATCTCGCCGCGGTTTCACCGGGCGCATCATGGGATCAGGGCGGCGGGGCGCAGGAGCTGCAATTACGGGTCGGTGCTGCCGTGGTGGGACATGATGTTCCGGACGGCGGATTTCACGACCCAGTATGTGCGGACCGGTGATCCGTCGGGCGAGGAAGCGCTGGCAACCGGGACCTGGGCGCAGCAGCAGATGGCCGGGCTGCGGCGGTTCGGTCGGGCGTTGGGGGTAAGGGCGGCGGGGTAGGGTTCAGTCTGCGCCGTTGGCGCGCAGGACAGCATCGATCTCGGGGATGCGGCCGGGGTGGAGGATTGTGATCTGGCCACCGTTTTTGCGCGCGATCAGGACCGGTCCGTCCGTGCTGCTGTTGTCGAACACGAACACCTCATTCGCCTGGGGTAGCAGGCGACCGAACATCGTGATCGAGCGTGACCAGCGCGCGACGATCCGGTCAATCGGGACATCATGGCCGCCCCGTTGATGCCTCTGGCGGACGCGGCGGATGGAGGCTTCGGGCCGGACCAGGCCCACATAGATCACGCCGATCCGATAGCCGAGCGCGATGGCCCGCGCGATATCGTCGAGGTATTTGTCGGAGGACAGGACGGTTTCCACAAGGAAATCGACGCCGCCCTCGATGCACGCGGTAACCTTTGCATCCGTGTCGATCGCGGCCCTCAGGTTCGCATCCGGCGCGTCCGGTTCGGCCGCAAGGATTTCAGCCGTCCGAGCATCGGCGTTGAGGCTGATCAGGTCCACGCCCGCCGCGCGCGCTACGACGCCCGCTGAGACCAGCGTTGTCTTCCCCGCGCCGTTCGGGCCGGCGACGATCCAGAACCAGGGCATGGGTGTTCAGCGGTGGCGCCACCCCGTGGGGGACCAGTCGGTTGTTTGGTCAATCGCGCGCTTCGTGCCGTCGGGCAGGTATTCGACCGCGACGTCGTCCTCGATGCCCGAGACGGCATGGCCATCCGCATGCGCTGCCTCGACCGCTGCCTCGACCGCGGCATGGAACCCGGCGGTCAGCGCTTCAGCCATATCTTCCGCCCCAGATGGCCCCTTCCCGGCATGCGCGCTGGATATGGACCGGGCGCGGGAGGCCGTTGCCTCGTTCGCAGGCGGAAGGTCGATCACGTCCCGTGTCATCACCAAAACTCCCGAACGGAATACGGCAGGTTACCACGAATGATGGCCGCCAAACCACCGGATTGCCAACCTCGGCGGCACGCTCTATCGCACCGGGCCTGATCCCACCCCGTCCGGAACCCCCCGCCCCATGCGCACGCCGCTTCTGTTCCAGCCGATCACCTTCCGATCCGTCACCGCCCGCAACCGGATCGCCGTCGCCCCGATGTGCCAGTATTCCGCGACCGACGGCCTGGGTAGCGACTGGCATGTCCAGCACCTCGGCGCCCGCGCCGCCGGCGGGGCGGGCATCGTGATGGCCGAGGCCACCGCCGTCTCCCCCATCGGACGCATCACCCCGGGCTGCCTCGGCGCCTATGACCCGGCGCATCAGGCGCTGCTCGCCCGTCTGGCGGCCGTGCTCGAGCTTTGCGGCTCGGTCCCCGCCATCCAGATCGCCCATGCCGGCCGCAAGGCTTCCTGCCATGTGCCGTGGGAGGGCGGGAAGCCGATCATGCCGCAGGATGGCGGCTGGGTCCCCGTCGCGCCCAGCCCGATCCCGATGGTCGCCGGCTCGGTCGATCCGCACCCGCTGTCCGCGTCCGAGGTCGGCGATGTCGTCGCACAGTTCGCCGCCACCGCCCGCATGGCGCGGGAGGCCGGGTTCAAGCTGATCGAAATCCACGGCGCGCACGGGTATCTCGCGCACTCCTTCCTCTCCCCCATCTCCAACCACCGCAACGACTCCTACGGCGGGGACCTGGCCGGGCGGTCGCGCTTCCTGATGGAGATCATCGAGGCCGTGCGCGGCGAATGGCCCGACGACCTGCCGCTGTGGGTGCGGCTGTCGTGCTCGGACTACATGCCGGGCGGGCTGACGATCGAGGACCAGGTCGAGGTGTGCCGCCGCATCGCCGCCACCGGGAAGGTGGACCTGATCGACTGCTCCTCGGGCGGGGTATCGAACGACCAGAAGATCCCGTCGCTGCATCCCGGGTATCAGGTGCCCTTTGCCGAGGCGATCCGTAGCCAGGCCGGCATTGCGACAGGGGCGGTCGGACTGATCACCGAAGCGACGCATGCGGCCGAGATCGTGGCCAATGGACGCGCCGACGTGGTCCTGCTGGCCCGGGGCCTGCTGGCCGATCCGGCCTGGCCGCTGCGGGCGGCGAAGACACTGGGCGTGCAGCCGTATCTGCTGAACCAGTATCTGCGCGCGTCGTTGTAGGAAGGCGGGGCGCTGCCCCGGACCCCACCGAGGGCCGTCGCCCTAGCTGGGGATCGAGGGGGCAAAGCCCCGCCCTTACGTCCCCGAACCGTTGCCCCAGGCATTGCCCCATCGGTCTGAGAAAGCGACCTCGGCCACCGGCCGGCGGGTGACTGGGCCGTGGCGGTGGATCGGGTAGCCCATGGGCATCAGGGCGAAGGTGTCGATGTCCTCGGGCAGGCCCAGGGTTTCCTTCAGCTCGTCTTCGTAGAGGGAGGCGATGGTGGTCAGGACCGTGCCCAGGCCCAAGCCGCGGCAGGCGAGGATGATGTTCTGCACGGCGGGGTAGATGCTCGAGCCGCGGATGCGTTCCTGGTAGGCTTGGTGGATATCCCAGCGGGCGGCGACGGGGGCGGGCAGGGCCTCACGCGGGGGCATGTCGCGGCGTTTCAGGCAGGGCACCAGGATGCACGGCGCGTCGCCCATGTGTTCCCAGAGATAGGCGCTGGAGCCGAGGAAGGGATTTGTACTGCGCCTCGGTCAGATGGGCGGGGCGGGGGCGGGCGGCGTAGATGGCGCTGACTTCCTCGGCCGCCTTGCGGTAGATCGCGCCCAGGCGCTGGCGGGCTGCGGGATCTCGGACGACGATGAAGGTCCAGTGCTGGGAGTTCCCGCCCGAGGGCGCGCGGATCGCGGCGTCCAGCACCTGCGTGATCAGCGCGTCCGGCACCGGCGTGTCGTGGTAGCGGCGCAGGGAGCGCGCGGTGTGGATTGCCTCGAACAGCCCGATGTCGGTCATCGCCGGTCTCCGTGTGGGGTGCGGGACGATGCGGCCGGCGTGGCGGTCAGCGCAAGCCGGGGCGTGGCAGGGTGACCGTGTCGGTCACGGCGCCGGTGGGGACGACGCGGAACAGATGCAGGGTCTGGACGTTGGTGCGGGAGACTTCGCCGATGGGTTCGGCTGAGCGCCAGAGGATAGGGTCGAAGCCGCGCTGGTCGCGGGAGTCGCGGACGAGGATGCCGGCGCCGTCCAGGGGCGCGGGGGTAGGCAGGGTGAACAGGCGCCACCGGTCCTCGATCCCGAGGACGGGCACCGCCTGGGGCATGATCCAGGCCAGTTCGGCGGCGAGCGCGTATTGATCCGCGGCCACAAAGCTCGCGCCGGCGCGCCGGCGGGCGGCCTCGACCTCGGTGGCGACGCGGTCCCAGTCGGCGAGGCGCAGCGCGATCGGATCGACCGGCACGGGCATGGGGACGGCCCAGGTGGCGGCGTGCAGGTAGGCGAGGACGGTGATCCCGAGACCCAGGCCGATCGCCGGGGCGCGCAGGCGAGTCCAGAGCGGCTGGGTCAGGCCGGCCGCGGCGATGGCGGCGGCGGGGTAGATGATGCCAGGCCAGTTGCCCTGCACCCGGGCCCCCAGGGCGTACCACACAAAATAGAGGGTTGCGGGCACGGTCAGCGCCGCCAGCAATGTCCAGGCCGGATCGCGGGTGCGCCAGGCCCTTGTGGCGGCCAGGGCGATGCCGGCGAGGCACAGCGCCCAGACCAGCGGCGTGGCCAGGCCCGCCTGCCCGCCGATCAGCTCCGCCAGGAATTGCAGGGCACGATTGGCTTCCCACGCGCCGACGCGACCGCCCTGGCGCAGGAAGCCAGCCCAGTCGTGATCGGCGTTCCAGGCGATGACGGGAGCGAAGACCGCCAGGGCGATGGCCAGCCCCAGCCAGGGGCCGGGCTGGCGGAGGTGGCGGCGGGTGGTCGGGGATGACAGGAGCCATAGCCCGATTCCAAGGCCGAGGAAGGCGGCGGTGTATTTGCTGCTCAGAGCCAGGCCTCCGAACAGACCGGCAAGGGCCCACCAGGGGGTAGCCGCCGCGAAGAAGCCCCCTCCCCCCTTGAGGGGGAGGGTTGGGGTGGGGGGTAACACCACCCCGGTCCGTGCCGCGACACCCCCCGCCCCAACCCTCCCCCTCAAGGGGGGAGAAGGCGAGGAGGCACCACCGGTGCGATGGGGCGAGGATATCCGCGCCAGCGCCCAGATCGTCGCGCTCCAGAACAGCAGCAACGGGGAGTCCGGGGTCATCACCACCGATCCCACCCCCAGGAACAGTGTGGCGTTCAGTAGCCCCCCCGCGATGAGGCCGGCCCGCCGCCCCGGCAGCAGGCGTTCGGCGGCGTCGGCGAGCAGCAGGGTGCCCAGCGCGGCGGCCAAGGGACCCAGCAGGCGGACTCCCAGCGGCGTTTCCCCCGCCAGCGCGGTGCCGACCCAGATCCACAACGCCACCATCGGCGGATGATCCAGGTATCCGGGGGCGAGCGCGCGGGACCAGACCCAGTAATAGGCCTCATCCGGCGCGAGCGGCAGGATCGCGGCCATGACCAGCCGCAGCACGGTCAGCGCCGCCAGCGCGGCACCTGCCCAGATCACCGGACCCGTCAGATCACCGATCCCACCAATTCATCGGACCACACGATTACGAGGCCACCCGATCATCGGGCTCCAAGATCATCGGGCGCGCCAGACCAGCGTCGCCGAGACCGCGTAGTTCCAGACGACGCCGAGTACCGCGCCGACCGCGCCGGCCGCGGTCCAGGCGGTATTCTGTTCATACAACACGTTGGCGATGCCGATATTGGCGATGGCGCCCACGCCGCAGACCAGCATGAACAGGATCAGCCCGCGCCACAGGCGGGGGCCGCGCAGGCGTTGCTCCCGATACGTGATCACGTTGTTGAGCTGGAAGTTGAACACCATGGCGACCAGGGTGGCGATGCTCTGCTCGATCGTGAAATCCAGGTGCGTGACCTGGCGCAGCAAAGCCAGCACCGACAGATGCACCAGGACGCCCAGCGCGCCCACCGTTGCGAACGACACGAAGCGGAGCGGCAGCAGCCCGCCGAACACCTTGTCGATCAGCAGCCCGCCGAATTGCATCATCACCAGCGCGTCGAGCTTGCTCTCCCCGGCCACGCGTTCCCGGAACCGCGCCGGCACTTCCTTGACCCGCAGCGGGGCCGGCGCGCTGAGCACCAGGTCGAGCAGGATCTTGAACCCCTGCCCGGTCAGGCCGCGGGCCAGATCCTCGAACAGCACGCGGGGCAGCATGAAGAAGCCGCTCATGGGATCGCCCAGCCGCACCGGCAGGAACACCTGCGCGAGCCAGATGCCGCCATCCGAGATCGCATGCCGCCAGCGGTTGGCCAGGCCGGCATTGTCGCCGCCCGCCACGTGCCGGCTGGCGACGATGATGTCGTGCTGGCCGGTCCGCAGCGCCTCCAGCATCACCGGCAGCCGCGTTTCGTCATGCTGCAGGTCGCCGTCGATCACCGCCACGAATTCGGCCGAGGAGGACATCGCGCCCTCGATCACCGCCGAGGCCAGGCCGCGGCGGCCGATGCGGCGGATGCAGCGTACGCGCGGGTCATCCTGGGCGATGCGGCGCACCTCGGCCGCGGTGCCGTCGGGGCTGTCGTCATCGACGTAGATGACTTCCCAAGCGATGCCGTCCAGCGCGGCGTCCAGCTTCTCGATCATCGGGGCGACGTTCGGCCGCTCATTGAAGCATGGCACGATCACGCTCAGCACGGGGGTCGTGACGAGCGTCGCGGCGGGTGCAAGGGCGTTTGTCATATGATCCCGTTGATTTCGCCATGTTTTAGGCGGAGTCAGGCAATGACAAGACCGACCCCCCGCGTCAAGAGGGGCCGCAACCCACAGCTTATGGTTGAATACCAAAACGTCTAATTTATCGTTTATGTTACCGTTTACAGATTCAGGCTGTAGTCCCACTTCCACGGCGACGGGTCGACCGTCACCCCAGTGAGATCAACATTCATGCGGACCACCTTTTCATCCCGTCTACTCCTTACCTGCGCCCTCGGTTCGGCGCCCTTCTCCGCGTTCGCCGCGCCCCTGAGCGCATCCGACATCTTTTCCCAGTTCAACGCCGTGATTTTCGGCTCCTTCACCTCGACCTCGGATGTCGAAGGGCGGACGGTTGTCGGCGGCGCCATGACCGGCGGCGCGACGTTCAACATCGCGCCCGGATCGGCGGCGGCGTCCAGCTATGCCGGCCTGACCGTCTACGGCAACCAGACCGGCACCGGGCACTACAACATCAACAATGGCGCCGGGGTCACGATCCTGGGCTCGAACGCTGGGTCCTTCGCGATGAATGGCGGAGGATCCGGCTGGGTCGGCGGATCGAACAGCGGCGCGCTCAGCGTGTCCGGCGGGGCCGGTTCGCTGGCGGTGGGCGGCGGCAATACCGGCCAGCTCAGCCTGAGCGCCGGCGGCAGCGTCTATGTGGCCGGCTCGAACACCGGACAGATCAATGTCAACGGCGGCAGCGGCGCCGTCGCGGTCATGGGCGCCACGACCAACGGGATTACCCTGAGCAACGGCGGCTCCGTCTATGCCGGTGGGACGACCGCCAACGGCAACATCAATGTAAACGGCGCCAGCGGGTCGGTGTCGATCAATGGGTCGAACGGCGCGCAGGTGACACTGAACAATGGCGGGACGGCGCGGATCGCCGGAAACACCGGCAACGTGAATATGAATGGCGGCAGCCTATTGTACACGGGCAGCGTCACCGGCTCGGTCAACCTGAACGGCGGCGCGACCAAGACGCAGGTGGCGAATGCCGGAATCACGACCCCGACGGCGCCTTCCCTGACCGTGGGGGCTTTCGCCGCGACCTTCCAGGCGCCGATGCTCGCGCTGTCAGCACAGTTGGATGCCATGACGGCTAACAGCGTGGCGACCCGGGTGGGCAACGCGCTGACTTTCGCCGCGGCCCCCGACGTGAGCGGCAGAGCCGTCTTCGATGTGGGATCGTCGGTATTCGCGCCGAATTCGACGGTGACGGTGCGGGTGAACGGGGCGAGCACGGTCATCATCAACGTGAATGTCGACAGTTGCGTGGCGGCGGTCTGTGCCTTGTCGCTGCCGAACAGCCTGAATTTCGTGAACCCGACGGGCTATGCCGAACGGGTGCTTTGGAACTTCGTCAACGCCACCTCGATCGCCTTCCCGAATGAGTTCGGCGGGTCGGTGCTGGCCCCGCTGGCGACGGTCACGAACCAGACCCCGATCGACGGCACGCTGGTGGCCGCCGCCTATAACGGCAACGGGGAGCTGCACTCGTATTCGTTCAAGGGTAGCTTCGCGAGCCAAGCCGTGCCGGAGCCTTCCAGCATGGCGGCCATCGCGTCGGGCCTCGCCGGCCTGGCCTGGTTCCGCCGCCGCCGGCGGAAGGCGCTATAGCGGCACGCCGGCCACGCTGCGGCTGGTGCGGATGGTCTGGAGCGTCTGCACCCGCGTGACGGCCGGTGAGCCGGTCAGGCGCTGGGTCAGTTGGTTTTCATGCCCGGTGTCGCGCGCGACCAGCTTCAGCAGGAAGTCGCCGCCGCCACGGATCATGTGGCACTCCCGCACCTCCGGCCAGCCGGCGACGAGTTGTTCGAACCCGGAGAGCACCGCTTCTTTCTGGCTATCGAGGCCGACGATCGCGAAGAAAGTGATCTCCCAGCCCAGCTTTTGCGGGTCGGGATCCGCGTGGTAGCCGCGGATGACGCCGGCTTCCTCCAGCGCGCGGACGCGGCGCAGGCAAGGCGGCGCGGAGATACCGGCCCGCCGGGACAACTCCACGTTGGTAATGCGCCCCTCCTGCTGCAACGTCGCCAGAATGCGGCGGTCGATCGCGTCGAGTTGGATGGGGGCCTCGGGGCCTGGGATTTTCATGTTGTTCTATGCGCGAGGGGCTGCGGAAGCCCCATGGTATTGGAGGGCGCGGTTCTGGCAAGTCCCGGTGTCGTGGAAGGGCGGGGCGCTGCCCCAAACCCTGCCAGGGGCTTTGCCCCTGGACCCCACCAAAGGCCGGCGGCCTTTGGAAACCATTGGTTGGGGGGATTCCGGGAGGGGCTGAGGTGGTGTTTGAGATATTACCTCAGCCCCTCCCGGAATCCCCCCAAACTGACCGGTTCCAAGGGCCGTCGCCCTTGGTGGGGGTTCAGGGGGCAAAGCCCCCTGATGGGGTCCGGGGCAGCGCCCCGATCTTGCATCCCGCGCCCCGCTGCGTCACGCTCCGGACACAAAATCGCGGGAGCTCCAACCCAATGCATGACACAGTCATCCGTGGCGGCACGATCGTCGACGGCACCGGCGCCAAGCGCTACACGGGCGACGTTGCCATCGACGGCGATCGGATCGCCCAGGTCGGCGGCAAGGCCGGTCCCGGCAAGCGGGAGATCGACGCCAACGGCCTTTTGGTCACGCCCGGCTGGGTCGACGTCCATACCCACTACGACGGCCAGGCGACCTGGGACCCGGTGCTCGCCCCGTCTTCGTGGCATGGTGTCACCACCATCCTCATGGGCAATTGTGGCGTTGGTTTCGCCCCCGTCCGCAAGGTCGACCACGCCGCCCTGATCGACCTGATGGAAGGCGTGGAGGACATTCCCGGAATCGCCCTCGCCGAGGGCCTGAAGTGGGATTGGGAATCTTTCCCCGACTACCTGAACGCGTTGGAGCGTCTGCCGCGCACGATCGACGTGGCCGCCCAGGTCTCCCACCATCCGCTGCGCGTCTATGTGATGGGCGACCGCGCGGTGCGCCGGGAAAAGGCCACGCCCGACGACATCGAGACCATGAGCCGCCTGACCGAGGAAGCCCTACGCGCCGGCGCGTTCGGCTTCACGACGTCGCGCACCGACCAGCACAAGACGACCTCCGGCGACCTGGTCCCCGGCCGGTATTCCGAGGAAAAGGAACTGCTGGGCATCGCCCGCGCCTTCAAGCGCGTCGGCCGCGGCACCTATGGAATGCTCAGCGACTTTGAAGACGAAACCGCCGAGTTCCGCTGGATCACCGAACTCTGCAAGACCAACAACGTGCCGTTCTGGTTCCTGCTGACCGACCGGTCCTATGATCCCGATCGCTGGCAGCGGCTGATGTCGGGCGTGCGCAAGGCGCGGGCCGATGGGGCGCATGTCACCGCGCAGGTCGCGGGGCGTCCGGTGGGGATCATCCTCGGCCTGACCACGTCACTGACGCCATTCGCCGCGCGCCCGACCTTCGCCGCGTTGCTCAAGCTGCCGCTGGCCGAACGTCTGGCGCGCCTGCGCGATCCGGCGATCCGGGCGCAGATCTTGAATGAGGACTCGTCGGAGGAGTTGCTGGCCGTCCTGCCGCCCTTGCAGCGCCCGATCGCCACCCGCTGGGATCGGCAATACGTGCTGGGCGATCCGCCGGATTACGAGCCGGACGACAGCCGCTCGATCGCCGCGCTGGCGGCGAAGACGAACCTGACGCCCGAGGAGTTCTGCTACGACTACCTGATCGGGGAAAACGGCGACCGGATGCTGTTCTATCCCGTCACCAATTACGTCCATGGCGATCATGGCGTGGTGCACCAGATGATCACCGACCCGGACACGCTGCTGGGCCTCGGCGATGGCGGCGCGCATTGCGGGCTGATCTGCGACAGCTCCCTGCCCACGTACATGCTGACGCATTGGGCGCGGGATCGTGACCGCGGGCCGCAAGTGCCGCTGGAGTTCGTGGTGAAGCGCCTGACCAGCGAGACCGCGGACTTCTTCGGCTTCAGCGACCGCGGCCGTCTGGCCGTGGGCAAGAAGGCCGATGTGAACATCATCGACCATGACAAGCTGCGGCTGTTCCACCCGGAAATGCGCTACGACCTGCCAGCCGGCGGCAAGCGCCTGGTGCAGCGCGCGCACGGCTACCACGCCACCTTCAACAGCGGCGTCGCGATCTTCGAGAACGACCAGGAAACCGGGGCGCGTCCCGGGCGTCTGGTGCGCGCGGGGAAGCTCTGAGGCCTGTGCATGATGGCGGCCGCGGGGCCGCCATCAACGACCGGATGACCGCCGTCATGACAAGGCGAACGAGATGCTCGTCGGCCTCCGTGATCGCGTAGGCGCGCGCGCTAGTAAGGCGGCCGGCCGGTGTACATCGCGTCCCGGATCTTCCGGTCCGTGTGATACTGGCTCACGGAATACGCAGCCCAGATCGCGGCCGGAATCCAGCCGATCAAGGTGATCTGCAACAACAGGCAGATGATCCCCGCGAACGGCCGTCCGATCGTGAAGAAGGCCAGCCAGGGCAGAAAGATCGCAATGAACAGGCGCATGGGGGACATTCCGTCTCGGGGCCAGGAATTCCCTATATCGGGGTTTCCACGTCCGATTTCCATGCCGAACCGCGCACCGCGTCGATTGCCTCGACATGCCGGCGCGCCGCGGCCAGCGCATCCGCCTCCAACGCCCGGTAGCGCGCCACCACTGTCTCACCCGCCGGGGTCAAGCTCGCCCCGCCACCGCCGCTGCCACCCGCCGCCGTCGCCACCACGGGCTGGCCCAGGCCGCGGTTCAGGTCCTCCACCAACACCCAGGCCCGCCGATATGACATGCCCAGCGCCCGACCGGCGGCCGAGATCGATCCCGTGCGCGCGATCGCCTCCAACAGCGCGATCTTGCCCGGACCGATCCGCGCGCCGGAAGGCAAATCCACGCGGATGCTCAACCCGCCGGATTCCGGCCGCCCGTCCCCGCCTGATCCTCGTCGCCGCACCATCCCGCCACCGAACCACGCTCGGCCGCCACAGGCAATCTCCCCACTTGACGCTATATCCATTCAAACATAGCGTTCGCCCATGAAAGCCGTCCTCCTCGCCCTCAGCCTCCTGTTCGCCACCCCCGCCGCCGCCCGCGACCTGACGATCTTTGCCGCCGCCAGCCTGACCGACGCACTGAAGGACATCGCGGCGCAATGGGTCACGAGCGGACAGAAGCCGCCGCGCATCTCTTTCGCCTCCAGCTCCACCCTGGCCCGCCAGATTGAACAGGGGGCCGAGGCCAACCTGTTCGCCTCGGCCGACACGCCCTGGATGGACTACCTCGCCCAGCGCGGCCTGATCGCCGCCGACACCCGCGCCGACCTGATCGGCAACACGCTCGTCCTGATCGCCCCGGCCGCCCAACCCCGGCAGGTCACGCTCGGCCCAGGCGTCGACCTGCGCGCCATCCTGGGGCCGAATGGGCGCATCGCCGTGGGCGATCCCGCGCATGTCCCGGTCGGCCTGTATGCCGCCCAGGCCCTCCGCGCGTTCGGGGTGTGGGAGGCGTTGGAACCCCGTCTGGCCCGCACCGCCGACGTCCGCGCCGCGCTGCTGTTCGTCGAACGCGGGGAAGCGCCGCTGGGCATCGTCTATGCCACCGACGCGGCCGTCAGCCGCAAGGTGATGGTCGCCGGTGAATTCCCCGCCGGCAGCCACGCCCCGATCGTCTACCCCTTCGCGGTGACCAAGGCCGGCGACACCCCGCTGGCGCGCCGGTTCCTCGCCGCGCTGTCAGCCCCCGCGGCGCACGCGACCTTCCTCCGCCATGGCTTCAGGCCGCTGTAGCCGGGCCCGTCAGGAGAAATAGGCCTGGTACCGCGCGTCCTCGGGCTTGTCGCGGATCGCGGCGGCCAGCGCGGCGATGTCCGGTTCATCCAGGCAGAGGCCGAACGCCTCGGTCAGCACGGATCGCAGGCCATCGGCGTCGGACGGATGCGTGACGCGGGTCCCAGCGCCCCCAGGTTCGGCGAACCGGTTGTTGAACAGCGTCCGCCGTTCCCCCGGCGCGGGACGCGCGACGATCAGGTTGCCGGTAAAGGGGCTGGCGGGGTGGGTGGCGGTGAACCAGTTCGCCACCTCCAGGTCGATCGAGGCGGGCGTGTCCGGCCCCAGGCGATACAGCGTCTGCCAGGCGCCGGCCAGGCACGCCTGCACCAGCCATTCCGCGCCGAACGGCACGATCCGGAAGGGTTCATGCCCCGTGGACTGCGGCGCCTCGGTGTCGAACGCCAGCGGCGCGGTCGGGGTCAGGTTGCCGAAGCCGACATCGGCCAGGAACGGTCCGTCCGCCAATTCCACCCGCAGCATCACATGGGTGCGCGGCGTCATCGCGTCATCCGTGCGGCCGCGCAGCACGCGGGCCAGGCGGGGCGCCGCGTCGAATCCCAACGCCCGCAGCGCGGCCAGCAGCAGCAGGTTCTGCTCGAAGCAATACCCGCCGCGCCGGCGGTGGATCAGCTTGTCGGTCAGGCTGTCGGTGTCGATCGCGATCCCCCGCCCGAGGAAGGCGTCGATACTCTCAAACGGAATGGCCGCTGTATGATGCGCCACGATCGCGCGCAGCACATCCTGGGCTGAGCCCGTCGGCCTCGGCAGGCCGATCCGCGCCAGGTAGGCATCAAGATCAAATCCGGTTTCATGCATCAACAACTGGCACGCCCCCAACCGTTCGGCCTACTGTTCCGCCTGTCACGGCCCGGATGGGACATGCACGCGATGCCCGAGATCAAGCAACCCAGCATTTATGCCGATCAGGCCGACCCGCAGGCGCGTTCCCGCTATACCGGTATCGCCACCTTCTTCCGAACCCCGGTCGCGGCCGACCTGTCGGAGGTCGATATCGGCCTGATCGGCGTCCCCTTCGACGGCGGGGTCACCCATCGCCCGGGCGCCCGCCATGGCCCGCGCGGGGTGCGGGAGCAATCGACGCTGCTGCGCCGGTTCAATGGCGCGACCGGCGTGGCCCCCTTCGCGACCCATCGGGTTCGTGATCTCGGCGATTGCTGGATCGAGCAACCCTATGAACTGGTCGGCGCGTTGGAGGAGGTCGCGGGGTTCTACCGCACCGTCCTCGCCGCCGGGATCACGCCGCTGTCGGTCGGCGGAGACCATTCGATCAGCCTGCCGATCCTGCGCGCGGTAGCACCGCCAACAGGGCCCATCGGCATGATCCATATCGATGCCCATTGCGACACGGGGGATGATTATCTCGGGTCCCGCTTCCATCACGGCGCGCCCTTCCGGCGGGCGGTGGACGAAGGGCTGCTCGATCCCACGCGGGTGATCCAGATCGGCATCCGCGGCACGGTGAACGACCCGGACCATTGGGGGTTCAGCCAGCGCAGCGGCATGCGCGTGCTGCCAATGGATGAGTTCCACGACAAGGGCTGGCGCTTCGCGGCCGAGGAAGCTCGCCGGATTGTCGGCGCCGGCCCGGTCTACCTGAGCTTCGACATCGACAGCCTGGACCCCTCGCAGGCGCCGGGCACGGGGACGCCCGAAGCCGGCGGCATCACGGCGCTGGAGGCGCTGCGCCTGCTGCGCGCGCTGGATGGGCTTGATTTCATCGGCGGCGACCTGGTGGAGGTTGCGCCGCCCTTCGATGTCGGGACCATCACCGCGTTCAACGGCGCGTCGATCCTGTTCGAAATCCTGTGCCTGCTCGCCACCGCGCGGACGCGGCGGGGCGGGTCTCAGCGATAGCCGGTCGGGGCGGTATCAAGCGGGGAGCGGATCTGCTCGGACGGTTGCAGCCCGTGCAGGATATCGGCGCTGTCGTTGCGCAATGACCCGGCGGGCATACCGGCCGGGATGCCGGCCATGCCGCATGACCCGCCACCCCCCCACGCGTCACCGGGCCTGGTGGCGGGCGGGCCGATGGTGACGGACGCGAGGTCCTGCGGTTCAAGCGGTGCCGCGACCGTCCGCGAGGGTGGTGGCGGCGCGCCGCAATCGGAGGGCGGCAGGGCGGCCGCGCCAAGCAACAGCCCCATCAACCCGATCAAGGGTGGTTTCAAACGCATCCGGACCTCTGGGCTGGCGCCCGTTATGCACATTCATGTGCATTCATTTGTATTCACGTGCCGCCAGGACGCCCCATCGCCGCCAGCAGCGCCGGCAGGAATACAAGACTCGCCACCAAAGTGCACCCCAAACTGATCAGCAGCAGGAATCCCATGCTCGCTGTGCCGGGATGGCCGGACAGGGCCAGGGCGCCGAAAGCCACCGCCGTGGTCAGGGCCGAGAACATCACGCCGCGCATGGTGGCGGAGCCAAGCGGATGGGTGAGTCCCTGGCGCCAGTTCATGACGAAGTAGACGTTGTAGGATACGCCGACGCCCAGCAGCAGCGGCAGGGCGATGATATTGGCGAAGTTCAGCTTCATGCCCGTCAGCACGACGACAACCAGTGTCAGCAGGGCCGAGAGCAGCAGCGGCGCCATCACCAGCGCGACATCCAGGATGCGGCGTTGCGCGACCATCAGGATGATCGCGATCACAACCAGGGCGTAGATCGCGGCGGAGCGGAAGGCGCCGACGATGGTCTGGCTGGTGGCCTCGATCGTCACGGCGGGGCCACCGGCATTGGCGGCGACCGAGCGGACCTGTTCGGCGAAGATGGCGATGGCGCCGGCGGCCAGCGCCTCATCTGTCGCGTTCACCTGCATGCGCAACCGTCCATCGGGGCCGATCCAGTCGCGGGCGATCTCGGCGGGGATCGTTGGGCGCGTTACCGGTTCGGCGGACAGGGACAGGCGCAACCGGTCGAGCTGGGCCGGCAGGAACCGGGTCAGGGCGACGTTGGCGGCGACAAGCACGGCGTCGGGCGCGTTGGACAGGGCCTTGAGGTCGCGGGCGATATCGGCCAGCGGATGATCCCGGGCCAGTTTCGGCAGCGCGGGCTCGATCTGCGCGAGCGCGGTTTCCGCCGCCAACCGGATTTCCTCGGGCGTCACCTTGGTCGCGGATACGCGGGCGTTCAGCGTTGGGGCAAGGATGGTGTTGGCATCGGCGATCACGGCCAGCTTGTCGGCCTGGTCGGCGGGCACGAAGCTGAGCAGGCTGATGACGCCGGACACGGTTGGCAGCGCCTTCAACCGTTCGGTCAGCGCCTTCACCTCGGCTTCGTCGCGCGCCATGATATCGACGGTATAGGGGTTGGTCAGCGGGCTTTCGATCAGTTCCCGCAGGGTGCTGACGGCTTCGGTGTTCGGGTTCTTGGTGCGCAGCGGATCGGCGTCGAAGGCCAGGCGCGGGATCACCAGGGCGCCGGCGACGATGATGACGCCGGATATGCCGAGGATGGCCCAGCGGGCACGGACCACCAGCGGATCGAGCGGGACAGCCCAGCGGAAGCCCACTTCCTCCTTTTCGCCGCGCGGGCGGAACAGGGTGATCAGGGCGGGCAGGAAGGTCACCGAGCAGGCGAAGGCGATGACCATGCCGGCGCCGGCGATCAGGCCGAGTTCGGCGACGCCCGCGAAATCTGTCGGCAGGAAGGCCAGGAAGCCGGCCGCGGTGGTCAGCGCGGCGAACAGGATCTGCGGGCCGGCGAGGCGTCCGGTCAGGGCCATCGCCGTCGCGGGATCGCCCGAGATCAGCCGGTACTCGCGGAACCGGATCGAGAACTGGATGCCGAAATCCACCGCCATGCCCACGAACAGGACCCCGAACCCGACCGAGATCAGGTTCAGCGTGCCCAGCGCGACCGAGGCGAACAGCAGGGTCAGCATCAGCCCCAGCGCCAGGGTCAGCAGGATCGGGATGATCAGCCGCCAGGTCCAGACCGCGAGGAACAGACAGAAGGTCACCAGGACGGTGCTTATGATCATGCCCTCGATCGCGCCTTCGGCGACGGTGGCGAATTCCTCGTCCGACATGGCGATCTGGCCGGTGATCCGGACGCGCGCGGTGCCGGCCTTCACGAACTCCTGTTCGGCGATCATGCGCCGCAGCGCGGCCTTGGCATCGCCGCCGGCTTCCAACTGGCCATGATCGAGGCGGGGCTGGAGCAGGACGAAGCGGAACCTGCCGGCCAGGTCGGAGACATCGCCCCCGAGCAGTGCCTGCCACGACAGCGGTTCCGGCTTGCCGGCGAGGATGGCGGTCAGGGCCAGGTGGAAATTCCGCAGCGGTGTCAGATAGGGGCCGAGATTGGCGTCTTCCTTCGTCACGCCCATGCCGAGCAGAGCGAGGGCGGAAAAGAGGCCGCGGGCGGAGGGGTCGGCGACGAGTTGGCCCAGGAAGGGCTGGGCGTCGATCGTCTGGTCCATCAACTGCGTCAGCCGCTCCCGGTCGAGCAGCAGCAGCCCGTACTTGTCGAAGAAGGCCGAGGTGTCGGGGCGGCGGACGGACCTGAAATGGCGCGGGTCGGCGCGGGCGGCTGCGGCGAGGCCGGCGGCGGTGGCATCGGCTTCTTCCGGCACGCGGGCATCGATGACGGCGACCAGCAGGTCCTGGAATTGCGGGAAGTCCCGGTTCCGCTCGATCGCCCGCTGGCGCCAGGGGAGTTCGGCCGAGAACATCAGATCGGTGTCGGTATGGACGCCCATATGGTTGGCGGCGTACCAGCCCGAGAAGCCCGCGAGGCAGAGGCCCGCGATCAGGACGGCGATGGCTTGGCGTCGGCAGAAATCGACAACGCCGACGAGCAGGCGGATCAGCATCGTGAGGATGGGCCTCGCAGAAGGTCGGTTCTGATAGTCGCTCCGGCCGGCTGGGTCCATTGTTGGATGGGGGTCGGGTGGGGTGGTTCCGCTTGGCGCACGAGTGGTGGCCCCTCGTTGCGGTGGTTTGGCGCGCGGGCGGTGGCGCGCCTTCGCGGTGCTTTGGCGCACGGTGGTTGCCCCTCGTCATGGATGGGCTTGACCCATCCATCGCCGGGGAGTCCGGTGGTGGCGCTTGCGTGCGTTAGGTCAACCGACCGCGTGCCTGGCGATGGTCGGGTCGAGCCCGACCATGACGATATGGCACTGATCTGGTCCTGCCATGTGGCACTGGCCTGGTCCCGCGATCTGGCCCGACCTGGTCCAACAATGTGGCACCGGTTCGGCCCCCAAAGGGACCCCCCGTCAGGGGCCTACAGCGGGATCGCCAGCAGCGTGTCGAAGCGGTGGCTGTCGCAGACCACCACGCGTTCGGCGAAGCGGGGGCCGTCCACGGTCACGCGGTCCAGATAGAGGCCGGCGGCGAACAGGTCCATCTGGCCGTTCCGCATGGTGCGGACCACCACGAACGGGGTTTCCGCTCGGATCAGGCCGTCGGTGGTTTCACCCAGCACGGGCATGCCGATGATGTGTCGGTAGCGTTGGCGTTCGTAGATGTTGGCGCTCCGCAGCGCGGTGACGCGGTCGGTCAGCATGCCGCGCCCCTCGGCATGGATGACCCCGGCCGGGTAGCCACGGGCGTGGTTGTCGGCGGTTGTGATGCGATAGAGGCAGTCTTCCGTGAAGAACCCGGGCCAGTCTTCCAGCCGGTCGGCATCGATGGCCGCGCCATAGGCCGCGTTCAGGCCGGAAATCCGGAACAGGGCGTCCGCGTCGATCATCTCCTACAGCCCCATGAAGCGGCGATAGGCCTTCCAGAAGCCGCGGACCGAGGCCTCGGTGGCGCGGGTTTCCTGGCTGTCGGCCTCCCGCCCGCCCATCTCGACGATCGAGTCCACGTCATCCGCGGCGGCGATGCCGCGCTGGACGAAGCCGCCAACGGCGCCGTCTTCCAGGGATACATAGCCGGCGGGGCCGACCAGGTTGGCCTGCTTCAGCCGCATGGCGCGCAGGTCGGGGGGATCGTCGGCGAAGCCGATATAGGTCCAGTGCAGGTCCATCGTATCGACACCGGTCGGCAGCGCCTGGCGGATCGCGAGGCAGTTGTTGATCTGCTGCAGCACGAAGCCCGGGAAGACGGTCAGGATCTGCAACTGGATGTCGTCGCCGAACTCGTTGCGCGCGTTCATGAAGCTGGGATCGACCAGCTTGAAGGCGTCGTCGGCCGCCCGCATCCCCTCATACGCCGTATCATGCTGGGGAGGCGCGCCGCGCGTGGCGGAGGCATGGGCGATGCCGTTGTCGCTGACCAGCACGCCGCCGCCCGATGACAGCCGGGTGATGCGGAAGGTCGTGAAGAACAGATGCAGCAGGGAGGCGTGATAGGTATCACGCACGTTCTCAATGTACAGCTTCCAATTGTTCGGCATCGGCTGGGTGAAGCGGCCGAGGATTTCCACCGGCGCGCGCAGGACGCGGCGGACGCGGGCGGTGATCTCGGGGCCGATATACTCCTCGATCGGCGGGGCGTCGTCCGACAGGGTGCCGAACACGAGGCCGCACAAAGTGGTGGTGCGGACGGCGCGGGGGCGGTGGTCTTCCATGCGGAAATCGTCGGGCATGCCGCCCTGGCCGTTCACCCCGCGGCGGAAAGCGATGGAGGTGAGGTTGCCGCGCAGGTCATAGCGCCAGGCGTGGTAGACGCAGTGGAAGTCCTTGACCGTGCCACAATCGTCCAGACAGATCAGGGCGCCACGATGGACGCAGCGGTTCTCGAAGGCGGCGATGGTGCCGTCCTCGGCGCGGACCACGATGACGGGCATGTTGCCGATGAAATTGGTGCGGAAGTCGCCCGTGTTGGGGATGTCGGCTTCCAGGCACAAATAGTTCCAGGCCGGGCCTTCAAAGACGTTGGCCTGTTCAGCGCGCGCGACGTCCGGGTCCCGGTAGACCCAGTAGGGGATGCGCGTCAGGCCGGGGGGCCAAGTGTGGGCGACCGGGGTTTGGTTGGGGAGGGGGTGGTCCATCTTAGGTCCTCCGTGGGGGGGACGGGGTGCCGAACGGCCGGAGCATTGGGCGCACTGGGACGGTGCGGGCGATGGTCCCCGGCACAAGGCCGGGGATGACGATTTTGGAGCCCCCAGGGCCAGGGGGGGCGGGCCGTGGGGCGACCTTTCGGCCGCCCCTTTGGGTCAGATCTTGAAGGCCTGGCGGGCCAGGAGCTTCCAGCTGTCCTTTTCCTCGCGCCAGACCATCAGGACACCGATCTTGATGTCGCTGGTCTTGCCGTCCCGCTCGGTCTGGCCGATCAGGATGAAGCGGGAAATCGCCTCGTCATCCAGCGCCTTGTTCGTGACGTCGTTGAAGGCGATCGACTTCCAGGCCGCGTTGGCGCCGGTGGACGCGGCGATGAACTCGGCCTTGGTCTCGATCTTGCCGGCGGAATGGCCATAGCTCAGGGCCTCCGAGCACAGCTTCTCGAACGCGTCCTTGTCGCCTTTCAGCATCGCGACGCGGAACGCCTCGACCGCCGCGGCAACCGAGGCATCGTCTTTCTTCTTCTTCCCATCCGCGAGGGCCATGCCGGGCACGGCCACGGCAACGGCGGAGAACAGCGCGGCGGCGGCCATGGTACGACGATTGGTTTGCATCGTTTCCTCCTGGTTTCTTTTATGCCGGTCGCAATGGCCGGTTTTTCAGTCCGTTTGCACCGGGGGCGGCGCCGGGGCGCCTGCTCCGGAATGGATGCTGGCACCCGCGCGCCCCCGGTTCAAGCGTGTCGTCAGTCCATGGTGATCTTGGCGCGCTTGATGATGTCGCCGAAATACACCAACTGGCGCTCCTGTCGTGCCTTGAACTCGGCCAGCGTATCCGTCTTGGCGTAGATATGGATGCCGGCGGCGAACTGCCTGGCCTTGAACTCCTCATCCGTGTGGATCGTGGAAATCGCGGCGTGCAGTTTCTCGATGATCGGCATCGGGACCCCGGCGGGCGCCCAGGTGCCGAACCAGATCGGCAGGTCGAACTCGGGCAGGCCCTGTTCCTTCATCGTGCCGACATCAGGAAATTCCGAGTAGCGTTCATCCGACAGGATCGCGAGCAGGGTCAGCTTGCCGGCCTTGACGTGCGGGAACACCAGCGAGTCGAAAATCCCATGCACCTGGCCGGCGAGCAGGTCGGGCACGGCCTCTCCGTTGCCGCGATAGGGCACGTGCAGCAGGTCGATGCCGGCCATCAGCTTCAGGGTTTCGCCGCGCAGATGGTTGACCGAGCCGACGCCGGCCGAAACGAAGGTGATCTGGCCGGGCTTCTGCTTCGCCAGGGCGATGAACTCCGCCATGTTCTTGACGCCGAGGCCCGGATGGACGGCGAAGCCGGCGATGACCTCTCCCATGCGCGCCACGCCGATGAAATCCTTCAGCGGGTCGTAGCCGACCTTGCGCAGGTTCGGCAGCACGACGATCGGCGCCTGCGGCGACATCAGGAACGTGTAGCCATCGGGGGTGGAGCGGGCGACGGCCTCGGCGCCGAGCGTGCCGGAGGCGCCGCTGCGATGCTCGACCACGAATTGCTGGCCCAACTGGCGCGACAGGCGTTCGGCCAGGCCGCGGATGATGAAGTCGGTGCCGGAGCCGGGCGCATAGGGGATGACGACGCGCACCGGGCGGGTCGGCCACTCGGTCTGCGCCGAGGCAAGGCCGAGAACGCCGCTCAGCATCAGGCCGATGGCCGAATACGCGAAAAGCCGCCAGAGTCGGGTCATTTTTTATTCCTCCCTGTAGTCGTACGTTTGCCGGCCGTCATTCTTAGGGCCAACCTGGACGGACGCAACCGGGGCCGGCGTGTTTTCATCGTGCGGCGCCGGCGGTACGGGCTTGAGTTCCGGGGAGGGCGGCGCCTAGGGTAGGTGCCAAGCCAGCGAAAGGAACAGGCCATGGCACAGGGCCCGAAACTCCCCGATTTCAGCGAATTTTCCCGCATGTTCGCGGATATGAAGTTCCCCGCCATGCCTGACATGGACGCCTTCCTGACCGCGACGCGGCGCAACATGGATGTCTTCACCGCCGCGAACCGGATCGCGCTGGAAGGCGCGCAGGCCGTCGCCCGCCGCCATACCGAGATCATGCAACAGAGCATGGCCGATATGGCGCAGGCCGTGCAGGCCCTGGCGACCAACGAACCACCGCAGGCCAAGGCCATGCGGCAGGCGGAAATGCTCAAGCACGCCTACGAAATCGCGGTGGCCAACATGAAGGAACTGCACGATCTGATGCAGAAATCGCATGAGGAAGCGATGGGCCTGCTGAACCGCCGCTTCACCGAGGCGATGGATGAAGTGAAGACCCTCGCCGGCAAGGGCTGAGCGGGCGGCTGCCAGGGCAACCCGCGCCTGAGAACGGCACCCCGGGGGGCGCAACCAAAACGCGCGCCCCGGAGACGGACGACCCATACTCAATCGGCCAAAACGCCCGATTGAGCCGTTCCATCATCGCATGATAGATCGGTGACAGAACGTAAAACCCAGGGAGACTAAACAATGAGACGCTTCACCGTGCCGTTCGGCGCGGCCATGCTGTTTGGCCTGGCCGCCGTGACCACCTCCGCCGTTGCCCAGGATCTGCCGCGCCGGCAGTTCAAGGTCGTCGGCACGTGGTCCAATCTCACCAATTGGCAACGCAACGAGATGCCGCTTTGGACGAAGGAGTTGCCCGCCGCGTCCAACAACGCCATCGGCGCGCAGATCCAGTCGCTCAGCGACCTCGGCCTGAAAGGCACCGAGGTGATGCGGATGCTCAAGCTCGGCCTCTTTGACTTCGCGCACACGCTGCCGATCTACGTGGCCGAGGACGCGACGCTCGAAGGCGTCGATCTGGCCGGCACCGCGCGCGATTTTGGGACCGCCCGCAAGGTGACGGAAGTCTATGGACCCATCCTGGCCGATGGCATGGCCAAGAACTACGGCGCCAAGGTGCTCGCCTGGAACACCTTCCCGGCGCAGATGCTGTATTGCAACAAGCCGATCACCAGCTTGGCCGACATCAAGGGCAAGAAGGTCCGCGTCCAGGGCGTCAGCCAGGGTGACCTCGTGGCCGGCTTGGGTGGCACCGGCGTCACCATCCCCTTCGCGGAAGTCGTGCCGGCCCTGCAACGCGGCACCGTCGATTGCGGCATCACCGGCACCATGCCCGCCTATAAGGCCGGATGGCATGAGGTCACGACCCATGTCCTGCCACTGGCCCTGGGCTTCACGGTCGCCAACCTCGTTGTCAGCCTGAACACCTGGAACGGGCTGGACGACAAGACCAAGGCCTTCATGGAAGCACAGGCGAAGACCTGGTCCGATCGCGCCTGGAAGGTGATCGAGGACGAGAACGACATGGGCCTGATCTGCACGACCGGACAGGGCGGCACCTGCTCGGAGGGCAAGCCCGGCAAGCTGATCGCCGTGACACCGACCGACGCGGACAAGGCGTTGCTGGACAAGGTGACCCAGGAAACCGTCCTCACGCGCTGGGCGAAGCGATGCGGCGCGGCCTGCGTGGCGGCCTGGAACGATACGGTCGGCAAGACGGTCAAGCTGACCGCCGCGCCTTGAACCGATCGCGCCAGCAAGTCGGCGTGATCGGTTCGGCCATGACGTCCGCGGAGGCTTTCCACAGGCCATCCGCGGGCGGCGTGGCGGGCCGATCCCGGGTCTTTTCCTTTCCAGGCGCCATGGCGTGAGCGTCGACGGGCCACGCGCCACGGCGAGGTTTTTGATAAGACGGAGCATCCCCGTTTGACATTTTTCGCACCAGCCGGACGCGCGCTTGCCATCGCCAGCGGCTGGGCCCTGATGGCCATCGCCGTCCTGACCTGTATCGAGGTCATCGCGCGCAAATTCTACGATTTTTCATTCCAGGGCATTGATGAACTCAGCGGCTACGCGATGGCGATCGTCAGCGCCGCCGGCTTCACCTATACGCTGACCGAGCGCGCGCATATGCGCATCACCCTGGCCTTTCCCTATCTGCCGAAGGTCGTGTGTGGCGTGCTGCATGTGGTGGCCCTGATCACGCTGGCGGCGATGGCCATCTTCTGCGCCGTGCGCGGCCTCGCCGAGGTTCAGGCTAGTCTCGGTTCGCACAAGGGCGACTGGATGGACCCGGTGAACTGGCGCCACGCCAATACACCGATGCAGACACCGCTTTGGATTCCCCAGGCTCTCTGGTTCATCGGCCTCGCGGTCTTCGCCGCCGCGGCCAGCGGGGCCGCGCTGCATGGCGCCGTCCTGCTGCTCCGCGACCGTGTTCGGTTGGAACAGCTCTATGGCCCGCAAAGCCTGGATGAGGAAATCGAAACGGAAACCCAACTGGCACGTGAACGCGAACACGCCGAAGGAGCCGCCCGATGATCGACGTCCAGGCCGCCGGCCTCGGCTTCCTCCTGATGCTCGGCCTCATGGCGCTGGGGCTGCATGTCGCGACCGTGATGTTCATCCTGGGTATCCTCGGCGCCGGGATGTATTTCGGGATGCCCGCGGTGAACGCCCTGGGCGTCGTGTATTTCGAGCAGATGAACGCGGACCTGCTCATGGCCCTGCCGTTGTTCATCCTGCTGGGCGAGATCCTGGTCCGCTGCGGATCGAGCGAGCGGATGTACCGGTCCCTGTCGGACTGGCTGAACCCGCTGCCGGGCGGCCTGCTGCACACCAACATCGCCGCCTCGGCGTTGTTTTCGGCGGTGTCCGGGTCCTCGGTCGCCACCGCCGCCACGATCTCGACCGTGGCGCTGCCGACCTTTCGCAAGCGGTCCTATGATACGCGCATGGTGCTGGGCTCCATCGCCGCCGGCGGGTCGCTGGGCAACCTGATCCCGCCCGGCTTGGCGCTGATCATCTATGGCGTGCTCACCAACACATCGGTCGCGCGCCTTTACGCCGCCGCGACGATCCCGGGCGCCGTGCTGACCGTGATGTTCATGGCCTGCATCGTGATCCTGGCCCTGATCCGCCCATCGATCGCCCCGCGGGAGCCGGTTGTGGACCCGCTACGTGTCCGCCTGGCGCGGTTGGTCGATCTGCTGCCGCCCATGCTGGTGTTCCTGATCGTCATGGGCAGCATCTACGCCGGCTGGGCAACCGCGACCGAGGCCGCGGCGATTTCCGTGATCGCCGCGCTGCCGATCGCCGCCTTCTACCGGCGGCTGTCCATCGGCATGCTGCATGACGCGTACCTGTCGACGATCAAGCTCACATCGCTGAGCATGCTGATCCTCGCGGCCGCCTTCGTGCTGAATTTCGTGCTGGGCCTGTTGGGCGTGACCGCCACGCTTGGCCGATTCGTCGCCACGCTCGATGTCAGCGCGACGCAGCTTCTGTACATCCTGTTCGTCTTCTACGTCGTGCTGGGGACGTTCTTCGAGACGCTGCCGATGCTGGTCGGCACCCTGCCGCTGGTGTTCCCGCTGATCGTCGCCGCGGGAATCGATCCGGTCTTCTTCGGCGTGTTCCTGGTCCTGATGTGCGAGATATCCCTGATCAGCCCACCGGTCGGGATGACGCTGTATGTGATCCAGGCGGTCCGCGGCGAGGGATCGATCGGGGACGTATTTCGCGGCACCGTGCCGTTTTTCGTGACGATGCTGCTGATGACGATCGTGCTGATCCACTGGCACGACATGGCGCTGTGGCTGCCGCGCGTGGCCTTCGAATAGGCCGCGTGCGGGCGACGGGGGCCAATCCGAGGCACAAGGTGATTTCACCACCTTGCCTCCTCCCCCCCAATCGGTGATATGAACGTCCTGGGAGGCCGGTGGCGGACGGGCGCCTTGTCTACCCCGGTCAGGTCCGGAAGGAAGCAGCCACGGCGAGTTTCCGCTCGGGTCGTTCGCCGGTCTCCTACATTGCACTTCTCCTGCTTTGCGCTGACGTCCCAGCGCCCCCAAAGCCGTCAGCCGCCATTCGCATGCCGCCGTGGCGGCCAAGAGACCGCCCCGCATGTCCGGCCTGTTCCAGGACGACCCACCGACCGAGGATGAACCGCCCCCGCCGCCCGATGGGCCAGGGCTGTTCGGTGACGACTTGCCGGTGCAGGCGCCGGAACCGACCCTGGCGACGCCCTATCGCGTCTTGGCGCGGAAATACCGCCCGACGACATTCGATGATCTGATCGGCCAGGACGCGATGGTCCGCATCCTGCGGAACGCCTTCGCCACCGGCCGCGTCGCCCATGCATTCATGCTGACCGGCGTGCGCGGAGTCGGAAAGACGACCACCGCCCGCATCATCGCCCGCGCGCTGAACTGCGTTGGCCCCGATGGCCAGGGCGGGCCGACCGCCGATCCCTGCGGCGTTTGCGGCAATTGCGTCTCGATCCTGGCCGACCGCCACCCCGATGTGGTGGAGATGGACGCCGCCAGCCGCACCGGCGTCGATGACGTCCGCGAAATCATCGAGGCCACCCGATTTCGCCCCATGCAGGCGCGCACCAAGGTCTTCGTCATCGACGAGGTCCACATGCTGTCGCGCTACGCCTTCAACGCGCTGCTGAAAACGCTGGAGGAACCGCCGCCGCACGTAAAGTTCGTCTTCGCGACGACCGAACTGCGGAAAGTGCCGATCACCGTCCTGTCCCGCTGCCAGCGCTTTGACCTGCGCCGGGTGCGGATCGCCGAACTGCACGCCCATTTCGCTCGCATCGCGGTGAAGGAAGGGGTGGAGATCGATCCGCCGGCGCTCGACCTGATCGCGCGCGCCGCGGATGGCTCGGTGCGCGATGGGCTGTCGATGCTGGACCAGGCGATCGCGCAGGCCGAGGGGACGGTAACCGTCGCCCAGGTCGCCGACATGCTGGGCCAGGCGGACCGCGACGCGATCTTCGACCTGCTGGAAGCCGTGATGGCCGGCAAGCCCGCCGCCGCGCTGGCGATCACCGACCGGGCGCATGAGCGCGGCGCCGACCTGGGCACGCTGCTCCAGGACCTGCTGGAGCTGATCCACACCGTCACCCGCCTGAAATCCATCCCCGGCCTGCGCGACAGCCCCGAATTGCCGGAGGCCGAACGCACCCGCGGCGCCGACCTCGCGGACCGGCTGGCCGTGCCGACGCTCGCGCGCGCCTGGCAGATGCTGCTGAAAGGCGTGGGAGAGGTCGAATCCGCGCCCGACCGCCGCTCCGCCGCCGAGATGGTGCTGATCCGCCTGTGCCACGTGAGCGAAATCCCCACGCCCGGCGACCTCGTGCGCCGGATCATGGCCGGCGGCGTCCCGCCGGCCCCGGCGGGTGGCGGTGGTGCCCCTTCCGGTGGCGGGATGGCGCCCAACGGCGGGTCCGGTTCAGCAGTGTCGTCCGGCCCAGCGATCGGGGCAGGCACGCAGGCAGGACCTGGAGCCTCCGGCGCCCCGATGGGCAACGGCCCAACGATGTCATCCGGCGGGCCAGCGCGCGCGGTGGCCGGCGGCGGCTCGGTCATGGCGCTCGCCGCCGAACTGGCCCCGACGGCAACGCCCCAGCCGGCCACCCCGCGTTTGGGCAGTTTCCGCGAAGTCGCCGCCCTGGTCGCCGAACGACGGGAGGCGATGCTGCACGCGCATCTGGTGCATTCCGTGCATCTGGTCCGCTTCGCCCCGCCGGTGATCGAAATCCGCACCCGGCCAGAAGCACCGCGCGACCTGTCGTCCAAGCTCGCCGCCCTGATGACCGAGGTGACCGGCGCCCGCTGGACCATCGCCGTGTCGACCGCCACGGGGGAGCCGACGCTCGCCGAACAGGGTGTCGCCGCCGACCAGGCGCGCCGGGTCGCGGCATCGGACCATCCGCTGGTGCGCGCGATCATGGATGCCTTCCCCGGCGCGCGGATCGACAGCGTGCATGACAGCGGCACCGACGCCTATGGTCTTCCCACCGAGGCAGCGCCACCCGATATGCCTGATTTCGCGCCGCCCGACGCCGAGTTCCTCGACGACGACGACGCCTCTCCCTGGGAGTCCGACGCATGAAGAACCTCGCCGGCCTGATGAAGCAGGCCTCGCAGATGCAATCGAAGATGGAGGAGATGCAGGCGCGCCTGCAGACCATCGAACTCGTGGGCGAAGCCGGCGCCGGGATGGTCCGCGTGACGATGAACGGCAAGGGCGAACTGCGCGGGATCAAGATCGACCCGAAGATCGTGGACCCGGCGGATTCGGAAGTGCTGGAGGACCTGATCATGGCCGCGCACCGCGACGCCAAGGCAAAGATCGACGCGGCGATGGCCGCCGAGATGCAGCAGGTCACCGGCGGCCTGAACCTGCCGCCCGGGTTCAAGCTGCCGTTCTGATGCGGCACAGCCGAACCCGGACCGCCTGACCATGGGCGGCCCCGAGATCGAGACCCTGATCAGCCTGCTTGCCAAGCTCCCCGGCATGGGGCCGCGCAGTGCTCGCCGAGCCGCGCTGCGGATGCTGCAACAGCCGGAGGCGCGGATGCTGCCGCTGGCCGTCGCGCTGGCCGACGCGGCGCGGGCCGTGAAGCCCTGTGCCGACTGCGGCAACCTCGACAGCCGCGACCCCTGCTCGGTCTGCGTTGATCCGAACCGCGACCGGTCGGTCATCTGCGTCGTGGAGGGGGTCGGCGACCTCTGGGCCTTGGAACGCGCCGGCGTGCATCGCGGGCTGTATCACGTCCTCGGCGGCACGCTGTCACCGCTGTCCGGCATCGGCCCCGACGATCTCAACACCGCGTCCCTGCTCGCCCGTGTGACGGAAGGCGAAGTGGCGGAGGTCATCCTGGCCCTCGGCGCCACGGTCGATGGGGCGACGACGGCGCATTGGCTGTCCGACCGGCTACGGCCGCGCGGCGTGTCGGTGACCCGGGTCGGCCAGGGCGTGCCGATGGGTGGCGCGCTGGATGTGCTGGATGACGGGACCCTGGCCGCGGCGCTGCGGGCGCGCCGATCCTTCTGAACGCCGATCCTGCTGAATGCCGGTCTTTCTGAACGCCGGTCTTTCTGAACGGGATCGGGCCGGCTCAGTCCTTGTCGGGCCGCACGATCAGGGTCGTTCCGTCCACGTCCGCGACCAGCAGATGCGCGCCCGCCTCGGGCGGGGCCACGTCATGCGGCACCCGCGCGGCCCAGTCACTGTCGCCCAATCGCACCCGTCCCGCGCGCCCGTCGAAGGCGATCGCGGTGGCCGGACGCCCGACCAGGCCGGCGGTCTGCGTGTTCAACCGTCGCACCGGCTTGCGCAGCCGCAGCCCGATGGTGATCGCCAGGGCGCTCAATCCCCCGAAAGCCAGCACCTGCAACGCGAAGCCGAAGCCGACGACCAGAACCACCAGCCCGGTGCCCAGCGCGCCCAGGCCGATCCACATCAGGAAGGCGCCGGGGACGAAGATTTCCAACCCCAGCAGCATCAGCCCGCCGGCAATCCACGGGATCCAGTCGCTCAAGTGGCGCCGCCCCAGGGAGCGGTGGGCGCCGGCGGCGGGTTGGGCCGAGGCGGGCGGGGTGGGGGGGCACCCATGGGCGCGGTATCACCGCCAGCCTTCAGCAGTTCCATTGCCTGGATGATGCCGCCGGCGAGGCCGCTCGATTCCATCGGCACCACGACCAGGCGCGTGTTCGGCGCGGCGGCGATCTGTTCGAAGGCCTTCACATAGGCGCTGGCGACGAAATACCGCAGCCCCTCGGTCCCGTGCGTCGCGGCGGCGACGGAAACGACCTCGGTCGCCTCGGCTTCCGCGCGGGCCAGGGCGACCCGGGCCTCGGCGTCGCGGATCGCGGCCTGCTGGCGCCCCTCGGCTGAGAGGATAAGCGCCTGCTTGTCGCCCTCGGCCCGCTTGATCGAGGCCTCGCGTTCGCCATCCGCGCGGGCCACGACGGCGCGCCGCTCGCGTTCGGCGGTCATCTGCAGGTTCATCGCCAGGATCAGGTTCTCCGGCGGTTCGATCTTGCGGATTTCGACGCGGCTGACCTTCACGCCCCAGGGCAGCGTGGCGCCGTCCAGAATGCCGAGGAGGGAAGAATTGATCCGTTCGCGCGACGACAGCGTGGCGTCCAGTTCCATCTCACCGATGACCGAGCGGATATTGGTCATTGCCAGGGTGGTCAGCGCGAGTTCCAGGTTCTGCACCTGATAGGCGGCTTTTTCAGGCTCCATCACCCGGAAATAAATGATGCCGTCGACCGTGACGGTGACGTTGTCGCGGGTGATGACGGTCTGTTCGGGGATTTCGATGACCTGTTCCTGCACGTTCAGCTTGCGGCCGATGCGGTCGATGTAGGGCAGGACGAATTGCAGGCCTGGCTCCAGCATGCGCGTGTAGGCACCGAAGCGCTCCACCGTCCATATCTGGCCCTGGGGCACGGTCTTGACGCCGGCGAACAGCGTCATGACGACAAGGACCAGGACGATGACCCAGATTACGACGACGGTTTCGAACATCCGTGGCTCCGCGTGCTGTTCAGGACAAGGATGATATGCGCCGAACGGGGGTCGGACGCCATGTTTTCGTGATGGGCGATCCGACGCGACTACCCCGCCAGGGTGATCGTGATCCGACGGTTCTGCTTGCCCTTGTTCTCGATCTTCGCCACCTGCACCGGCCCGATCTCTCCGGTCGAGGCCACATGCGTGCCGCCGCAGGGTTGCAGGTCGACCAGTCCCGCCTCATTCCCGACCCGCATCAGCCGCAGCCGGCCGGTGCCGCGCGGTGGCTGCACCGACATCGTCCTCACCAGGCCGGGATCGGTGTCGAGCACCGCCTCATCCACCCATTCGATCCGCACCGGGTGATCGGCGTCGATCAGGGCGTTCAGCCCGGCCTGGATCTCCTCCTTCGGCGGCGGGTTCGGCAGATCGAAATCGAGGCGGGATTTCTCCACCCCTACCTGCCCGCCGGTCACCGCGGCGCCCTTGATCAGGCTGCACAGCAGATGCATCGCCGTGTGCATCCGCATCAGCCGGTGCCGCTTTTCCCAGTCGATCGCGGCCTCCACCGTCGCGCCCACGGGCGGCAGCGTGGCGTCGGGCGCGAGCAGATGCAGGATCGTCTCGCCTTCGCCCTTCACCGCCTCGGAGATCGCGGTTTCCCCGCCATCCCAGCGCAGCGCGCCGCTGTCACCTGGCTGCCCGCCGCCGCGCGCATAGAAGATGGTGCGGTCCAGCACGATCCCCTCGGGGCCGGCCGACAGGACGACGGCGTCGGTCACCGCCAGCCGGGGATTGTCGAGGAACAGGCGTTCTGTCATGCGGGTGGTTCCTTCAGGTCGAAGCGGCGAGCCACTCGGCCCGCAGCGCAGTACGGCGGGCAGCCAGCCACAGAAGCCCGATCGCGGTGATGGAGTTGGTGAAACGGCCGGCCAGTGCGGCCTCGATCGCCGCATCGGCGGACCAGACGCGGACGCGGATGTCCTCGTTCTCGACCGCCTCCCCCGCATGCCAGGCGATGCCGTCGGGACCGGTGTCCGGCGCGGTGACGCGGCCGACATAGAGCTCGCATAATTCGTCCGATCCGCCGGCGGTCAGCACATAGCGGCCGATCCATTGCACGCGGTCGGCGTCCATCGCCATCTCCTCCCGCATCTCGCGGCGGATCGTGACGTCGGGCGCCTCCCCGTCCTCACACAGGCCGGCGGGCAGTTCGACCAGCACGGGATCGAGGCCGGCGGCCAAGGCGGGGAAGCGGAACTGTTCGATCAGCACGACCTTGTCGGACACGGGATCGTAAGGCACCAGCGCCGAGGCCCGTCCCCGCCGCCACAGCTCCCAGGTGCGCGTGCCGCTCATGGCGCCATCGAAGCGGCGGTGGCGGAACTTCAAGACATCCAGCGGAAACCGCCCCGACCAGACGCGCTGCTCGGATTCGATGACCACGTCGGGATGCTGCGGAATGGGGCCTGGGATGCGCGGTGCCATGCGCCGATCCTACCGCCGATCGCGGCGGAACACACACACGCTTTCAAGCCGCGGGGACCACAGGAACTGGTCGATCGGCGTCGCGATATCCAGCCGGTAGCCGCCTTCCCGCAGCACGGCGGCGTCGCGCGCCAGGGCCACGGGGTTGCAGCTCACATAGATCACGAGCGGCACGTCGGATGCCGCGAGCGGCCCCATCTGCTCGATCGCGCCGTTATGCGGCGGGTCGAGGACGACGGCCGAGAACCCCGCCAGCTCCTTCGCCTGCACCGGCTGGCGCGCCAGGTCGCGCTGGTCCGCCTGCACCCGTCCGGCGAGGCCCGCGTTGTTGGCCCCCTGGCGCAGGGCGGCGAAGGATGGGGCGTCGCCCTCCCAGGCCTGCACCCGGGCGCGTTCCACTAGGGCAAAGGTCAGGGTACCGCAGCCGGCGTGGCACTCGGCGATGCGGGCGCGGTTGGGCATGCGCTCCGGCAGGGCGGCGAGGACGGCGGCGATGATGGCCTGGGCACCGCTCTCGGTCGCCTGGAGGAAGGCGCCGGGCGGCGGCGTGACGGTGACGCCGGACAGGACCGTGGTGGGCGCGCGCAGCAGGGAGACGGGTTCGGTGCCCTCGGTCCCCGCCGCCCAGGCGATGCGGGGCAGATCGTGGCGGCGGGCGAAGCCGGCGATTGTGGCGCGGTCGGCGGGGGTGGGTTCGGCCTCGATCCGCAGCAGCAGGTCGGGGCCGCTGTCGAGGAGATTGGCGCTCACCGATGCATGGCGCCAGGGCGTGCCTAGCCCGTGCAGCAAGGCGCGCAGCGGATCGAGCAGGGCGGTCAGGCCCGGATGCAGCACCGAGCAATCGGTCAGATCGACGACATCGGCCGAACGGACCCGGTGCAGGCCCAGCACGACGCCCTCGCGGGTGCGGCGCGCGGCGAGGTCCATGCGGCGGCGGCTGGCGGGCGCGCAGGGCACGATCGGCGCCAGGTTCGGGTCGGCGAACCCGGCGCGCAGGAGGGCGTGGCGCAGCAGCTCGGTCTTCCAGGCAAGGTAGGCGCCCGTTTGCCAGTGTTGCAGCGCGCAGCCGCCGCAGGCGCCGAAATGCGGGCAGGGGGGATCGGCGCGGTCTGGGCCTCGGGTCAGCCAGGTTTCGGCGGAGCCCAGCAGGCCCTGGCCGTGCCGGCGCAGGCCGGTCGCGCGGACGGTGTCGCCGGGCAGGGTGAAGGGCACGTAGACGGTCTGGCCGCCCGGGTCGGTAGCCGCGTCGGCATGGCCGATATTGTTGGTGACGGCCGCATGGCCGATGCCATCGCCGTCGGCGCCGATCCGCGCGATCGTGACGTCGAGATCGGCGGGTATCGCCGCTCCGCCCGTCGGGCGTCCGAGGGCTTTCGTGGCGGGGCGTGCGGAGGGGCGCGCCCTTTGGTTGGGCTTGCGGGACAAGGCACACCTCTGGATCGGGATGGGGACGCTGGGGTCCTGGCCGGCCATCCTAGCCCCTGGCGGGCGGAGGGCGAACACCGAAGTGCGGCGTATCGCATTTACCACCGCCTGGAGGCCCTGGCGCTACCGGCAGCGGGCGAAATCCTCGAACGCGCCGGCCAGGGACTGACCCGGACGCGTGACGCCGCACAGGTCCACGCGCCCCGCGCCGACACCCGGGATCGATGGCCGCTCCCGCCAGGTCAGGTCTAGCCTGGCCGGATCGGTGAACAGGCCTCGCACTGGGTGATACCCGGCGAACAGGCCGAGCACGGGGCCGATTTCGTTGGGGCGGAGGCGAAGGATGCCGCCGTCGCGGGACCGGATCGACCCATCGACGATGTTGGCCGTGACATCGGCCGAGGACTCGGGAAACCGCACATCGATGCCGGCGGTATCGAGCAGCGTGTTGTGCTCAATCACCGAGCGGGTGGATTTGTTCACATAGATGCCGACATCCGAGCAGAACGCGATCAGGTTGTCCCGGATGATGCCGCCGGTCTGTTCAAAGCCGGAACGGCCCTGGTCGCGGGTCAGTTCCGGACCGGTGCCGCCGCCGCCCAGGGACAGGCCAACACGCTGGCCGGCGCCGCGCAGCTTCCATTCGCAGAAGACGACGTTGCGCTCGAAGATCGTGTTCTCACCGGCGCCCTTGGCGAAGGCACCGTAGGTGGGCTTGCTGTTGTCGGCGCGCGCGAAGTCGGCGATGAAATTCGAGCTGACACGCCAGTTGCTGGCGGCAACGATGTCGATCGGCGTGATCGGATTGTAGGTATCGCGCGGCTTTGTCATCACGAATGTATTGCCGTCGATGGTCCCGTCATCGGGAAACCGCCCGTTCTCGCCATTGACCTTGATGGCGGCGTTCAGGTCTTCCAGCCGGTTGTTGCGGATCACGGTGCCGCGCGCGTCGCCGACGACGTGGAATGCGTGCTCGCAATCGCTGTCGCCGGCGCACACGCCGCGGATCGTCAGGTTCTCAAACCGCCAGAACGGGGCGCTGATCTTGAAGACGACGCCCTGGTTGGCCTCGATCACCGTGTCGCCGAGGCGCGCGGCGCGGACCGTGATCGGCGCTCCCGCTGTCCCTGGCCGCCCGACGCCGATCTGGCGATCGACGAAGGTGAAGCGCCCGGGGGCGAGCATGATCACATCGCCCGGTTCGGCGTTGTTCACGGCGGCGCGGAGATCGGCCTGACTGACGACCTGCCGCAGGCGACCGCGCGGGCTGCCGGAGCGGTCGGGGGACGCGCCAACATGCGCCGGCGGCTCACCCGTCGCCGTTCGCGTCAGCCGATCCGCCGCCATCAGATAGCCAGTCACCAGCGCGGTCGAATCCGTGATGCTGGCGCGGTGGTTCTGGGCGCGCCGGTCGAGGTATGGGGCCCATTCGCGCGGCGTCCGGCCTTCCTTGTTCAGGAACCACAGCAGGCCGCCGCCGGCGATAAGCCCGCCGAAGATGCCCAGGACGAACAGCGCGCGGACCAGGCGGAACAGAAACGACCGGCGACGGCGCGGCTCAATCGGCTGCCCATGCTCATCCAGCATGCGGGACACGACGCGTTGGGGCTGATCGGAGCGGCGCATGACGGTTCATCCAGGAAAGTGGCGCCGTCGCGACGGCCTCGGGTTGGCTCAGGCGCGGGTGAGTTCGGGGAACTCGTCCTCCCGGAACTCCCGCGGTTCGCGGGTGCCGGCGGTGTAGCGGGCTTCCTCCGCCTGGCGCAGCTCCACGCGGCGGATCTTGCCGGAGATGGTCTTGGGCAGGTCGGAGAACTCCAGCCGGCGGATGCGCTTATAGGGCGCGACGGCGGTCCGCATGTGACGGAAGATCGACAGCGCCGTGTCCCGGTCGGCGGCGATGCCGGCGGCCAGGGTGATATAGGCCTTGGGCACGGCGGTGCGCGTGGGATCGGGGGCGGGGACGACAGCGGCCTCGGCCACCGCGTCGTGTTCGATCAGGGCGCTTTCCAGCTCGAACGGGCTGACGCGGTAGTCGGAGGCCTTGAACACGTCATCGGCGCGTCCGACAAATGTCAGGTAGCCATCGGGATCGCGCGTCGCGACATCGCCGGTGCGGTAGGCGTCCGCGCCGCGATCGGCGAACGACCCGTCATCCATCTGGTAGCCTTGCATCAGGCCGACCGGCGGGGGATCGAGGGCGATGCAGACTTCCCCGTCCTTCGCGTCCTTGTCGTCGGGATCGAGCACGCGGATGCGATAGCCCGGCAGCGGCAGGCCCATCGAGCCGGGCTTCACCGGCAGGCCGGGCGGGTTGCCGATCTGCGAGGTCGTTTCGGTCTGGCCATAGAAATCGCGCACCGTCAGGCCCCAGGCTTCCTTCACCTGATCGATGACCTCGGGGTTCAGCGGTTCGCCCGCCGAACAGACTTCGCGCAGGATGGTTTTGCGGGTTTGCAGATTCTCCTGCACGAACATGCGCCAGACGGTGGGCGGGGCGCAGAGTGTGGTGACGCCGTGTTCGGCGATCGCGTCGAGCATCGATGCGGCATGGAAGCGCGGCTGGTTCAGGATGAACACGGTGGCGCCGGCGTTCCAGGGGGCGAAGAAGCAGGAATAGGCGTGCTTGGCCCAGCCGGGGGAGGAGATGTTCAGATGCAGGTCGCCCGGTTGCAGGCCGACGACATACATCGTGGACAGGTGCCCGACCGGGTAGCTCTGATGCGTGTGCAGAACGAGCTTCGGCTTCGCGGTCGTGCCGGAGGTGAAATAGAGCAGCGTGGGATCGGTGGCCTTGGTTTCTCCGTCCGGCGTGAAGGTCGCGGGGGCTTTCAGAAGATCGTCGTAGCGGTGCCAGCCGGTCGTTGCGTCCCCCACCGCGATGCGGGTGACGCTGGGATCGAGGCCGTCGAACTTCGCGGCATCCGCGGCGGTGCAGACGACGTGGCGGACTCGGCCGCGGGTGAAACGATCCTTCAGGTCGTTCGTCGTCAGCAGCGTGGTGGCCGGGATCATGACGGCGCCGAGTTTCATCGTTGCCAGCATCAGGTCCCATAGCGGCACGACGTTGCCGAGCATGAGGAGGACGCGGTCGCCTCGGGCGACGCCGAGGGCGCGGAGGCCGTTGGCGACGCGGTTTGAGCGGTCGGAGAGTTCGGCGAAGCTCAGCGTCGCGGCGCCGTCGCCGACGATCTTCAGGGCGGGCTTGTGGGCGGAGGGGCCGGCGGCGAGTTCGGCGTCGAACCAGTCGAGCGCCCAGTTGAACCGGTCAAGCTGGGGCCAGCGGAAGTCGCGGCATGCGGTTGCATGGTCGGTGCGATGGGCCAGCAGGAAGTCGCGCGCCGCCTTGAAGGATGCCGTCATCGTGTTTCTCCCGTCCTGCCGTCCTGGTGCGGCCTTGGGTGGTTCTACAACAGGATGCCGGGGTGGGGGAGGGTGTGGGGGAGGGCAATCGGGTGAACGGGCTTGATTGGCCGCTGGCCTCTATATCCCGTCATCCCGGCCCTGTGCCGGGACCAACACCACCCCAGGTGCCGCGATTGGTCCCGGCACAAGGCCGGGATGACGAAAAAAAGGAGCCGGCAGCCGATGAAAAAACAGGAGTCGGCAGCCGATGAAATCCATTCACTCGACATTCGGTCTGCCGGCCGCCACCCAACGCCCCAACCCGGCGAACTCCCAATCTTGACAATATTCCTATTTCTTGATAGGATTTCCGTCCCCCATATCCTGGCCCCAAGCCCCGATGCCCGCCTTCTCCTACTACCTCCTCGACTACGCCAAATGCTTCTCCCTCGACCCCGACCTGCCCGAGCCGATCCGCGTCGCCGCCACCAACCGGCTGCTGGAATCCCTGCTCGCGGTGCGGGCGCCCCACCCGGTGGAGGCCATCCTCGCCGCCCGGATCACCGCGGCCCACCTGATCATGATGGAATGCCTCCGCCGCTCCATGCGCCACAACCAAGGCGCCGACCCCGCCGCTCGGCTGCGGGAGAAGGCGGCGCTGATGCCCCGCGTGGCGGATAGTTTCCTGTTGACGCTGGAGGCACCGAAAGGCCCGGTGCCCTATCGCGATGACATCCTGGCCTGGGATTCCCTGGATAACCCGGACCGCCCGCTGGGCCTGCCGGAGGAAATGGATTTTTCCACCGACCACGACCCCATGCCCGGTGAGGATGAGCGCGAGAGTGCCCCCGGGGACCCGCCCCCGCCGGCCGCCGAGGCGGTTTTTTCCACCCGGCACGACCCCATGCCCGGTGAGAAACCGGCCCCCGGGCCGCTCCGCAACGGCAACCCACGGCGAGATCTGAAGACCCTGCCATGCTGCGGCGCCCGCACCCGCGCGGGCCTGGCCTGCCGCCAGCCAGCGATGCGGAACGGCCGCTGCCGCATGCATGGCGGGGCCAGCACCGGCGCCCGCACCGAGGCAGGGCGCGATGTCCTGCGCGCCAAGACCACGACGCACGGGTTCCATACCGCCGAGGGCCAGAGGTTTCTCCGTCTAATCAGTGCCTTGCAGGCGACGGCCCGGTTGCTCAATCAGGCGCGGTCGCTGCCGATCGCGGAACTCAACCGGGTGGAGGCCGATCTGAAGGCCTACCCCGAGGCCAGCGCCATGCCGCGCCGTATCAAGGGAGAGGCCGCGCGCGCCACGCGCTCGCGCCCGCCCGCGCGGGCGTATCGGCCTGGGGTTTGGCGCACGATCCGGCCCGCGCGGTTGGTGCCGGCTTCGGCAGGGGATGCCCCAAGGGATGCCCCAGGGGACCTCGCTCGGGGGCCGCCTGTGGTGCGGGAGGCGCGGGCAAAATGATCGCCGCGAACCATTCGGTGTGGTGCTGTGTGCCAACGCGGGGAGAGGCCGGGGGTACCGCGCGGTTCCCCGGAGGATTCGTGAGGGAGATACAGCGGTCGTGCATGTTGTCTGGCGGGTTTGGGGCTGCCGGATGTTATTATTTTTAATAATGCTATGGTCCTTCGGTCCATAGGTCGTCATCTAGTCATTGATTATACTAATTGAATTTATAGTATCCCACTATGGATCATAGTATATACAGTATTTACATTTAGATTGTGCCCGTGAATTGATGGTGCCGAGCGACGCCGGATGTCATCAGGCGCGAACCGGATGTGGAGAGGCAACATGCGACGGATGGGTCATTTGCGGACTTGGACTTACGCGGCGGGTTTCGCGCTGTTTGCGTTTCCGGCGCTTGCCGCCCCGATGTACACGGTGACCGCGCTCGGGACGTTAGGCGGTCCGAACAGCAAGGGCTATGGTATCAACGCCAGCGGGCAGGTCACGGGTTGGGCTCAAACCATCACGAATCACCAACATGCTTTCCGTTTTGATGGCACGACCATGCAAGGCATTGGCACTATTGCGGGCGTTAACACTGTAGGCCAAGGCATAAATGCCTCTGGACACGTCGCGGGCTTTTCTACCCTTACCAGTAATCCTGGCCTCCGCGCCTTTCGCTACGACGGCTCAACAATGCAGCTTCTCGGGACATTCGGGGGATCAGAGAGCCGAGGCTACGCCATCAATGCCAGCGGACAGGTTGCAGGTTTCGCCACGAACCAGTTTGGCAATGCACATACTTTCCGCTACAGCGGTTTCACCATGCAGGACCTCGGGACATTCGGGGGATCGATCAGTTACGGATTCGGCATAAACGGCAGCGGACACGTCACGGGTACGGCCGCCCTGACTGGAAATACCGGCCAACATGCTTTCGTCCACAATGGATCCACCATGCAGGACCTCGGCACACTTGGGGGGGAAAGCAGTACTGGCATGGCCATTAACGCCAGTGGGCAGGTCACGGGTTGGGCTCACATCACAGGTAATTCCGCCCTGCACGCGTTTTTCTATGACGGCTCAACCATGCACGATCTTGGCCCACATTTAACAGCCACTCAAATAAACTCCGTCTTATCAGATATTTACGGTCCATCTGCAGCCCGAGTGGCACTACATCCGCGTCATCCTCGGGTCACATCGTGAATTTGCGCACCCCGCCAGGAGCGGCGTCGATGCCCAGAGTGT
>CAMCDA010000002.1 GCA_945873195.1 Asaia bogorensis
ACCCAGGGGGTGCTTGGGAGTTACAAACAATGGGAGAATCCATCATGCAGCTTTCACGTCGTTCCGCGCTGGCGGGCACCGCCGCCACCGCCCTGTTCGCCCCCATGCTGGGCAAGGCGGCACAGGCCGCGCAGCCAATGTCCGGCCAGCAGGCGCCGGCCTACTACCGGTTCAAGGTTGGTGACATGGAAGTCACGGCCATCAATGACGGCTTCGCCTCCCGCCCGCTGGACGGTTTCATCAAGAACGCCGCGTTGGACGACGTGAAGGCCGTGCTGGGCGCGGCCTTCCTGCCGACCGACAAGTTGACGATCCCCTTCACCACCGTCGTCGTGAACACGGGATCGAAGCTGGTGCTGATCGATTCCGGCAACGGCAACAGCGGCGCGCCGACCACCGGCTCCTGGATGACCAACTTCAAGGCCGCGGGCTTCGATCCGGCCAATGTGGACGCCGTGATCGTCAGCCACTTCCATGGCGATCACATCAACGGCCTGCGGCTGAAGGACGGGACCGAGGTGTTCCCGAAGGCCGAACTGATGGTGCCGGCGCCGGAATTCGCGTTCTGGATGAGCGACGACAAGATGAACGCGGCGCCGGACGGCATGAAGCCCGCCTTCGCCAATGTCCGCCGCGTGTTCGGTTCCAAGGCCAAGGACATCACCCAGTTCCAGTGGGGCAAGGAACCCGTTACCGGGATCACCGCGATCGACGCCCATGGCCACACGCCGGGCCACACCGCCTTCGCGCTGTCCTCGGGCAACGGGCGCCTGCTGGTGATGTCGGACACGACCAACAACCCGGTCCTGTTCGCGCGCAAGCCGGAATGGACCGCGGTGTTCGACATGGACGGAGAGCAAGCGATCATCAGCCGCAAGAAGATGCTCGACATGGCGGCAACGGATCGGATGCAGGTGTCATTCTACCACGCGGCGTTCCCGGCGACCGGGCATATCGCGAAGGACGCTGGCGGGTATCAGATGGTGCCGATGGGGTTCCAGGCGGCGCTTTAGGACCGAGAGGGAAGGGGGCTTTGCCCCCTTTACCCCCACCAAGGGCGACGGCCCTTCGAACCGGGCCCTTGGGGGGATGATTGCCTGGGGTGGGGGGGTGGCTTAGACTGGATCCGCCATTCTTTCCGGGACACGCCCTTGACCAAGCAGATCCGCCTGAACGCGTTCGACATGAACTGCGTTGTCCACCAGTCGCCCGGACTGTGGACCCATCCCCGCGACCAGGCCGACCGATACAACACGCTCGATTACTGGGTGGATCTGGCCCGCCTGCTCGAACGCGGCAAGTTCGACGCGCTGTTCATGGCCGACGTCCTGGGCATCTATGACGTCTACAAGGGCGGGCCGGAGACGGCGCTGGAACAGGCCGTGCAGGTGCCCGTGAACGACCCGCTGATGGTCATCCCGGCCATGGCGCTGATGACCCAGCATCTCGGCTTCGGCGTCACCTGCGCCCTGTCCTACGAGCATCCCTATCCCTTCGCCCGCCGCATGAGCACGCTGGATCACCTCACCAAGGGCCGGATCGGCTGGAACATCGTCACCGGCTATCTGGAAAGCGCCGCCCGCGGCATGGGCATGACCGAGCAGGTCGGCCACGACGAACGCTATGCCGTGGCCGAGGACTACCTGCAGGCCGTCTACAAATTGTGGGAAGCAAGCTGGGAAGACGACGCCGTCCTGCGCGACCGCGCCACCCGCCGCTTCGCCGATCCCTCCAAGATCCACCGCGTCACCCACCAGGGCAAATACTTCCAGGTGGACGCGATCCATCTGTGCGAGCCATCGCCGCAGCGGACGCCGGTGCTGTACCAGGCCGGCGCCTCCACCCGCGGGCGGCAATTCGCGGCCGATCACGCCGAATGCGTGTTCATCAACGGCCCCTCCCGCAAGGTGGTCGGCAACATCGTGGCCGACATTCGCCGTCGCGCGCGCGAAGCCGGCCGCGATCCGGCCGATCTGTCGGTCTTCACCATGATGACCGTGATCACCGGCCGCACCCGGGCCGAGGCGCAGGCCAAGTATCAGGAATACCTCGGCTACGTGAACGAGGACGCGGCGCTGACGCTGATGTCGGGCTGGACCGGCCTCGACTTCGCCGCCATGCCGCCGGATGAGCCGCTGCGCTTCACCGAGAAGGCGAACGCGATGCTCTCGGCGCTGGAGGGTTTCACGATCTCCGATCCCGACCGGCAATGGACGGTGCGCGAAATCGCCCGCCACGCCGCGATCGGCGGGCGCGGGCCGGTGATCGTCGGATCAGCCGAGGACGTCGCCGACGAATTCCAGGCCTGGATCGCCGAAACCGACATCGACGGCTTCAACTTGGCCTATGCCGTCACGCCCGAGACCTTCAGCGACATCGTCGACCTCGTGGTGCCGATCCTGCAGGAGCGCGGGGTCTACAAGCGCGACTATGCCCCCGGCACCCTCCGCGAGAAACTCAACGGACCCGGACGCGCTCGGCTGCCGGCATCACATCCCGCCGCGCGCGTCCGTCGATAGGCCCGATTACCGGCCCTTGAACACCGGCTTGCGCTTTTCAACGAAGGCGCGGGCCGCTTCGGCATGGTCCTCGGTCATGCGCGTGCGCATCAGGCCGAGGGCTTCCGAGTCCAGCGTGTCGCTCAACACGCCCTTCTCGGCGGTGTTCAGGTTCCGCTTGATGTAGCGATGCGCGAGCCTTGGCCCCTCGGCGAACCGATGGGCGAGCGCCATGGTCTCGGCCACCAAGTCTGCATCGGGGACGACACGGCTGGCGAGGCCCAGTTCCTTCATCCGCTGCGCGTCCAGCATGTCCGACAGCAGATAAAGCTCCCGCGCCATGGCGGGACCCACGAGCTGGGTCAGGAAGTAGGTGCCGCCGTAGTCACCCGACAGCCCGACCTTGACGAAGGCGGTGGTCAGCCGGCCGGACTCGCCCACCACCCGCAGGTCGCAGGCGAGCGCGAGCGACATCCCCGCGCCGGCCGCGACGCCATTGACCATGGCGATCGTCGGCTTCGGCATGTCGTGCAGAAGCTGGGACGCGATCATCGTGCGGCGCAGCTGGTCGGCGCGCTGCTCGGGCGATCCCGTTCCGCCTCCGGCCGCCGCTTGCGCCTGCACCCGCACATCCCCGCCCGAGCAGAAGGCCTTGCCGGCCCCGGTCAGGACGACGCAGCCGATGTCGGGGTCCTCGGCGTGGACGGACAGGATCGCGCCGAGGTCCGACAGCATCTCCCGCGTCAGGGCGTTGAAACGGTCGGGACGGTTGAGGGTGATGACGGCGACGCCGTTTTCCACCCGGTTCAGAATTTCCTCGGACATGTTCAGTGATCCCCCTTACCTTCGCCTTCCTTCTTGCCGCCGCGATGGCTGAAGGCGGTTTCCGCGCTGGTCATGACTTCCAACAGGCAGGTCTTGCCGTCCTCGGTCGCGCGGCGGGCGCGCAGGATGGCGTTGGCGACCTCATTCGGGTCGGACACGCGTTCCGACCAGGCGCCCAGCGACTTCGCGAGGTCGGCGAAGTTGCCGCCCAGGTCGCGCGCTTTGTGGACGTCGTGGGACAGTTTCATGTGTGGGATTTCGATCGCCATCGTGTTGTTGTTCAACACGATCGTCAGCGACGGAATGCCCGCCCGCACGCCGGTTTCCAGATCGAGGCCGGTCATCCCGAACGCCGCGTCGCCCATGAAGTTGACGCAGAACTTGTCGGGCGCGGCGACCTTGGCGCCCATCGCCAAACCGAGGCCGGTGCCCAGCTGGTGCGACTTGCCCCAGCCGAGATACCCGCGCGGCGTGGTGGCGCGGTAGAACGGCAGAAGCTGGTCGCGAGGGCTGCCCGAATCATGCGTCACGATCGCGCCCGCGGGATCGACGACGCGGATGAACTCCGACATCACGCGATAGGGGGTGATCGGGGATTCCTTCGAGGTCAGCTTGGCTTCCCAGCGCTTCATCCAGGCGGCGCGTTCGGCGGCGATCTCAGCGGCCGGGGAGGCATTGGGCAGCTTGCCGCCCAGCCGGTCCTTCACCGCCAGGATCAGGTGCGCCAGCGTCAGGCGGGCATCGCCGAGCAGGGCGACCTCGGTCTGGTGCTGTTTGTGAAGGTCGCGGGTGTCGTTGGTGGCGTGGATGATCTTCACGCCCTTGGGCAGTGGCGGCGTGGTCAGCGGGTGGCGGTTCAGGCCCGTGCCGATGCCCAGGATCAGGTCGGCCTTTTCATACAGGAACAGCCGCCCCTGGCCGGTGAAGGTGTTGCCGCCGGAACCCAGCGCCAGCGCATGGTCTTCCGGGAAGGCCGACTTGCCGTCGACCGTGGTCATCACCGGGGCTTGCAGCAGTTCGGCCAGTTGCACCAGTTCGGCCGACGCCTCGGCATACAGCACGCCCTGGCCGGCGATGATCACGGGGCACTTGGCCGCAACCAGCAGCTTCGCCGCGTCCTCCACATCGCGCGGATCGGGGGCGGAGAGGCTTTCCCGCATCGGCGTGTAGATCGGGGAGTCGAAGCCGGTCTCCAGGTCCACGATGTCGCGCGGGACCTCCACCATCACCGGGCCCTTGCGGCCGTTCTTCAGCGCGTTGAAGGCGCGCCGCATGACGTCGGCGGTGGAGGCGGGGGTGCGGATCTCCTCCACCTGCTTGGTCACCGAGGCATAGGTCACGGCGGAGCGGAAGGTCGGGAAGATCTGCGACTGGTCGACCGCCTGCGCCAGCGGCAGGAACAGGACCGGGACCGAGTCGGAGAAGGTCGTGGCGATGCCGGGAAACGCGTTCTCGGAGCCCGGGCCATACTGCATGGCGAAGACGCCGGGGGGCTTGCCGTTGGTGACGCGGGCATAGCCGTCGGCCATGTCGACGCCCACACGCTCCTGCCGGCAGATGATCGGGCGGATGCCGGCGGCGACGGCGTTTTCGATGATGGATGTGGTGGGGAAGCAGAACAGGGTGTCGGTGCCCTCGCGCTTGAGGATTTCGACAATGGCGTCGGCTGTTCGCATGATGGTTTCCCCCTGGGTTTGACGTTGGGGGAAGGTAGGCGCGGGGTGGGGTTGGGGGCAAGGTCGGGGCGGTTTGGCGGTGGTCCGGGATGGGGGGGCGCGGGGTAGGTCGCGATAGGACAAGGAACGGCCATGCCCGCCATGGTCGGGCAAGGGCACGGGTCGGCCATTCCCGTCACGGTCGGGTAGGGCACGGGACGGTCATTCCCGTCATGGTCGGGCTCCGACCCGACCATCGCCAAGGATTCGGATTGATGGAAATGCGCATGATTTCAAACATCATTCTGCTGGGCGATGGTCGGGTCGAGCCCGACCATGACGACCTGGCATCGACCGAGCCCCAAAGTCAGAACCGCCGCCCGCCGTCCGTGAAGCTTGAAGCCCGCCCCACTCTGTGGCACGGGCAGGACCGGCCAATCCAGTGAGACCCATGAGCAAGCGCTTCTACATCACGACCCCGATCTATTACGTGAACGGCGCACCCCATATCGGGCATGCCTACACCTCGATCGCGGCCGACGTGATGGCCCGGTTCAAGCGGCTGGACGGATATGACGTCTTCTTCCTGACCGGCACCGATGAACACGGGCAGAAGGTGGAGAAGGCGGCGCGTGACGCGGGCCTCGATCCGCAGGCCTTCACCGACCAGGTTTCCGCCGACTTCAAGGATATGGCGGATGCAATGGGTGTGTCGTACGACGATTACATCCGCACCACCGAGGAACGCCACAAGGCCTCCACCACCGAGCTGTGGAAGCGGATCGAGAAGGCTGGCGACATCTATCTGGGCCATTACGAGGGCTGGTACGCCGTCCGTGATGAAGCTTTCTACGATGAATCCGAACTGACCACCCGGCCCGAAGGCACCAAGGTTGCCCCCTCCGGCGCGCCGGTCGAATGGGTGCGGGAGCCGTCCTATTTCTTCAAGCTGTCCGCCTGGCAGGACCGGCTGCTGCAATTCTATGAGGATCATCCGGAGTTTATCGCCCCATCCTCACGCAAGAATGAGGTCATCAGCTTCGTGAAGGGCGGGCTGCACGACCTGTCGGTCAGCCGCACCACGTTCAACTGGGGCATTCCGGTGCCGGACGCGCCCGGACATGTGATGTATGTCTGGCTCGACGCGCTGAACAACTACGTCACCGCCTGCGGTTTCCCGGATGAGACCAACCCGCGCTGGGACTTCTGGCCCGCCGATGTGCATTTCGTCGGCAAGGACATCATCCGCTTCCACGCCGTCTACTGGCCGGCCTTCCTGATGTCCGCGGGCCTGCCGCCGCCTAAGCGCGTGTCGTCCCACGGTTGGTGGGTGGTGGAGGGGGAGAAGATGTCCAAATCCCTCGGCAACGTGATCGAGCCGCGCAAGCTGGTCGAGACCTACGGGCTCGACCAGATCCGCTACTTCCTGCTGCGGGAGAAGCCGTTCGGCGCCGATGGCTCCATGAGCCACCCGGCCATCGTGTCCCGCATCAACGTGGAACTGGCCAACGACCTGGGCAACCTGGCGCAGCGCAGCCTGTCGATGATCGCGCGGAACCTGGGCGGTGCCCTGCCGGCCCGTGGTGCCGCGACCGAGGAAGACATGGTGCTGCTCGACGCCGCCGCCGCTCTGCCCGACCTGGTGCGCGGCTGCATGGACCGGCAGACGTTCCATGAGGCGCTGGAGGAAATCTGGAAGGTCATCCGCGCTGGCAACGGCTATATCGACCGCCAGGCGCCCTGGGCGCTGAACAAGACCGACAAGGTCCGGATGGCCGAGGTCCTGCGCGTCCTGACCGACACGGTTCGGGTGGTGGCGACCCTGCTGCAACCCTTCATGCCCACCAGCATGGCCAAGATGCTCGACCAGCTCGGTGTGCCAGCCGAGGGGCGCGATCTCGCGTCCCTGGCGGCCCCGCTGGCCGATGGGACAACACTGCCCGCGCCGCAGGGTGTGTTCCCGAGATACGTAGAACCTGTGGCCTAACCCCAACTTCCCCCTCCCCCTTGCGGGGGAGGGCCGGGGTGGGGGGTAAGCAGCGGCACCGACTGGGGGGTATCTACCCCTCATCCCAACCCTCTCCCGCAAGGGGAGAGGGGGTAAAGCAGCTCTTAAAGCCGCCCGGTCAGACGACCGGCTGGCTCGAAACATGCGTCCGATAGGCCGGCCGCTCACACAGCCGGTCGTACCACGCCCGGATATTCGGCAGATCCGGCCGCTCCAGCCCCAAATAATCCATGTTGAACCAACGATGCGCGTGGACGCCCCAGGGGATGTCCGCCAGCGTGAACTCCGCCCCCGCGATAAAAGCGTGCCGGCCCAGCCGAGGCTCAATGAACCCCCAGGCCTTCGCGGTGTCCTGGATCGCCTGCTGGATCACCGCCATGTCCCGCTGATCCGCGGGCGTCCGCACCAGGCCCCAGAACACCTGGCTCATGGGCCGGTTGAATGTCGTCTGCTGCGCGTCCATCCAGCGGTCGATGTTGGCGCGGGCCTGAGGCGCCTGCGGCCAAAGCGGAGACCCCGGGACATGCGCGTGGCAAAGGTAGCGCAGGATCGCGTTGCTCTCCCACAGCGTGAACTCACCCTCCTGGAGTGTCGGCACCAACCCTGTCGGGTTCATGCCCCGATATTCCGAGGTGTCGGTCTTGCCGAACGACCCGCCGACGTCGATCCGCTCGAACGGCAGCGCGAGCTCATCCAGCCCCCACAGCACCTTCATGACGTTGCTCGACGTTTTGCGGCCCCAGACGATGCGCTGCATGGCGTGACTTTCCCCGGTGTGATCGGGCGCACACTAGGGGGGTGATCACACATCGGCAACTTGCGCGACCGGCCGGTCGGGTCCAAATCGGGGGGATGCAAGACCCGTCCCTCCGCACCATTGCCCTGTCGGGCGCGCTGACCTGCGTGATCGCCCTGGCCGTCGCGCATGGGTCAGAAACCTTCGCCGAACTGGTGCCCTGCGCGCTGTGCCTGTGGGAGCGGTGGCCTTATCGCATTGGCGCCATCTGCGGCATCGCGGCGGCGTTGATGCCAGCCAGGCACGCCAAGACCCTGATCTGGCTGATGATCCTTTCGTTCGCCTCGGCCGCGGGCCTGGCCTTCGTGCATGCCGGCGTCGAGTTCGGCTGGTGGCCGAGCCCCTTGCCGGAATGTTCGGCGGGGCGGTTGTCGGCCGGGGGGTCGATCGCGGATCGGTTGGCGGCGATGCCGGCGCGCCCATCGAAGCCGTGCGATGAGCCCGTGTTCCTGATCCCCGGCCTGCCATTGTCGATGGCGGCCATGAACTTTCTGTTCGCCCTGACCCTGACGGCCCTGTTCTCGGCCGTGATGGTCCGAAGGACCCGCCGCCGATGACCCATTTGCCCGGTGACCCCAGCCAGGACCAAGCGATTGCCCGCATGGTGCGGGTGGACCACGCCGGCGAGTATGGCGCCACGCGGATCTATGCCGGACAACTCGCGGTGCTGCGGAACAGCGACAAGGCCGACCTGATCCGCCACATGCAAGAGCAGGAGCAAGCCCACCTCGCAACCTTCAACGGCCTCATCGCTCGGCGGCGGGTCCGCCCGACCGCGCTGCTGCCGTTCTGGCACCTGGCCGGCTTCGCGTTGGGCGCGGTGACGGCGGCGATGGGGGAACGGGCGGCGATGGCCTGCACCGTCGCGGTGGAGGAAGCGATCGACGAACACTACAGCGCCCAGATCGCCGACCTCGGTGATCGGGAGCCAGCGCTGCGGGAAACGATCGAAACCTTCCGCGCCGAGGAACTGGAACACCGCGACATCGGCCTGGAACACGGGGCGGAGGACGCCCCCGGCTACCGGTTCCTCTCGGCCGCGATCAAGGCCGGCTGCAAGGTGGCGATCAAGCTCAGCGAACGGGTCTGATCGGGGAGGCTAGGCCGCCAGGTCCAGTGCGCCGTCCGGTCCGATGCCGGCCTGGCGCAGGGCCTCCCGCAGGCGGTCCCGTTCGGCGTCGGTGATGCGGACCAGAGGCGGGCGGACCACGGCGCGTTCCATGCGGCCGAGCATTACGAGGCATTCCTTCATGCGGTTGTGCATGTCCAGGGCGGGGGCGGCGTAGAAGGCCTGGGCCAGGGGGTAGATGCGGTCGTTGATGGCCTGGGCGCGCCGCAGGTCGTTGGCCTGGATCGCCTGGAACAAGGCCGCCTGCAGGTCGGGGATCACGCTGCCGGATCCGGACAGCAGCCCCGCCGCACCCATGGTCAGGGAGTGCATGAGCCAGGCCGAATGGGTGGTCAGCACATTGACCGGGCGGCTGAGCGACTGGAGCGTCCGGATCTGCCGCTCATGCAGCATCGGATCGTTGCACCAGTCCTTGATGGCGCGGATGGAGGGGATGGCCTCGGCCATCTTCACGATTGTGTCCAACGGATAGCTGAGCGTGCTGCGCTCCGGATAGGCGAAGACGATGATCGGCAGGTCGGTGGCGTCCGCGATGGTGGAGAAATGGGCGATCGCCATTTCGGGCCGAAGCTGCCCGCCCATGGAGAAGACCTGGGAGGGGAAGACCAGGATCGCCGCGGCCCCGTGCCGTTCGGCCATGCGGGCCAGCTTCGCCGCCTGGTGGGAGCCATCGGCCCAGACGCCGCTGATGACGGGCAGGCGGTCGCCGACTTCCTCCATGGTCACATCGAGGATGCGTTCCTGTTCCTCGAACGTGCAGGCATGGACTTCCGAGGCATGGCCGTTGACCGTGATCGCCGAGAGGCCGCGGGTCCGGGCGACGTCGCGCAGATGGGCGCGGGTCCCGGCTTCGTCGATCGAACAGTCGTCGTTCAGCGCCAGCAGGGTGGCGGGGATGACGCCGTGGGGAAGGTCGTCCTTGAAGCGGGGCATGGCGGGTTCTCTTGGCAGCGTTTCGTTAACCGGATGTTAACCGGTTTCGGCCAATCTTGCATCATGGAAGCAAGCCAGCGCCCCACGTCTCATGCTCGCGGCGTGGCGGCCGAGGATGCCGCCTGTTCGGCTTTGTGCGCCGACGGTTGGATGATCCTGGCGCGACGCCGTCGCACGCCCGCGGGGGAGATCGATATCCTGGCCGAACGCGACGGATTGTTGGCGGTGGTGGAGGTGAAGGCCCGCGCCCGCCTGGCCGAAGCCGCCGTCGCGGTGACGCCTCGGCAACAGGCCCGGTTGCTGGAAGCGACGGACCTGATCCTGGCCGAGAACCCCCATTGGGGCGCGAACGGGGTCCGCTTCGATCTGCTGCTGGTGGATGCCGCGGGCCGGGTGCGCCGGATCGCCGACGCCTTCCGGCGGGAGGGCTAAAGGGCGCCTTCCCGCGTGCGGGTCAGAGAGCAATCGCCACGGTGATCCGGTCGGCGGTCGTGTGAAGGCCCCCGTCAACCCGATGCAGCAGCCCGGCGGTTTCCAGGGCGGTCACGTCGACATGAACACGGCTGTATTGCCGATCAATCTCCCGCGCCAGGCCGCTGATGGTCAGGCCCGGATGGCCATGGACATAGCGCAGCAGGCGATAGCGTTCGCCTGTCAGGACGGATGACAGACCTTCCCAGGAGTCGAACGACAGGACGCGACTGGCGGCAACGGTCTCTCCGGCTTCGGCGCGCTTCCAGGCATCCACGAAATCGGCGGCATCCGCTTCAAGGGAGCCACCCACCATGACTTTCACTTCAGACATCGTCTTAACCTTTCAGCACTGCCGGCGGGCGGCACGAACATCGGCGAGGAAATCAGCCATCAGTTGCTCCGGGGAGGTAAAGCCATAAGCCTCCTGGTGCGGGCCGTAATGGCGGTGATCCCCCTTGCCGCGTTCATTGTCGTATCCGATCAGGCGTCCTTCTTCGTTGCCGTAGAACAGAGAGTATTTCAGCCGATGCACCGACCCGGGCACCGGTGAGGGCACTTCCCACAGGACCATCTCGGCGATCATCCCGTCATCGAAGACACGCTTGCGCTGGAGGATCAGCCTTGCCCTACGTATAACAATTTTCGTGATAGGTATCAAGTTCAATCCTCCTGTTTACGAACGACCGGGAACGCGGTGCCGGAACGCCAGGGCCTCGGCGACATGCGGACGAGCCACGCTGTCCGCGCCGGCCAGATCGGCTATCGAGCGGGAAACACGAATGATGCGGGTGTAGCCACGCGGCGACAGGCGCAGCCTCTCCATCGCCTGCTCGACGAGGCGATGCGCTTCCGGCAGCAAAGTGATGTCCTTGGCATCGGCCTCGGCGTTGCAGGCCGGCCCGTCGGCGCCATAGCGCGCGGTCTGCACCGCCCGCGCCCGCGCCACCCGGGCGGCCACGACGGCGGTGGCCTCTCCCAGCGGGGCATGGGCGAGTTCCGCGGCCGTCGCCGGCTGCACGTCCACCGCCAGGTCAATCCGGTCCAGCACCGGCCCGCTGATCCGGTTGCGGTAGTCCTCCCCGCACCGAGGCGCCCGTCCGCATTCCCGCGATCCATCCCCCAGATACCCGCAGCGGCAGGGGTTCATCGCGGCGACCAACTGGAACCGGGCCGGATAGGTCACATGCGCCGTCGCGCGGGATACGGTCGTCCGCCCGGACTCCATCGGCCCCCGCAGTGCTTCCAAGGCCTGGCGCGGGAACTCCGGCAACTCATCCAGAAACAGCACGCCGCGGTGGGCGAGCGACACCTCCCCCGGTCTCGCCCTCTGCCCACCCCCGGCCAGCGCGGCCTGGGACGCGGAGTGATGCGGCTCCCGGAACGGCGGGCGCATCACCAGCCGCCCGCCATCCAGCAGGCCGGCGACGCTGTGGACCATGCTGACCTCCAGCGCCGATCGCGGGTCCAGGTCAGGCAGCAGGCCAGGCAGGCGCGCGGCGAGCATGGACTTCCCCGCGCCGGGCGGCCCGATCAGCAGCAGGTTGTGTCCGCCCGCTGCCGCGATCTCGAGCGCGCGACGAGACGATTCCATCCCCTTCACGTCGCGCAGGTCGGGGCCGGGCAAGGCATCCGCGACACCGGCGGCGACGGGCGGAGTGAGCACCTGCGTGCCCTTGAAGTGGTTGATGAGGGACAGCAGGTCCGGTGGCGCCAGCACCTCGATCCGGCCGGCCCAGGCCGCTTCCCCGCCCTGGCTCGCCGGACAGATCAGCCCGAGGTCACGGGACGACGCCCCGATCGCCGCTGGCAGCACGCCCGCCACCGGGCTGAGCAACCCATCCAGCGACAATTCCCCCAGCGCCGCGTATCCCGCGATCTCATCGCGCGGCAGCACCTCCATCGCCGCCAGGATGCCGAGCGCGAGGGGCAGGTCGTAGTGGCTGCCCTCCTTGGCCAGGTCGGCGGGCTTGAGGTTGATCAGCACCTTTCGCGGCGGCAACGACAGCCCCATCGCGGCGAAGGCGGCGCGGACACGCTCCTTCGCCTCCGCCACCGCCTTGTCGGGCAGGCCCACAAGGATCAACGCGGGCGTGCCGCTGCTGATCTGGACCTGGACTTCCACCGGCACGGCTTCGATGCCGGAGAAGGCGAATGTGTGGGCGCGGGCCATGGTGGCCGAGGGGGAACGGGTGCTCATGCGCCGAACGTCGCCGCAAAAGGTAAAGATCGCGGTAACGCGGCACCGGAAAGTGCAACGCCCCGCCCCGCGGATCATGGTGTTGCCGTTTCGCCGAACCGCCGTTCTACTGCCCGCGCGACAAGGGGGAGGCAACGCGATGAAGCTCTGGTACCAAAGCATGACGCGGCAGGATCAATGGGGCACCTATCCCCAGATCCTGCGTGGCATCCTCGATCAGGTGAAGGACACCGGCACCGAAATCCATGTCGCGGGAATCACCGAGGTCGGCGGCGTCGGCGACCAGTTTCGCTATTTGGAATTCCTCGAAACCGCCGAGGTCCTGAAGAACGTTCATCGCGCGGTAAACGAGGGCTACGATGCCTTCCTGATCGGCAACATTGCCGATCCCGGCATCCGCGAAGCCCGCGAAATCGCCCCCATCCCCGTGCTCGGCCTTTGCGAATCGGCGATGCACGTGGCCTGCATGATGGGCGCCAATTTCTCCTTCGTGACGATCAATGAGAAGTTCACGCCGCGCATCGTCGAGAACGTGCATCGGTCCGGCCTCGGCCAGCGCTTCACCGGTGCGAACCGGATGGCGGTGGAGCGTCTGACCGACCTGGCCGCGGCGTTCGATCCCGGCCCCGCCCGCGACGATGTCGTCGCCCAGTTCAACGCCGCCGCCCAGAAGAATACCGAGGCCGGGGCCGAGGTCGTGATCGCGGCCGGGGGCGTCGTGATGGCGCTGCTCGCCCATGCCGGCATTCATGAAACGGCGGATGGCGTGCCGATCCTGAACGGCATCACCAATCTGGTGAAGATGGGAGAGATGGCGGTGAAGCTCGATCGGCTGATGGGCGGGCGCTTCGTGTCGAAAAAGGGCCTGTATGCGGCGCCACCCCCGGCGCTGATCGAAACGTTCCGCAAGCACTATGGCGATTACATCTATCCGACGGTGAAGGCCCCATGATCACGCTGCATTCCGCGATCGCCGACTATCCGCATATCCGCGCGTTGAGGGACGGCTCCGTCACATCCGACCGGCTGCGGTTTGAATGGGAGACGGTGGAGCCGATCACCCGCGCCTTCCGCCGGCAGGTGCGGACGGGGGATTTCGACCTGTGCGAGATCGCCCTCACCACCCACGCCCAGGCGCATGCGAACGGGAAGGGGATCTCGGCCCTGCCGGTCGTGGTGATGCGCGGCTTCCACCACGCGGCCCTGGTCTGTCCGGTGGGCTCGTCGCTGCGCGGACCCGAAGACCTGGTGGGCAAGCGGGTGGGCGTGCGCGCGTTCTCCCAGACCACCGGCATCTGGGTGCGGGGCATCCTGCTGGAGGAGTACGGCGTCGATCACCGCGCGATCACCTGGGTCACGTCCGAGGACGCGCATGTCCTGGAATACGCCGATCCTCCGAACGTGGTCCGTATCGCGCCCGGCCAGGACCTGCGGACGATGCTGCTGGCGGGAGAGATCGACGCGGCGATCGCTCTGCCCGGGCTTGACGCGGCCAAGGTGCGGACGGTGATCCCGGATGCCGCGGCCGCGGCCGCCGCCTGGTTCCGCAAGACCGGGGCCTATCCGGTCAATCACATCCTCTGCGTGAAGGACTCGCTTCTGGCGGCGCACCCGGGATTGGCCGGGGAACTGTTTCGGATGTGCGGGGCGGCGAAGGCGGCAGCGACGGAGCCGCCGGCCGAGGCGCGGTACGGCGCCGTGATCGGGGGTGATCCCTTGCCCTACGGGTTGGAGGCCAACCGGATCGGCATCGAGTTCTGCCTGCGCTACGCGGCGGAGCAAGGCTTGGTGTCGGAGGTGTATCGGCCGGAGATGCTGTTCGCGGCGGTATAAGCGGACAGCGGGAGACGCTCACCGAACCTGTGGCAGCCCCAGCACCCAATCGCGCAACGGGCGCCACAGCACCCGTTCGGCCGCCATCCCCGCCACCATCCCGACATGGCCGGCGGCCGGAGCGTGTCGGATGGCGTTAGGGATCAGCCGGACCAGCGGCTCCGCGCTGTCCGGCGGCACGATGCGATCGCGGCCGGGGATCGCCACGAAACTCGGGCATCGGATCGCGGACGGATCAACCGGCAGGCCCGCCACGTGCCAATGCCCGCGCATGGGCGCGTTGGCGCCATACCATTCCCCCAGGCAGGCCCGTGCCACGGGTTCGGCCAGGGGGATTCCGTCGTTCAGCCAGTCCTCCATCGCCACGAACAGCCTGGCCCGATCGCTGTCCGGGTCCAGCCGCGCGAAAGCCCGGTATTTCTCGGCCACGCCCCAGGGGTCGAGCAGCGCGAACAGCGATTGCAGCAGATCGACCGGCAGGGCGCCGTGCAGCGCCAGGGCGGGCTCCAGCAGCGGCAGGCAATCGGCGAGCTGCCGAGCGCGGTTGGGGTCGGGGGTGTGGAAGTTCCAGGGGGTTGCGAGGAGCGCCAGGCCGCGCGTCAGGTCCGGCCGTCGTTGGGCGGCGGCGACCGCCAGCAGCCCGCCCATGCAGTAGCCAGCCAGAACAACCGGCTCGCCGACCGAGCCGAGCGCGCGTTCCAGCCGGCCGGCGCAGTAGTCGGTCAGGGTGAACCGCCGTTCCGCGTCCCCCGGCGCGCCCCAATCCAGCAGCAGCGGGCGGACGCCGTGGGCGGCCAGCCAGCGCAGCATGGAGTGCCCTTCCATCAGGTCCAGCACATGCGGCCGGTTGACCAGGCTGGGCACCACCAGAACCGTCGGACCGGCGCCGCCGTAATCCAGCAGCCGGGAGGCGCCTTCCCGCCAGATGACCGGCGGGTCCTCCACGCTGCGTTGCCAGGGATGGCGCCGATAGGCCGCGATGCCGGCGATCAGTGCCGAGTCTTGCCGCAGTGCCTCATGCAGGACCGCCTGGGGGAACGCGGCGCGCGCGCTTGCGGGGCCCAGCGCGGCGCGGATCGCCGCCACGCTCGAGTTCGGCCAGTCGGGATTCCAGTCCGGCGAGGTGGCGACGGAGATGCTCGATTTCAGCATCGCGAGGGTCAGGTGCAGCAGCAGGGGCCTCGGCCCGCGGCGCAGTCCCGGCCCCGGCGGGAGATGAGGCGGAGTGTGCGGGGTTGGCTGGATCACGTTGCGGGGTCCCGCGCGGCATGCCGCGGATGATCGTGGCGGCGAGGCCGGCCCACACATCCAGCGTAGCCCGCCAGGCCTGTTGGGTATCCTGGTCGGTCGCCATCGCCGCCAGTTCGCTTTGCCACACGGTGATCCAATCCTCGGCCAGCCGGCGCAGGCGCTCCGCTTCCGCGGCCTCCCGCGCGTGATCCTTGCCGGCCGTGTCGGTCATTCCGCTCCGAGTCTCCTGCCATGCCCGACCATATAGTGTTGCTCGGCGAAGGGAGGAACAGGGGGGCGGCAACTGTCATTTAAGCGTTCAGACGATGCTCATTCGCCCCGTTCGGATAAGGTTCTGCCAGGACGGCGGGTGGCTGTTCCGTGTCGGAACGAGGATTGTCGGGCAGGGGGGGCTTTCGCAAGTGCGAATTCCGCCGCATGGTAGTGCTATCGCCCATCGCGAGGGATGCATGGCCAACCCTGTCCAAGCCGAACCCGAAGCCCGCGCGGCCGATGCGCCGCCGGTGGTGGTGAAGAAGTATGCCAACCGGCGTCTGTACAACACCGAGAGTTCCAGCTACATCACGCTCGACAACCTGGCGGAGATGGTGCGCCAGGGCCGGGATTTCGTGGTCTATGACGCCAAGACGGGGGACGACATCACCCGGGGCGTGCTGACGCAGATCATCGTCGAGGAAGAGGGCAAGGGCCAGAACCTGCTGCCGACCGCCTTCCTGCGGCAGTTGATCGGGTTCTACGGCGGCTCGATGCAAGGCTTGGTGCCGCGCTACCTTGAAGAAGCGATGGGCGCCTTCGCCCAGCAGCAGGAACAGGTGCGGTCGACCGTGCAGCGCACCATGGGGGGGCTGTTTCCCTTTGGGAACATGGAAGAAGTCAGCCGCCAGAACATGGCCATGATGGAACGGGCGTTCAATCTGTTCGCCCCCTTCCGCCAGCAGCCCGAGGGCGCGGAAGGCAAGGCGGCGGACCCGTCCGAACGCGAGATCGCCGCGCTGAGGGAGGAGATCGAGCGCCTGCGGAAGGAACTCGCCGCCGCCAAGGGGCCGCGGTAGAGCGCTTTGAGGCTGACCGGAAACGGTCAGCGCGCTCTACCTCATGGTTTGATCGCATGATTCACACGCTTCTACGTGTCCGCTCAGCGTGATCATGCTCTGAGGGCGCTCTCTGCTATCGCCAGAGCGGCCGGCCCGCGTTGACATCGCGGGGGCTGGTCAGCGCGCCGCCCAGCGCGCCCGCCGCGCCTCCGATGGCCGCGCCAACCAAGGGGGCGCCGCCGGTCATGGCCGCGATCGCTGCGCCGCCGCCAGCGCCGATCAGCCCGCCGGAGACGGCTCGGTCACCCGGCCGCTGGCCGCAGGCTGTCAGCACCAGAGCCGTCGCGATGAGGGCCGCGCCTACCGGGATGTGTCGCATATTCGGTTTGCTCCTTCGGGACCCGGATGATCCGGCCCCGTCTGATGGTTGACGGAGGGGAGGGTGTCGGGCGAACCGAACCAGGGCATGGCCGGATGGTGGCATCAAAGGGGCGAATGGTGACGGTTCGCGTCATTTGGCAACGACCCGTTATCCCGCGCGGTGGAGGGGTGGAAATTTGTGCGGCCCGGCCCGTCAGGCGATGTGGTTGCGGTATGGCGGCGACTCGGATGCCGCGTTCATGCTAAAGATATGAACGTCGTGATGACCGATCAGAAACGCTCCCGTCTGGCCCTGTCGGACGCTGCCCTGCGTCTGGCTTTTTCCGCCAGCACGCTGGAGGCCGGACGAATCTACGAACTCCGCGGCCGTGTGCGCGATGTCGTGGTGTCCCCCGACGGCGGCCTGATCTCGGCCGAAGTCATTGGCACGGCGCCCAAGCCGTACATCCAGCGGATTCGTGTGCGCGATGCTGGCTGGGGGCGGCTGACCGTCAGCGGCGCCTGCACCTGCCCGGTCGGGCGCAACTGCAAGCATGTCGCGGCCGTGCTCGTCGCGGTCCAGAGGCAGGAGGCGGCCGAGGCCCTGGCGTCGGCTGGCAGCCTGGACATGGAGGAATCCCCCCGGAAACCGGCCAAGGCCGAACCGGCGGTCCCGGCGGAGGCGCGGCTGTCAGCCTCGATCGACACCTGGCTGTCCGACCTGCAACGCGACCTGGACGATGAGACGGAAGACTACCCCGACACGATCCGCCATCGCCTGCTGTACGCCCTCGGCTGCGACGTCACCCGGCCGGGCGTGCCGCTGCTGACCATCCAGCCGTTCAACGCGACGCTGCGGAAGGACGGCAAGCTCAGCCATATCCGCCAGTATCCGGCCAATCTGAGCGGCAATCCGGCCCGCTTCCTCCGCCCATCCGACCGCATCATCCTGACCCGTCTCGGCCGCCGCGCGGCCGGCACGAGCGGCGGCCGGACCGAGGATGACTCCGCCGACACGCTGCGCCGGTTGCTGGCGACAGGCCGAGCGTATTGGAAGCAGATTGAGGGAACGCCGCTGGGCGAGGGGGCTGAGCGGCCGGGGCGGATCGCCTGGGAACTCGCCACCGACGGCACGCAGCGGGCGATGCTCGCCCTGGATGACGGGCTGACCGCGCTCCGCATCCCCGGGCCGTGGTATGTCGACCCCGAGGCGGGCCTGATGGGGCCCGTGAAGCTCGATTTGCCTCTGCCGCTGGTATCCCGCCTGCTTGCCGCGCCACCCATCCCCGCCGAGGCCGCCGCCAAAGTCCGCCAGGAAATCGCTCGGCGGCTGCCGTCGGTCGTCGTGCCGGTGCCGAGCGAACTGCCCGAGCCGACGCGCATTCCCGGCCCGCCCGTCCTGCATCTGCGCCTGATGTTGGGGGCGCTGCCGACCAGCTTTGCCTATCGCGGGACGCATGGCGGGAACGAGGTGCCGTTGATCTCGGCCCCGGTCGCGCGCCTGTCGTTTCAGTATGGCGTGGTGTCGGTGCCATGCACCGACCAGCTGATCCCCCGGGTGTTTGCCCAGGAAGGTGCGCTGTTCGAACCGCTTCGGGATGAGGTGGCCGAGGGGCGGGCGATGGACGATCTGGCCTCCCTGGGTTTGGGCCGCGTGTCTCGCATGATCCCGGTCTGGTACCGCCACGCGCATTCCGACGACTTCGCGATGGTGGATGAGGATCCGAATTCCGACTGGCTGACGTTCATGATCGATGAGGCCCCTCGTTTGCGCGAGGAAGGCTGGGTCATCGACATCGACGACGACTTCCCGGTGCGCGTGGTCATGCCGGATGGCGATTTCGACGCCGAACTGATCGAAACGTCGGGCATCGACTGGCTGGACCTGCATCTGGGCGTGATCGTGGGCGGGGAGCGGGTTGATCTGATCCCGGCCCTGACCCGGCTGATCATGCAGCCCAACTTCGCCGCCACGATCGCGGATGAGAACGTCGCGACCCTGACCATGAAGCTGCCCGACGGGCGGTTGCTGGCCATGCCGATGGAGCGCCTGCGCCCAACCCTGCAAGCCCTGATCGAACTGTTCGAGGGCGGCGTCATCGATCCCGAGGGTGGGAAGATCGGGTTCTCCCGCCTGAATGCCACCGACCTAGCGATCCTGGAGGAGCGTGCCGGCCTGGTCTGGCGTGGGGGAGAGGCGTTGCGCGACCTGGGGCGCCAGCTGCGCGAATCCGGCGGCTCGATCCCGGTCGCCACGCTGCCGGACACGTTCAAGGGCATCCTGCGGCCCTATCAGGCGCGTGGCGTCGACTGGTTGCAGTTTTTGCGCGTGGCGGGCCTCGGTGGTGTGCTGGCCGACGACATGGGGCTGGGCAAGACGATCCAGACGCTCGCGCATCTGGCGATCGAGAAGGCCAACGGGCGGCTGGAACATCCCGCGCTGATCGTCTGCCCCACCAGCCTGATCCCGAACTGGGTGGCCGAGGCCGAGAAATTCGCCCCCAACCTGACCGTGCTGACGCTGCATGGCCTGACCCGGAAGGAACGCTTCGGGGACATTCCGAACCATGACCTGGTGCTGACGACCTATCCCCTGCTGGCCCGCGACCACGTGGTGCTGACCGCGCAGGAATGGCACGTCGTCGTGCTGGATGAGGCGCAGACGATCAAGAACCCGAACGCCGCCACCACGCGCCAGGCGCTGCAACTGAAGGCGAACCAGCGTTTGTGCCTGTCCGGCACGCCGTTGCAGAATCATCTGGGAGAGCTTTGGTCGCTGTTTGATTTCCTCGCCCCCGGCTTCCTGGGGGGACAGAAATCCTTCCGCACCCGCTACCGCACGCCGATCGAGAAGCATGGCGACGGGGAACGATCCGACCTGCTGAACCGGCGCGTCCGGCCGTTCCTGCTGCGCCGGACCAAGCAGGAGGTCGTCACCGAACTGCCGCCCAAGACCGAGATCACCGACCGGATCGAGATGGAGGACGCCCAGCGCGCCATCTACGAAGGCATCCGGTTGGCCATGCACTCCCGCGTGCAGGAGGCGATCGCGACCAAGGGGCTGGCCAAGTCGGGGATCATCATCCTGGACGCGCTGTTGAAGCTGCGGCAGGCCTGCTGCGACCCGAGGTTGTTGAAACTGAAGACGGTGGCGAAGTCGAAGGCCGGGTCGGCCAAGCTGGACCGGTTGATGGAGATGATCACGGTGATGCTGGCCGAGGGGCGGCGTATCCTGCTGTTCTCTCAGTTCACCGAAATGCTGGCGCTGATCGAGCGGCGGCTGTGGGATGAGAAGATCGATTACGTGACGCTGACCGGCGATACCAAGGATCGCGCGACGCCGGTTAAGAAGTTCCAGTTGGGGGAGACCCCGCTGTTCCTGATCAGCCTGAAGGCCGGCGGCGTGGGGCTGAACCTTACGGCCGCGGATACGGTGATTCATTATGATCCGTGGTGGAACCCGGCGGTCGAAGACCAGGCGACCGACCGCGCGCACCGGATTGGGCAGAGCAAGAACGTGTTTGTCCATCGGTTGGTGACGGTTGGCACCATCGAGGAGAAGATGGAGGTCCTGAAGGACAAGAAGCGCGCCCTGGTCGCCTCGGTGATGGAGGCGGAGCACGGGGGGGCGCTGAAGCTGACGGAAGCGGATGTGGAGGCTTTGTTCGGGGCGGCTTAGGTTGGTGTGACGGGTTCCAGCAGCCCGTCGGGGCCTCGGCGCATGGCGCGGACCGAATGGCCGTCTTCGGATTCGATGTAGATCGTCTGGATCGGGCCGAACAGTTCGCGCAGCTGGTCCTTGTCGGCGGTGTCGAGGAAGACCCGCAGGACGCGCGGATCGTAGAAGCGGAAATAGACAACGCGGCCGCCGGGAAGCTGGGCGCGCAGGCATTTCTTCAGATGGCGGCGGAAGGTGGGCAGGTCGGCGTCGGCCGTCGCGGCGATGCCCCAGGATTGGCCGATGCCCTGTTCCCGCCACCAGGCGAGGAAGCGGTCGCCTGGCGCCATCGGCACGACCCAGGGGGCCGCAGCGGCAAGCGATGGGTCGAGCGGATCGTCGAACAGGCAGCGCGCCTGGGGGGCGAGGGCACGGAGCGTGGGCAGGAGGTTCGGGTCTCGGGCGGCGTCGATGATGCCGTAGAGGGTCATGTGCCGCAGATCTCGCAGAATGCCTTGCCGGAGGCTGAGGCGGAGGTCAGCGCCTCGGCCTGGCGGCTGCCGCCATCGCTGCTGGAATCGCCGATGATGACGGTGGGCCAGCCAAGGACGATGACGCCGCCATGGACGGTGTTGTCACCGATGCGGGCGGCGGGTTGGCCGAAGATGATGACGCTGACGGAGCCCTTGATGATGACGTCGGGTGGGCCGACGCAGACGCACATGTCGGTGATGCGGGCGGCGGGCAGGGCACCGATCAGGACGGTGGGGGCGCAGGGGCCGATGATCGGGCCGCCGACGTGGGGGACGAGGCCGGTTACCATGGGGCAGACGTGCATGTCGGTTAGGCGGGCTGCGGGGGGCATGGTGTTGCTGTCCGGTTTGCGGCGGGCAAGTCTCCCCAAGCCCAAGTCGGACGTCAACATATTGTTCTATTTGGAACAAGGAGGGTTATTTGATGACCGATACCAAAGCGGCGATTATCAGGTTATGATCCTCGATACTCCGCCCTGCCTCGTGATATGAATGACACGGCTGTTCGGAAGGCTGGCCCCGCATGGCGCTGATCATTTCTGACCTACAATATATGGCGCTCACGCGGGATATGCATCGGCATTTTCTTAAAGCGCTCGGTGACAGGCTTGCGGAGCCGGCCATTCGCGCCCGTTGGGCCTTGGAAGTTTCCGCCGATGCGAGCGCGGACGAGCGGTCCGGGGAGGTCGAGGAACTTATCCGTCAGGCCGGGACATTGGGCTATTCCGAACCGGATCACGTCCAGGCCTATGTCATCTTGCAGGCCATAGCGACACCCGTGTTGCGCAGCCATCCGGTCTGGGGATGGATATCGTCGATCATGGGCGCCAAGGCGGAGTCTCCGAGCGCAAGGATGGCGGCCGTGGCGGCATTGTTGCCTGATGAAGAGAGCAGTCTCTGCTTTGGACCGAGAGCCGAGCATCGGTCGGAGGCCGCATGGCGGGAACGCTGACCATTCACTCGACCGGCGGTCAGGGATTGATGTCGGGGCACAGTTGGATCGAGTACCAGCCGGATGGTGGCGTATCCAAGACCTATGGCACGTGGGGCAATAATCCGCGCGGGCGCGGAAATGGGCTGCACGAGGACCTCGAACAGGGCATCCCCCCAGGTGTTACGCGGTCAGCGCGGCTTGATGATGCGCAGGAAGGCGCACTGATGGCGAAAATTGATGCCTACCGCGCCGAGGGAGCGGACGCCTGGGGTTATCTGTCACCGTGCTCGACGTTCGCGGCTGACGCTTGGGAGGCTGGAACCGGTGAAAGCCTGGACCATCGGTCGGGTGTGATCAGCAATCCAACGCGATTGAACGAATCTATCGTTGCCGCGAATGACGCTGGCCCGGTGAAGGCGCCGGTGGCCGATACCGGATCGTCGTCGTCACCGTCGTCAAGTTCATCCTCCAGCCCTGGCGGTGGGCCGGGTTCGCCGTTTGATTCGCCCGTGCAGGCATGTCCGGTTCCAAAGTAGTTGTCGGGTTCTCTCGGGCGGGCCTACGGTAACGCGGAGAGGGACCAATGATCGGGGAGTGGCTTCGAATGGTGGTTGCAACAATTGGCGTTTCCGCAGTGTGGGGGCCGACAACGTTAGACGCGGCCGATGTCAAATTCTTTGAATTGTTTGAGCGCGTGGTCTCGTCCCAACGCCTCGTTCACATGGATGGGCTTGTTCTGCATAGCAATCTCGGCGTTGCCGGTATCGATCTGCGGTATGAGGGGGACGCGGCCTTGGTCGAGGTCCGGCTCGCCCCGGCGGGGAAGGATGTAAGCGGTGGCTTCATCTTTGATGTTCCCCTCCGGCCTGAGACCATGCGGGTTTTGTTTGGGCCATCCCGCCAGCAAGTGTGGCCAACAGATCGCCGCTGAGCGGGCGGCCAGTGATTGCCTCCAACCCACCCCCACCCCTAAACTCCCCCCAACCAACCGGGGGAAACACCAATGTCCAAGCCCGACCCAATCACCGGCGCCGAGTTCCTCGCCCGCAGCCTCGCGGCCAACGGCACAACCCACGTCTTCTTCATAGACGCCGTCCTCCGCCGGACCCTCATCGAACTCGGGACCCTCGGCGTCCAGCGCGTCCTCGGCCATTCCGAGAAAGCCGTCGCCTACATGGCCGACGGCTATGCCCGCATCGCTGGCCGCCCCGGGGTCTGCTTCGCCCAGTCCGTGGGTGCCTTCAACCTCGCCGCCGGCTTGCAGGACGCCTATCTCGGCCGAACGCCTGTGATTGCGATGACCGGGCGGAAGCAGCCCGACATGCAGCATCGCAACGCCTACCAGGAACTCCCCCACACCCCGATGTTCGCGCCGACGACCAAGTTCTCGGCCTTCGTCGAATCCGCCGCGGACCTGCCCCGCCTCATGCGCCAGGCCTGGCGCGAGTCCCTCACCGGAACGCCCCGTCCCGCCCATCTCGACCTCAACGGCCTGCAAGCCGAGGTCATCGAAACCGGCCTGGTCCAGGAAGCCCCTGTCGCCGAACCCGTCTTCGGCATGACCGTCCCCCCATACCGCCCCGCCGCCTCCCACGACGAGGTCGAGCAACTCGCAAAGCGCCTGCTCAAGGCAAGCAAGATCGTGATCGTGGCGGGGGAGGGCGCAACAGCCTCCGGCGCGGGCCCCGAAATCCTGGCCGTGGCCGAGGCCCTTTCCGCCCCCATCGCCACCTCGCTCGGCGCGCGCGGGATTGTCCCGACGATGCACCGTCTTTCGGTCGGCTGCGCCGGCAACTACGCCGCCCCGCCCACCAACCAGATCGTGCACGAGGCCGAACTGGTCTTCTTCATCGGCTGCGAGACAGGCGATCAGGTCACCCACACCTGGCGCATCCCCGCGATCGACACGCCTTGCGTCCAGATCGACCTGGACCCGGCGGAGATCGGCCGCTCCTACTCCAACACCATCGGCGCCATGGGCGACCCCAAAGCCACACTCACAAAACTGCTCACCGCGCTCGGCAAACCCACACGGGATACCGCCTTCGCCGACCGCGCCGCCGGGATCATGGCGGCGTGGCGAACCGCCCGCGCGCCGCTGCTCGCCAGCAACGCCATGCCGATCTACCCCGACCGGCTGTGCGCGGAGATCACCCGCGCGCTGCCGCATGACGGCATCCTGGTGGCCGACACCGGCTATTCCAGCATCTGGACGAGTTCGCTGGTCGAACTGAACGGCGCCGGCCAGACCTATCTGCGCGCGGCAGGCTCCCTCGGCTGGTCCTTCCCCGCGGCCCTCGGTGCCAAATGCGCCGCCCCGCATCGCAAGGTCGTGTGCTGGTCTGGCGACGGCGCGATCTACTACCACCTGACCGAGCTTGAGACAGCCAAGCGACGCGGCATCGCCATCACCCTGATCATCAACAACAATTCCGGCTTCGGCCAGGGCTGGCCCAACATCCAGCGCCAGCAGGGCAACAAGCCCGGCGACGTGCGGGAACTGGTGCGCTTCGGACCCACCAACTTCGCCGATGTCGCCCGCATGTTCGGCCTGCGCGGTATCCGGGTTGAAGACCCGTCCCAGCTCGCCCCGGCGTTGAAGGAAGCAATGGCCTCGGACGAAACCGTGATCGTCGACGTCGCGACGGACATCGATTGCCGAGCACCGGAGCCTTGGTTGCCGGCTGGGGTGTAGGGAGGGGGCAATTCCGGCAACGGGGTTGGCGTTCCGCCGATCCCCCCGGTATAAGCCTCGTGTCATTCAGCCAAGAAGCAGACGAGCCCGCCATGGCCGACCCCGCCGACTCCACCGACCTCGACCCCATCGCCGCCGCTCGGCAGCACATGGTGGATAGCCAGGTGCGACCCAACAAGGTCAACGACGTCCGCATCCTGGACGCGATGCGCACCCTCCCGCGGGAGCGCTTCCTGCCCGCCAGCCGCCTCGCGCTGGCCTACGCGGATGAAGATGTGCCGCTGGGCAATGGCCGCTATATGATTGAACCGATGGTGATCGCCCGCATGATCCAGACCGCCGAACCGGTGGCTGGCTCCCGCGTTCTGGTGGTCGCGTCAGGCACCGGCTACGGCGCCGCCGTGCTGGCGCTTTGCGGTTGCCGCGTGACGGCGCTGGAGGAAGACGCGGGGCTCGCCGCCATGGCGCGGGATGCGCTGATGGAATCCGCGCCGTCCGTGTCGCTCGTGTCGGGACCGCTTTCCGCAGGATGGGCAGCCGGCGCACCCTACGACCTTATCCTCATTGAGGGCGGCGTGACGGAAATCCCCGCCGCGCTGGCCGAGCAGCTCCGCAATGACGGGGGGCGGCTGATCGCCGTGATCCGCGGCACCGGCCCAACCGGGTATGCGGTCCTGGCCGAGGCGACACCGGTTGGTCTCAGCATCCAGCCGGTCTTCGATTGCGCGACCCCCGCCTTGCCGTCACTTCTGCCCGCGCCCGCGTTCCAGTTCTAGCAGGTCTGAACAGGGGGAACGCTTGGGCGTGGCAATCCCGCTCATTCTATGGCACATTCGGCATTGAGTATGCTCGGACCTCGTGGTCCGACGGCAGGTTCATGAGGGTTCAGCATGGGTTTTCGTTTTGGATTGCTGCTGAGCGTCAGTGTTATCCTGACCGCGGGCACGGTTGCCGCGCAGACACAGCCCCCGAATGCCTCGCCAGGGCAGGTTCGCCAGCAGGCCGCCACGCCGCCCACCGATCTGACCAAGGTCCGCACGCAGCAGGCGACCAAGCCAAAGTCGACCAGACCCGCGGTTCCGATCTCTCCCGCGCCGTCATCGCTCGGCGGCACGGTGCCCCGGACCCTCAGTGAGGCTTTGGCCTCAACCTATTCAACGCAACCGGCCCTGCTGGCGGTTCGCGCGCAGTTGCGGGCGACCGACGAAAACGTGCCGCAGGCCCTGGCCGGCTGGCGGCCCACGGTCGTGTTGCAGGGCGTGGCGGGTGGTGGCGATTCCACGACGCGGTCCTACTCTCCGACGGTTGGGCGGACGCTGGTCCAGTCGAACGGCAGACCGATCGCAACCTCGCAGGCGACGCTCACGCAGCCGCTTTATACCGGCGGCCGGACCCAGGCGAACGTCAACCGCGCCCGCAACCAGGTGATGGCCGGTCGGGCGACGTTGATCCAGCAGGAGCAGACCAGCTTCACCGCTACCGTCTCCGCCTATGTCGGCGTGATCCAGGCTCGGCAGATTCTGGCGCTGAACATCAATAACGAGCAGGTTCTGGCCAAGCAGCTCCAGGCCACGAACGACCGGTTCCGCGTCGGCGAAATCACCCGCACCGACGTCGCCCAGGCGGAAGCCGCGCTCGCCGGCGCCACGGCGCAGCGGGAGGTCTCGGAAGGCACGCTGCAGGTCGCGCGCGGCACGTTCCAACGGGACGTCGGATTCTTGCCCCCGGACGACCTTGTGGAACCGCAGCCCCTGGTCCCGCCCATCAAGTCCGAGCAGGAAGCCCGTGCAATGGCGGCTTCCAATAATCCGCAGGTCCTGACGGCGTTGTTCAATGACGCGGCGGCCCGGGATTCGATCGATGTCGCGGTGTCGAACCTGCTGCCCCAGGTCAGCTTCCAGGCGCAGAGCTTCCAGCAGAATAACCAGGCGAACCCCCGTACCGAAAGCATCGGCTATCAGGCGGTCGTGCAGTTGTCCGTGCCGGTCTATCAGGGCGGGGCGGAATACGCCGTCGTGCGCCAGGCCAAGCAATTGAGCCAGCAAACCCAGCGCCAGGTTGATGACGCGCGTCGGATAGCGGTACAGGCGGCCGTGCAGGCCTGGAATACCCTTGTCTCGGCCCGCGCCGCGGCCGACAGCACCCGCGCCCAGATCCGCGCCAATGAAATCGCGCTGGAAGGCGTGCAACGTGAAGCCATCGTCGGCAGCCGCACGACGCTCGACGTGCTGAACGCGCAGCAGACCCTGCTGGTTTCGCGCACCAATCTGGTACAGGCGCTGACCCAGCTTGTTACCGCGTCCTACTCGGTGGCCGCGGCCGTCGGCCGCCTGACGGCCCGGGATCTGCATCTACCGGTCGCCCTGTATGACGAGACCGCCTACAACGAGGCCGTGCGCAACAAGTGGATCGGTCTCGGCGACTCTGCCACTGACCAGCCCTATCGCTGACGCGGATCATGAGCGGATCACAGAGTCCCCCTGGAAATGGCGCCCCCGCGGGCGCTGATCCCTCGATGGAGGATATCCTCGCCTCGATCCGCCGGATTCTGAGCGAGGAGGAACCGGCCGACGGGACCCAAGCCGCCGCCCCGCAACCGCCCCGAGCCGAACCGGTGGCGGAACCAGCCGCGAGCGACGACCCGCCCGACGACGACGTGCTGGTGCTGGATACCTCCATGATGGTGGCCGAACCCCAGCCAGAACCGGAACCCGAGCCACCGCCTCCTCCTCCGCCGCCGCCGGAACCCGTCTCGTTGACGCCGCCCCCGCCTCCACCGGCGCCAACCCCCGACCTGGAACTGCTGGCCCCGGCCGCCGCCGCCGCCGCGTCGTCCTCGGTTGCCGGCCTGATGCGGACCCTCGCCGCCGAACGCGCCACCCAGTTGCATCGCGGTGGCCCGACGATCGAGGACCTGGTGCGGGAGGAAATCCGCCCGATCCTGAAGGACTGGCTCGACAACCACCTGCCGCCGCTGGTCGAGCGTCTGGTCCGCGCCGAGATCGAACGCGTCGTAGGGCGCGCCGTTCCGTAATCACCCTTGCCTTGCAAGGCCTCCTGCGGCATCCGCCCTATGGGGGCGAGACCCCGCCGTGGGAGACACCGATGCCGCTCGACAAGACCTTCGCCCCCTCCGAGATCGAAACCCGCCTGTATGAGGGCTGGGAGAGCACGGGGCGGTTCGCCTGCGACCCGGCCTCCAACGCCGATCCCTTCACCATCATGATCCCGCCACCGAACGTCACCGGCAGCCTGCACATGGGTCATGCGCTGACTTTCACCATCCAGGACACGCTGGTCCGCTGGCGCCGGATGCAGGGTCGGGACGCGCTGTGGCAGCCCGGCACCGACCATGCCGGCATCGCCACGCAGATGGTCGTGGAGCGGCTGCTGGACGCGGAGGGCATCCGCCGCCAGGACCTGGGCCGGGATAAATTCCTGGAACGCGTCTGGCAGTGGAAAGCGGAATCCGGCGGCACCATCACCCGCCAGCTCCGCCGCCTTGGCGCATCCCTGGACTGGCCGCGCGAACGGTTCACCATGGATGATGGCCTGTCGGCCGCGGTGCGAGAGGTGTTCGTCACCCTGTTCAAGCAGGGCCTGATCTACCGCGACCGCAGGCTGGTGAACTGGGACCCGAAGCTCCTGACCGCGATCTCCGACCTGGAGGTTGAGAACCGGGAGATCAAGGGCAACCTCTGGCACCTGCGTTACCCGATCGAGGGCGAGGCTGGCCGCTTCATCGTCGTCGCCACCACGCGGCCCGAGACCATGCTGGGCGACACCGCCGTCGCCGTGCATCCGGAAGACGACCGTTACCGTGACCTTGTCGGCAAGTTCGCGATCCTGCCTTTGGTCGGCCGGCGCGTGCGGATCGTGGCCGACGAATACTCCGACCCCGAGAAAGGGACCGGCGCGGTGAAGATCACCCCCGCGCACGACTTCAACGATTTCGAGGTCGGGCGCCGCCACGACCTGCCGATGCCGTCCGTGCTGGACAAGGAAGCCCGTGTCACCCTGGCCGAGATCGACGCCGACCTGCGCGCCATCGACGGCCTCGCCGATCCCGGCTTCGTGCGCGGCCTGAACGGGCAGGACCGCTTCGCCGCGCGCAAGGCGATCGTGGCCGAACTGGAACGGCTGGAGCTGGTCGAGAAGATCGAGCCGCACACGCACCAGGTCCCGCACGGCGACCGCGGTGGCGTGCCGGTGGAACCCTTGCTGACCACACAATGGTACTGCAACGCCAAGGTCCTCGCCGAACCGGCGATCGAGGCGGTCGAAACCGGCAAGACCGTCTTCGTGCCCAAGCAGTGGGAAAACACCTTCTTCGCCTGGATGCGCGACATCCAGCCCTGGTGCATCTCTCGCCAGCTTTGGTGGGGCCATCGCATCCCGGCCTGGTACGGCCCGGACGACCATGTCTTCGTGGCCCACACGGCCGAGGACGCCGCGGCCCAGGGGCTCGCCCATTACGGCCGAGCGGAGACGTTGGTGCAGGATGAGGATGTGCTGGACACGTGGTTCAGCTCCGCGCTGTGGCCGTTCTCTACCCTCGGCTGGCCCGCGAAGGTGCTGGAGGTCGATCGTTACTACCCCGGCGATGTGCTGGTCACCGGCTTCGACATCATCTTCTTCTGGGTCGCCCGGATGATGATGATGGGCATTCACTTCATGGGCGATGTGCCGTTCAAGCACGTCTACATCCACGGGCTGGTGCGTGATGAGCGTGGCCAGAAGATGTCGAAGTCCAAGGGCAACATCATCGATCCGCTGGAACTGATCGACAGTTTCGGCGCCGATGCCCTCCGCTTCACCATCTGCGCCCTCACCGGTCCCGGCCGCGACGTCAAGCTCGGCGCTTCCCGCGTGCAGGATTATCGCAGCTTCGTGACGAAGCTTTGGAACGCGTCGCGGTTCTGCGAGATGAACGGCGTGACACCCGACCCGACCTTCGACCCGGCGAAGGCGACGCTGCCGCTGAACCGCTGGATCCTGGACGCCTGCGACACCGCGATCCGGGAGGCGGAAACGGCGCTGGAAGCCTATCGCTTCGACGAATACGCCGCCGCCGGATATCGCTTCGTCTGGAACACGTTCTGCGACTGGTTCCTCGAATTCGCCAAGCCGGCGCTGCTGGAAGGCGCCGATCCCGTGGCGGCGGCGGAAGTGCGCTCCACCGCGGCCCATGTGCTGGGCCTGATCCTGCGCTTGCTGCATCCCGCCATGCCCTTCGTGACCGAGGAACTGTGGGACCGCTTCGGCTACGGCGCGCCCAACAGCCTGATCGGCACCGCCTGGCCGGATCGGATCGCCGTCACCGATGCGGCCGCCGCGCGCGCGGAACTCGACTGGGTCGTGCGCCTGATCACACTGGTGCGGTCGGTGCGGACCGAGATGAACGTGCCGCCCTCCGCCCTCGCGCCGATCCTGCTGAAGGACGCGACGGCCGAGGACATGGCCCGCGCCGCGCGCTGGATGGACCCGATCCGCCGGATGGGGCGCGCGTCGGAGGTGCGTGCCCTGGACGGCGCGATGCCCAAGGGGTCTGCCCAGGCGGTGCTGGACCAGGCAACCGTGGTGCTGCCGCTGGAGGGCCTGATCGATTTCGCCGCCGAACAGACCCGCCTGCGCAAGGAACGCGACAAGGCGCTCAGCGAGATTAAGAAAGTCGAACAGAAACTCGGCAACGCGGACTTCGTGAAGCGCGCGCCGGAGGACGTGGTCGAGGAAAACCGCGAACGTCTGGCCGGCTATCAGTCGGAGGTCGTGCGGTTGGAGGAGGCGCTGGAACGGCTGGGATAAACGGAGGCGGCCTCGCACGGCTCATGCCGGCGGGGCCGCACCGGTTCAGGGCACGACGCGCTGGATCAGATCCCGCGTGTCGGCCAGGTTCTCCAGATCATCCACCAGGGCGATCAGTTCCTCGGCCCGAGGGAGCGGTTCGGCGCTGAACGCCAGGCAGCGGCGGAACTTGGTCAGATGCTGTTCCCGCGTCAGCGGACGGGCCGGGTTGGCCAGCATCGTGGACTGGGTCCAGCGGTGTTCGGTGCCGTCGCGCAGCCGGACGATCACGGTCTGCGGGGCCAGCGCATTCGGGTCGGGATTGTCGTCGGCGCGGGTTATGACGCGGGCGGCCAGCGCATGGGTGGCGGCATCGGTCAGCACCTCGCCGCGGAAGTCGGACAGGTCGACCCGCCCGGTCAGCAGGACGCGGGCGACGGCGTAGGCCATGCAGAGGCGGAGGTAGCTCGCCCCGGCGTCCGGGCGCGCGGGCCGTCCCACCAGCCGCACGATCAGCGACGGGGCGAGGATTTCCACCTGATCCACGTTCTCGGCCGTGAAGCCATGGGTTTCCCGCAGGGCCGTCACGCCCTCGATCCCGCCATGGGTCGCGCGTCCGGCGGGGTAGGGCTTGTGGCTGAAATCGCCGATCCGCCAGTCGCGGCCCAGGCTGTCGAGGATGGGGGGCAGGTCCGACTCGCCCTCGAAGACGGCGAGGTAGCCGTAGGGGCCCTCGAACACCTCGCGCGGCGGGGTCAGGCCGGAGGGCGCGAGTTCGCAGGCGTTCAGCGCGGCGCGGGCGTTGAAGGCGATCTGGACCGGGAGCAGGGGGCTGCCCTCGGTATGGGCCTGCATCGTGCCGCTGGTCTGGGCGAGCTGCCAGGCGAAGGCGGCCTCGAGTTCGTGCTGGTCCAGGCCGAGGACCCGGCCGGCAGCGGCGACCGCGCCGAACCCGCCGGCGGTGGCGGGACGGAAGAAGCGGAAGCTGGACCGGGACGCGATGCCGAGGCCGGCCGCGACGTCCGTACCGACCGCGACGGCGGTGATCAGGTCCCGGCCGGAGATGCCGCCCTGGGCCTCGGCTGCGGCGAGGGCGGCGGGCAGGGTGGTTGCCATGGCATGGACGACCGCGCCCTCATGCAGGCAGTCGTATTCCTGGTTGTGCAGTTGCCATGCGTTCAGAAACGCCGCGGCCGGGGCGGAGAGGCGCGCGGACCGACCCCAGACGGTGGTGGTGGGCGGGCCCCAGGTTTGGGCGACGCGCAGCAGGGCGTCCCCGCCCTCCACCGAGGAGCCGGCGATGCCCACCCCGAGACTGTCGAGAATAAAGACCTTGGCCTGGGCAACGGCGTGCGCGGAGAGGTCGGTGAAGCGGGTGTTGCGGGCATGGGCGGCGAAGCGGGCGGCGGCGGTCTGGGTCATGGGGATAGAGGAGGGGAGTTGGGCGTCCGATGCAACCCGGGGCAAATTTGTTTTGCGAATGACTACACAAAAATATAGCATCCCTTCTCACCATGCATGTATCAGGCTTCGACTGGGACGACGGCAACTGGCCCAAATGCGCCAGGCATGGCGTGTCCAAGGCGGAGATCGAGGCCATGTTCCACGGAACGCCGATGGTTCTACCGGATCGCACTGGCGTGGGCGGAGAGACCCGGCTGAACGCGATCGGGCTGACCGAGGCGGAGCGGCATCTGTTCGTCGTCTTCACGATCCGGGAGACCGGCGGCGTTGCCCTGATCCGGCCGATTTCCGCGCGATACATGCACCAGAAGGAGATCGACCATTATGAACGCCGAACCCGCCCTCAAGCCAATCCCGATGTTCCGGACCGATGAGGAAGCCGAACACTTCGTCGATCAGGCCGACCTGACCGAGTACGACCTGTCCGGATTTCGGCCGATGCAGTTCGAGTTCGGGAAGAAGGACGCGCAACTCAACATGCGGATTCCAGCGCCGTTGCTGGAAGCGGTGAAAACCAAGGCCCGGTCGAAGGGCATGCCTTTCACGCGCTATATCCGGATGTTGATGGAACAGGACGTTTCCCGCCCCTGATCGGCCTACATTGCCATCCTCCCCCCTCCATGGCTGGATGCGCGCGGAGGAGACACAGAACCATGACCACGGAACCGGAACGCAAACCCTTCCACCATCCCCGCGTCCGTCCGGACTGGCTGGGGATGCTGCGGGAGGACATTCTCGACCCCGCGCAACCCATCATCGACCCCCACCATCACCTCTGGCGCGCCCGCCCCGACCGGTACCTGCTGGAGGATCTGGTCGCCGACGTGACCACCGGCCACAATGTGCTGGCGACGGTCTTCATCCAGTGCGGGTCGGCCTATCGCAAGGACGGGCCGGAGGAGATGCGTCCGGTCGGCGAGACCGAATTCGTCGCCGCCATCGCCAAGGCGACCGAGACCGGTGAATACGGCGCCTTTCGAGCCTGCCCGGGCATAGTCAGCCATGCTGATTGCCTGCTGGGTGATGGTATCGATCCAGTGCTGGAAGCGCATATCCAGGCGGGCGAGGGCCGATTCAAGGGCATCCGCCACTCCGGCACCTACGACGCGGGTATCGCCCCCACCGCTCCGCCCGGCGCGCCCGAGGGGCTGTATCTGCGTCCCGAGTTCCAGCGGGGATTTTCCCGCCTGGCGAAGTACGGCCTGACGTTCGAGGCTTGGCTGTATCATCCCCAGCTAGGCGACCTGGCCGACCTGCTGCGCAACAACCCCGACAACAAGGTCGTCCTCGACCACTTCGGCGGCCCGCTCGGCGTTGGCCCGTATGAGGGCAAGGGGGCGGAGGTCTTCGCGCACTGGGCCGCATCCATGCGTGAACTGGCGCGGTTCCCGAACCTGTTCGTCAAGCTGGGCGGGCTGGCGATGAACGTGAACGGCTTCGGCTATCATCACCAGCCGATGCCGCCGGGCTCGGGCGAGATGGCGAATGCCTGGCGCCCCTATATGGAGACCGCCATCGAGGCCTTCGGCACCGACCGCTGTATGTTCGAGAGCAACTTCCCGGTGGACAAGGGCATGTGCTCCTACCCGGTGCTGTGGAACGCGTTCAAACGGATCGCGGCGGCGGCCTCGGCGGATGAGAAGGCGGATCTGTTTCACCGGACCGCGGCGCGATTCTACAGCCTGACGCCGGTGGCGTGACGGGGGACGTCGAACCCACGCCCCCCCTCCCCCCAACCTCGGTCCGCTTCGCGGCCCAAGCCCTCAAGGGGAGGGGGGGAAGAGGCCCAGGGGCATTTCTCCTAACTATGCTCATAGCGGGGTACGCCTTCCTCTACGCTCCCATCGCCTTCCTCGTCGTATTCAGCTTCAACGACTCCCGGCTGGTGACCACCTGGACCGGAGCTTCCACCCGCTGGTACGTGGCGCTGTTCCAAAACCAGACCCTCATCGACGCGGCCCTCCTCTCCCTGCGGGTCGCCGCCGTCTCCGCCACCATCGCCACCATCATCGGCACCATGGCCGGGTTCGCCCTCGCGCGCTTCGGACACTTCACCACGCGGGGGTCGTTCCAGGCCGCCCTCGCCGCGCCGCTGGTCCTGCCCGAGGTCATCACCGGCCTGTCCCTGCTCCTGCTGTTCGTCTCCATCGAACAAGCGATCGGCTGGCCGCGGGGCAGGGGAGAACTGACCGTCACCCTCTCCCACGCCGCCCTCTCGGTCGCGTACGTCGCCATCGTCATCCGCGCCCGCCTGGTCGAGGCCGGCACGGGGCTGGAGGACGCGGCCGCCGATCTGTATGCCCCGCCCTTGCGCGTCTTCACGCGGATCACCCTGCCGCTGATGGCGCCGGCGCTGCTCTCGGGCTGGCTGCTGGCCTTCACGCTCTCGCTCGACGACGTCGTGATCGCGAGCTTCACCTCCGGCCCCGGGTCCTCGACCCTGCCGATGGTCGTGTTCTCCATGACGCGGATGGGCGTGACGCCGGAGCTCTACGCGTTGGCGACCGTGATCGCCGGGGCGCTGGCGCTGGGCCTGGGTGGCCTGGCCGCGACACGCGCGCTGATCCGGCGTAGCCTGGCGGCAACGGAAGGGAAACGGCCATGAACGCGCTGCAACCGGTGGACCGGATCGAGATCCAGGTGCTGGTCGACAACGTCACCGACAGCCTGTCCTCCACGCCGTCCTTCGTGACGCGGGAGTGGTCGATCATCCAGCGCCTCGGGATGAAGCTGACTACCGGCGCCTCGCTCTGCTGCGCCAACCACGGCTTGGCCCTGATCATCACCGTCCACGGGCCGAACGGTAAACGCAGCATGCTGTTCGACGGCGGCCCCGTCGACTACGCCGTGGAGCGCAACGGCCTCCGCCTGGGCATCGATTTCGGCACGATCGAGGCCGCCATGCTCTCCCACGGCCATTGGGACCACGCCGGCGGCATCCCCCGCGCGCTCGGCCTTATCAACCAGGCAAATGGCGGGAAGGCGGTGCCGCTCTATCTGCATCCGGGGATGTTCGGCTGGTACGGCCAGCGCCAGCCCGATGGCGGCGTGCTGCCGGCCGAACAGATTCCGACGCCGGACCAGTGGACCGCCTTCGGCGCCGATCCGATCGTGACGACCGAGGCCACGACCTGCCTCGACGACCAGTTCTTCATAAGCGGCGAGATCCCCCGCGTCACCGGCTATGAGAAAGGCCTGCCCAGCCAGGTGCGCCTCGGCGATGACGGTGTCTGGCGCCCCGATCCGCTGCTGATGGATGAGCGGTTCCTGGCCGTGCATCTGGGCGGCAAGGGCCTCGTGGTCTTCAGCGCCTGCTCCCACGCCGGGATCGTCAACGTGCTGCACCATGCGCGTGAGGCCTTCCCCGACGTCAAACTGCATGCGGTGATGGGCGGGTTCCACCTGTCCGGCTCGACCGAGGCGATCATCCCCGACACAGTGCGTGACCTCGGCACCTTCGGCCTGGATTACATGATTCCGGCCCATTGCACCGGGTGGCGGGCGATCAACGCGATGGAGCGGGCCTATGGGGAGCAGGTCGTGGTCCCCTCCGCGGTTGGCAAGCGGTTCACCTTGCAGGCCTGATCCGTCCGCGTGCCGGGTCGATTTCCGCGCGTCGTGCTTGTTCCGGCGCGGCGCAGGGCTTATTCCTCCCCCATGCTCGCACGCGTGATTCTCTCCACGGCCGCCCTGGCCCTCGCCCTTCTCGCCGCAACCGCCGTACCGGCGGAGGCGCAGGCCCCCAAGCCCGCGGCAAAGCCGGCTGGCCCAAAGCAGGTGGGCAAATTCGGCGATTGGACAGCCGCGACCTATCAGGAAGGCGGCGGCACGGTTTGCTATGCCTTTGTCCGCGCCCAATCCTCCAACCCGACCCTGCCGAACCGCGGCCCGGTCATCCTGACCGTGACCCAGCGCGCGTCGGGCCGTGACGCGGTCGCGCTCGACGCCGGGTTTGTCTTTGCGGCCAATGCCTCGGTGACGGTGCAGGTCGATCAGACCGGGCTCGAATTCTACACCGCCCAGCGCAACGCCTTCGCCCGGGACGGCAAGGCCGCCGTGGCCGCCTTCCAGCGCGGCAGCCGAGCGATCGCGCGGTCGCCCGGGGCGAAGGATACGCAGGTAACGGATACGTTCAGCCTGTCCGGCTTCTCCGACGCCTACAAGGCGATCGTCAAGGAATGCCCGCCCAAGTGAGCGATGTCCTGGAACTGACGGACGCCGAACGGACCCGTATCCTCGCCAAATCCGCGTTGTTCGACCCGCCGTCGCTGGCCTTGCCCGACGGAAGGCGCGACATTGTCGGACTGAGCCGGGACGAACTCGCCCAGGAAGTCGCGGCGATCGGTGAATCCGCCTTCCGCGTCAAGCAGATCTGGCATTGGGTTTATCACCAGGGCGTGACCGATTTCGCGCGGATGTCCTCGATCGCCAGGCCGCTTCAGGAAAAGCTGGCCGAACGCTTCATCATTGGCCGGCCCGAGACTGCCTTGTGCCAGACCAGTGAGGATGAGACCCGCAAGTTCCTGTTCCGCTTCCGCGACGGGCAGGAAGCCGAGACGGTCTATATCCCCGATCCGGTGGAAGATCGCGGCGCGGTCTGCATTTCCTCCCAGGTCGGCTGCACCTTGTCGTGCCGGTTCTGCCATACCGGGACGCAGACGCTGGTCCGTAACCTCGGTTCCGCCGAGATCGTCGGGCAGTTCATGGCCGCGCGCGACACCTATGGCGAGTGGCCGTCTCCGAAGGGCGAGACACCGCGCCTGCTGTCCACCATCGTGCTGATGGGGATGGGGGAGCCGTTGTACAACTATGCCAACGTCGCCAAGGCGATGCGTATCGTGATGGACCACGAGGGCATTGGCCTGTCGCGGCGGCGCATCACGCTTTCGACCTCGGGCGTCGTGCCGATGATGGATCGTTGCGGAGCGGAGCTTGGGGTCAACCTCGCGGTATCATTGCATGCGGTACGTGATGATCTGCGGGATGAGCTGGTGCCGCTCAATCGCAAATACCCGATCGCGGAACTGATGGCGGCGTGTCGCCGTTACCCTGGCGCATCGAATGCGCGACGCATTACGTTCGAATACGTGATGTTGCGTGGTGTGAATGACTCGGAAGCCGAGGCACGGGAACTGGTGCGTTTGATCGCGGGTTTGCCGGCGAAGGTTAATCTGATTCCGTTCAATCCCTGGCCGGGTAGTCAGTACGAGCCGAGCGGGAACGCGGTGGTGGAACGTTTTTCAAAGATCGTGAATGACGCTGGGTTTTCAGCGCCCATTCGCACACCGCGCGGGCGCGATATCCTTGCGGCATGCGGACAATTGCGTACCGAAAGCCGGCGGGAGCGGCGCGTTCCCGGCTCCTGACATCAGCACGCTTGCGGTCCGATCCGGCGCTTTCCCGCATGCCTCGGCGTGCATGTGTTGCCTGCGTCAAATCCATAGTGCCGAGCTTGGTCTTTCCGACGATGGTGAGCGAGGACGATGGTTTCCGGGGGGTATAAAAAATCATTCGGATATGATCTGTCCGGTAGACTATAATCAACTTCGGTAGGCCAGTTTGGAAAGTGTGCTCATGTCGACGGAGTTTTGGTCACTTGTCGCGGTCGGCTTTTTTGCCCAGTTGGTTGATGGTTCGTTGGGTATGGCGTTTGGCCTGATTTCGACCACGGTGATGCTGTCCCTGGGTATTCCGCCCGCGCAGGCCAGTGCCGCGGTTCATACCGCGGAAGTGGCAACCTCGGCGACGTCCGGCATTTCTCATCTGTTGCATAGGAACATTGATTACCGGCTGTTTCTCACGCTCGGGATCGCCGGCGTGTTTGGCGGCGTACTCGGCGCCTATATCCTTTCCAACATCGATGGCCGGGCGATCCGCCCATTCGTATCTGCCTATCTGCTGATCTGCGGCATTCTCATCGTGTTCAAGGCGACGCGGCTTGCCCCGGTGAACGAAGACGCCAAGCCGGGCTATGCCGCGCCGCTGGGCCTGGTGGGCGGGTTCCTGGATGCGATCGGCGGCGGCGGCTGGGGGCCGTTGGTGACCTCGACCCTGATCGGCTCGGGCCATGCGCCGCGGCGGGTCATCGGTTCGGTCAACGCGGCGGAGTTTTTCATAACCGTTGCCGTGGCTTCCACCTTTTGCATCGAACTCGGCATGGCGCACCTTAGCCATATCGGCGCGCTGATCATCGGCGGCGTGGTCGCGGCCCCGCTGGGGGCGTTTTTCGTCCGCTATATCCCGGCGCACCGGCTGATGCTGGTAGTGGGTGTGCTGGTCTGCCTGCTTGCCGTGTTCCAGATCTGGCAGTCGTTCCGGATCTGACCGTTGGGTTCGCCCCTGGTGCCTGGGGGATGATTCTGCTAACCACCGGGGGTGCGGGTTACCTTTGGTTTTGGCAGCCCGCACCAACCCCGTTGGCCAACAGGCTTGCTCCGGGCAGGCCTTGCGCCTAAGAAGCGGCCCGCGCGGCGACCGGTAACGCCCGCGCGCGAGGAGACAGCATGGCAGCCATTGATGACGGGTCTGTTGATACCTCGGTGCTGGCACGTCAGACCGAGATACTCAGCCGTCCGATGACCCCGGTGCGGCACATGGCGGACGCCATCCGCGCCTTGTCGATCGACGCGGTGGAAAGGGCCAAGTCCGGCCACCCCGGCATGCCGATGGGCATGGCCGACGCGGCCACGGTGCTGTGGTCCCGCTTCCTGAAATTCGACGCTGCCGACCCGCGCTGGCCCGATAGGGATCGCTTCGTCCTGTCGGCTGGCCATGGGTCGATGTTGCTGTATTCGCTGCTGCATCTGACCGGCCATGACGGCATGTCGATGGACGATCTGCGGAATTTCCGCCAGTTGCATTCCCCCGCCGCCGGCCATCCGGAGTTCGGGGAGCATCCGGCGATCGAGACCACGACCGGGCCGCTGGGGCAGGGCTTCGCGACCGCCGTGGGCATGGCGCTGGCCGAACGCCAGATGGCCGCGCGCTATGGCAAGTCGCTGGTCGATCACCGCACCTGGGTGATCGCGGGCGACGGCGACCTGATGGAAGGCATCAGCCATGAGGCCGCGTCGATGGCCGGCCATCTCGGGCTGTCCAAGCTGACGGTGCTTTACGACGACAATCACATCTCGATCGACGGCGACACCAGCCTGTCCTGGTCGGAGGATATCCCCAAGCGATTCGCGGCCTACGGCTGGGCGGTGAAGCAGGTGGACGGGCACGATCCCGACGCCGTGGCTGCCGCCCTGTCCTTCGCCGTGCGTTCCAAGAAGCCGACCCTTGTTGCCTGCCGCACCATCATCGGCCTGGGCGCGCCGACCAAGGCCGGCACCGCCGGTGTGCATGGCTCCCCCCTCGGCGCCACGGAGGCCGCCGGCGCCAAGGCCGCGCTAGGCTGGACCGCTGAACCCTTCACCGTGCCCGATGACATCGCCGCGTCCTGGCTAGCCGTCGGCGCACGTGGCGCAGGCACGCGGCGGTCGTGGCTGAAGCGTCTGGCGCGGCACAACCAGCGCTCGGAGTTCGAGCGGGTGATGGCCGGCAAGCTGCCCGACAATTGGCACGAAGCCGTGGCCGAGATGAAGCAGGAGATCGCGGCCTCCAAGCCGAAGATGGCCTCCCGCGCCTCCAGCCAGAAGGTGCTGGAAATCCTGGTGCCGGCGACGCCGGAACTGCTGGGCGGGTCGGCCGATCTGACGGGGTCGAACCTGACCCTGGTCAAGGGCATGGGCTCGATCACCAGCGGCAACTATGGCGGCCGCTACATGCATTACGGCATCCGCGAGCATGCGATGGCCGCCGCCGCCAATGGCATGGCGCTGCATGGCGGCATCATCCCCTATACCGGCACGTTCTTCGTCTTCACCGACTACATGCGGCCGGCGATTCGCCTCGGCGCCCTGATGCGCCAGCGGGTAATCCATGTGTTGACGCACGACTCGATCGGCCTGGGCGAAGACGGCCCGACGCATCAGCCGGTCGAACATCTGGCCAGCCTGCGCGCCATGCCGAACGTGCATGTCTTCCGCCCCGCCGACACGCTGGAGACGGCTGAGTGCTGGGAACTGGCTGTGCGCCGCGCCGATGGCCCCAGCCTGTTGGTGCTGACGCGGCAGGCGCTGCCGGCGCAGCGGAGCGACGCTGGAGAAAACCGATCGGCCCGCGGCGGCTACGTCCTGACGGAAGCCGAGGGCACCCGCCAGGCCACGCTGATCGCCACCGGCTCGGAAGTCGCGATCATGATGGATGCCCGCGCGCTGCTGGCGCAGGAGGGGATCAAGGTCGCGGTCGTCTCCCTGCCAAGCTGGGAACTGTTCGCGGCGCAGGACGAATCCTACCGCGCCGAGGTGCTCGGCACCGCCCCCCGCATCGGCATGGAAGCCGGCTGCGCCTTCGGTTGGGATCGCTGGCTGGGTCCTGATGGCGTGTTCATCGGCATGCCGGGCTTTGGCGCCTCGGCGCCGGCCGAGGTTCTGTATAAGCATTTCGGCATCACCGCCGAGGCGGCGGCCGCGGCTGTCCGCAAGAAGCTTGAGCAGGCGTAATCGTTTTACTGGTAACCGTGCGGGTCTGACCCCGGGACGTCAACGAAAGGACATTGGGCATGGCCGTTACGGTCGCAATCAACGGCTTTGGGCGGATCGGACGGCTGGTGCTGCGCGCCATCGTCGAGAGCGGCCGGGATGACCTGGTTCCCCTCGCGATCAATGGCCCCGGCAACGCCGAGGCCAACGCGCATCTGTTCCTGTTCGACAGCGTCCACGGCCGCTTCGCCGGTGAGGTTGAGACGACCGAGACCTCGATGACCGTCCGCTACGCCGGCCGCACCTATGGGCCGATGCGGTTCACGTCGGAACGCGATCCGTCGAAGGTTTCCTACGCCGACATCGATGTCATGCTGGACTGCACGGGATCGTTCACCTCCAAGGCCAAGGCCGCGGCGCTGCTGAAGGCTGGCGCGAAGAAGGTGCTGATCTCGGCTCCGGCCGACGATGCCGACGCGACGATCGTCTATGGCGTCAATCAGAACGTTCTGACGAAGGACATGACGGTTGTGTCCGCCGCGTCCTGCACGACGAACTGCCTCGCCCCGATGGCGAAGGTGCTGCAGGACAATTTCGGCATCCTGCGCGGCTATATGGTCACGATCCACGCTTATACCGGCGACCAGGGCACGGTTGACCGCATGCACAAGGACCCGCGTCGCGCCCGTGCCGCCGCCGTGTCCGCCATCCCGACCTCGACCGGCGCCGCCCGCTCGGTGGGCCTGGTGATGCCGGAGCTGAAGGGCAAGCTCGACGGCACGGCGATCCGCATCCCGACGCCGAATGTTTCGATCGTTTCGCTCGACGTGAACCTCGCCCGTCAGGTCACCAAGGATGAGGTGAACGCGGCGATGAAGGCGGCCTCTCAGGGCGCCATGAAGGGCGTGCTGGACTACAACACCGCGGCCCTGGTCAGCATCGACTTCAACCACAGTTCCGCGTCCTGCGTGTTCGACGCGACGCAGACCGCCGTGGTCGATGGCGGCAACATGCTGCGGGTGATGGGCTGGTACGACAACGAATGGGGCTTCTCGAACCGGATGCTCGACGTCGCCGCGCTGATGGGCCGGCTGTAGGATCCGATCGATGGCCTTCAAGACACTCGACAACGTCGCCGTTTCCGGCAAGCGCGTGCTGCTGCGGGCGGACCTGAATGTCCCCGTTCGCGACGGCAAGATCACCGATCTGACCCGGATTGAGCGGCTGACGCCCACGATCCGGGAACTCGCCGGCAAGGGCGCCAAGGTCATTGTCTGCAGCCATTTCGACCGCCCCAAGGGCAAGCGCGTGCCGGAAATGTCGTTGGCACCTGTCGCGCAGGCGCTGAGCCATGTGCTGGGCACGCCGGTCGGATTCGCGGATGACTGCGTGGGCGCGCCGGCCGAACAGGCGATCGCGGCCATGAAGAATGGCGACGTGATCGTGCTGGAAAACACGCGCTATCACGCGGCCGAGGAAAAGAACGATCCGGCCTTCGCCGCCCAGCTTGCCGCCTTGGCTGACCTGTTCGTCAACGACGCCTTCTCGGCCGCGCATCGCGCCCATGCCAGCACCGCCGGCGTGGCGCATCTGCTGCCAGCCTATGCCGGCCGCCTGATGCAGGCGGAGCTGGAGGCGCTGCACGCCGCCCTCGGCAGCCCCGCCCGCCCGGTCTGTGCCATTGTCGGCGGCGCCAAGGTCTCAACCAAGCTCGATCTGCTGGGCAACCTGGTGGGCAAGGTCGAGGTGCTGGTGATTGGCGGGGCGATGGCGAACACCTTCCTCGCGGCCCAGGGCATCGGCGTCGGCAAGTCGCTCCAGGAAGCCGAGATGCACGACACGGCGCTGGAAATCCTGGCCCGGGCCAAGGCCGCCGGATGTGAGATCGTGCTGCCGACCGATGTCGTCGTCGCCGCCGAGTTCAAGCCCAATCCGCCGACCCGGACCGTCGCGGTCGCGGATGTGCCGGCGGATATGATGATTCTTGATGTCGGACCGGTCTCGACGGCCGCCCTGATCGCCCGCCTGCCGACGCTGAAGACGCTTGTGTGGAATGGTCCGTTGGGCGCGTTTGAAACACCCCCTTTCGACACCGCGACCGTTGCCGTGGCGAAGGCCGTGGCCGAGGCGACAGCGCGTGGTGCGCTGCGCAGCGTGGCCGGCGGCGGGGATACGGTGTCCGCTCTGCGTCAGGCCGGAGTGATCGACGCGATGTCCTATGTCTCCACCGCCGGGGGCGCGTTCCTGGAGTGGCTGGAAGGCAAGACCCTGCCAGGCGTCGCGGCGCTGGAAGGCTAGCCGGTTCGCAGGAAGGTGGCCCATTCGTTCAGGGCCGCCACGAACCGCTCGCGGGGGACCGAGATCTCCGCCGCGTCCGGCAGATGCAGATGCGTGATCGTTACCGCATCATCCCCAAACGTCACCGCATAGGCGTTGCCCGTCACGACGGCGCCCGCGACCGTCAGGGTCTCGGCATAATCGGGCCAGGGGACATCCTGCGTCAGGAATCCGGCCAGGGCGGCGCTTTCGGCGCTGGGATCGGCGGGGCGCGCGACCGGGCGGCCGTCGGCGTCACGCGCGAAGGACAGGTCGGCCATCAATTCGGGTAGGCCGTGATGATCACCATCCTGCCGTTATACGTGCCGGTGAAGCCCTGGATGCGGAAGGGGTTGCCATTCCCGTCCTCGCAGCTCGGACCGGACAGGCCAGAGAAGGAACGATCTTCCCGCGTGCCGGTCCGATAGGCGTTCTGTATGGCGGCGATCACTCCGGCCTCATCGCAATGGTCAGGGAACATCGTGGAGATCGTCTTCACGGCGGTTTGCCCATGTTCGGAGATCCGGAACCGGAACAGCGTATAGATGCCCGGCCGGCGGGGATCGGGGCGTACGTCATCCGTGCCCGATACGCTGGCGGGGTTCACGCCGCCGGGGCGGCTGTGAAACCCGGTGGCCTTGCCGTCGCGCCGCACCTCTCCGCAGAACACGTGCTGCCCCTTGACCGGCGGCGTGCCGGCGGAAAGCGGCGCCGGGCAGCGCGCCAAAGCGGGGGAGACCCACCCCAGCGCAAAGCCTGCCGCCATCAGCCATGCCAGCCTCATTTCACGATCTGGAGTTCGACGACGCGGGTCTGGTCATCCGACCGGCCCGTGTAGCGCAGGTTCGACTGCATCGCCCAGGTGGTCCGTTGCAGATGCAACGGAATATTGGCGACATCCGCCGCCCCCATGCGCATCGCGTCCTGCAACAGCTTCTCCCGCTGCTTGTCATCGGCGGTCAGTTGCGCCTGCTCCACCACGGCGTCGAAGGCGGCATTGGAATACTTGCCCCAATTGAAACCACCCCAACCCTTCGGCGGGTCATAGGTGCCCATGGCGCTGCGCAGCACCTGTGATGACTCGCCGGTCACGGGGGCGACGGCGCCGAGCATGATGGAGTATTGGCCGCGGTGAACGCGAGAGGCGTAGGTGCTCCAGGGCTGAAGCTCGATCGCGGTCTGCACGCCGATCCGCTGCCACATCTGCGCGATCGCCTGGACCACGCGGGTGTCGTTCACGAAGCGGCCGCGCGGGGAGTGGATGGTGACCCGGAACCCGTTGGGATAGCCGGCCTCCGCCAGCAGCTTCTTGGCTTGCTCCGGATCATACGGCGGGGGCTTGAGATCGGGAATGGAGCCGAACCCGCCCGCGGCCATCATCTGCCCGGTGGAGGTCGCCAGCCCCTCCATCACGCGTTCGATCATCAGGGGACGGTTGATCGCGAGCGACAGCGCCTTGCGCACGCGCAGGTCCTTGAACGGGTTCTTCTCCAGCGGCTCCCCATTGGGGCCGGTGACAAAGGGCGTCGGCCCGTCGCGCGATTGATCGAGCGCCAGGAAGATGTAGCGCAGCCCGACCTCGGCCGTCACGACATTGACCTTGCCGTTGGCCTTCAGCGTTGGCAGCGCGTCGCTGGGCACCAGGTCGATCACCTGCACGTCGCCGGCCAGCAAGGCCGCGACACGCGCGGCGCCGTCGGAGATGAAGCGGTAGTTCACCTTGTCCCAGGAAGATGTCTTGGCCCAGGCATGCTCATTCTTGGCGAGCTCGATGCCCGATCCCGGGTTGTATGAAACGAAACGAACTGGGCCGGTGCCGATCGCCGCGCGCCCCGAGTTGAAATCGTCGTTCGTGGCCTGCTCCCATTTGGCCTGGATGATACGGATCTGGGCCGCTTCATTCGACAGGATTGGATCAAGGGCGCTGGTGTGGAACCGGATCGTGAGCGGATCGACCACCGTCATGGACTGGACCATGCGGATATAGGTGGTGAACGGCGCCGGCGCGTTGGGCACCTTGGGAACCCGCGTGAAGGATGCGCGGACATCCTCGGCCGTCAGGGGCTGGCCGTCATGGAACTTGATCCCGGGACGGAGCTTGAATTCCCAGGTCTTCTCGTCGATCAGGCGCCAGGACTCAGCCAGGGACGGCCCCATGTTATAGGTGCTGTCGGCATCCGTCAGCGCGTCATAGATGTTGCACAGCACGTTCTTGTTGCTGGGCGAATTCAGGTAATGCGGGTCCATGCTGGTGACCGACTCGGCCACGCCGATGTTCAGCGTCGTCTGGGCGTTCGCGGCCTGCGCCGAGAACGCCGCGAGGAGGGCCAGTGTCAGGCGTCGGTTCATCATTTTCCTCCGGTGGCCACTCAGGCTCTTGGCGTGAAGTGGACCACGTCCCGCGTTCCGCGTGAAGACAGTTCCGGGTCGAACCGGGGGTGACGGGCGTTGATTGACAAATGATCATACAACGACCCGTCATGCCCCGATTGTCGTTAGTCGAGCTTGATCTTTGCCACCTTGATCAATTCCGCCATCAGCTTGCCATCCGCGTCCCGGAAGGCTTCCAGTTCCGGGATCGATTGCACCACCGTCGCCGACCCGGCCATCCGGATCTTGCCCTGCATCTCGGGTAGTTTCGATTGCTTGACGATTTCCTCATTCAGGCGCTGCTTGATCTCGGCCGGGGTGCCGGCCGGGCACCACAGGCTGATCCAGATCGGCGCGTCGGAATTCGGATAGCCAAGCTCGGTCAGCGTCGGGATATCGGGGAACTCCACGCTGCGCTCGAAATGGTTGATGTTGAGCAAGGTCAGCTTGCCGGCTTTCACATGCGCGGTCGTCACGGGCTCATTCATCAACTGCACGTTATTCGCGAGCAGATCTGTCAGGCTGTCGGCGCCGCCGCGATACGGGACATGCAGGATATCGACGCCGGTTCGGTACTTCAGCATCTCCAGCCGCAGATGCGGACCGGTGCCGGGCCCCGAGGATCCGAACGCCAGCTTGCCCGGGTTCGCCTTGCAATAGGCGATCAGCTCCCCGAACGTCTTGATGCCGGTGGCGGGATGAATGGCGAAACCGGTGACAGCGTCGCCGAGGCGCGCGATCGGCTCCAGCGACTTGGGGTCATAGGGCACGGTGCGCAGCAGCGGCAGGTTCACGATTGTCGTGCTGGACGACATCAGGAATGTATAGCCATCGCCCGGTGACCGCGCGGCGGCCTCGGTCCCGATCATCCCGCTGGCGCCGCCCTTGTTCTCGATGACAAATTGTTGGCCGAATATCTGACTGAGCTTGTCGCACCATGGGCGCGCCACCACATCGGTACCACCGCCGGCCGCGAACGGCACGATGACCTTGATCGGCTTCGTCGGCCACGCCTTTGTCTGGGCAATCGCCGGGGCCGCGAGGGGAAGCGTGGCGCCAGCAACGGCGGCACTGGCTCCGACTTTCAGGAAATTCCTACGACGCATTTGTTTCCTCCTGTTTGCTCGCGGCGCGTGTTGTTCCACGTGCTGACGGACACTCAGCTTATCTTCGGTATGCGGCAGACCGATGGCAAGGGTACGCCGTCCGTTCAAGCGTGATGAACCACGCCAGACGATCGGACATGCGGTTCGGCCGCAGCGCCAATCGAGACGACCCCAGGCGGACCGGCCGCCGCGTACGAACCAGCCGGACGGAGAGACGGAGAATGACGACCCAGGACAAACGCGAACCGGCCTCGTTTGTCGCGGTAAGGCCCCAGGAACCATCCGCCACCGCGGTCGTGCCCGTCGCGCTCCCGCCCCCCACGCCGGCCGGCGCCGCCAAGGCACGCAACTGGCCAAGGCGGCTTCTGCTTCTGGCCGTGCTGGTCCTCGTGGCAGGCGGAGGCGCCTGGTTCACCTGGTGGCGCCCCGTGGCGGTGGCCGTCGTCCATCCCTGGCGTGGCGCTGCGGTCGAGGCGGTCTACGCGACCGGCATTGTTGAAGCCGTGGACACGGCCCGGGTCGGCACCACCGTCCCCGGCCGCATCATCGCCCTGGCGGTGAATGAGGGGGACATCGTCCGTAAGGACCAGGTGTTGGCGCAGTTGGACGACCGCCAGCCCCGCAGCCGCCTGGAAGACGCAACCGCCCGCCTGACGCAGGCCGAACTGGAACTCGCCCGCGGGCGTGACCTGCAGACCCGCGGCATCCGTACGCGCCAGGAAGTCGAGCGGGTGCAGGAGGAACGGGACCAGGCCGCCGCCGGCGTGCGCCTCGCCGCGCGCCAGTTGGAAGAGCATCGGATTTTGTCGCCCCTCGATGGCGTCGTCACCAAGCGCCCCGTGGAAGTCGGTGAGACGGTTGCCGCTCGCGATACATTGTTCGAGGTCGTTTCCGATGCCCGCCTGCGGGTCGCGGCTGATGTTGATGAACGGGACATCCCCCAGGTGCGCCTTGGCGCCCACGCGGCGTTGCGCTCGGAAGCCTTCCCGGAGCAGGCCTTCAGCGCGGATGTCACGAATATCCGGCGCGCCGGTGAAACAACGACCCGCACGTTCCGGGTGGAGGCGAACCTGCCCGCCGGCACGCCGTTGCGGATCGGCATGACGGTCGATGTGAATATCGTCACCAGCGAGCGCAAGAATGCGGTGCTGGTGCCCGCGCTTGCCGTCCGCCACGACCCGCCCCTCGGCGGCCGTCCGGGACCGGCGTTCCTGTTTCGCGCCGAGGATGGCCGGGCCGTCCGGACGGTGGTCGAAACCGGCGCGGTCGGGGCGGATGTGATCGAGGTGCGCAGGGGCGTGAGCGAGACCAGCACCGTCCTCGCGGCGCCGCCGGACGGGCTTAAGGACGGGCAGCGCATCCATGCGACGGAAAAGCCCTCGGGTGGCACGGTGGTGACCTCCGGCGTCCGGCCATGATGCCGCTGGCGCTGTCGATCGCGCTGGCGCATCTGCAAAGCCGCAAGCGGCAGACCATGGTCTCGATCCTGGGCGTCACGCTGGGCGTGGGCGTGTTCGTCTCGATCAGCGGCATGATGCAAGGCTTCCAGAATTATTTCCGCACGCAGATCATCGAATCCAACCCGCATATCGTCATGACCGACGAAATCCGCCAGCCGCCGCGCCAGCCGCTTCAGGTGCAGCGGCCGAACGACGCCGTCGCGATTTCCCGCATCCTGCCGCGCGATCCGGTGCGGGGCATCACCGGCGCGGTCGGTATCATGGAGTCCTTGGCCGCTATGCCGGGCGTTGCCGCCGCGCCGACCTTGCGCGGGCAGGTGATCCTCCGCCGAGCGGGACGGGATTACGCGGTTGCGGCGCTGGGGATCGATGCGGGGAAAGAGGCGCGGGTTACCTCCCTGGCGCGTGACATGACCGAGGGCAAGCTCGACGCCCTGGGCATGCGCCCCGATGGCGTCGTGATCGGCGCCAGCCTTGCGAAGAAGATGGGCGCGACGTTGGGCGACACGATCGCCGCCGCGACCCTGGCGGGCGGCGAGACATCCCTGCGCATCGTCGGCCTGTTCCGCACCGGGTTGGAGGCGCAGGACAATGGCGTCGTCTATGTCTCCCTGTCGAAACAGCAATCGATGCAGGGCCGGCCGCGGGTGATCAACGAAATCCGCATCAAGCTCGACGACATCAACCAGTCCATTCCGATCGCCACCATGATCGAGGGCCGCTGGGGCTTCAAGGCGGCGCCGTGGGAGGAAACCTACGCGCGCATTCTGTCCGTGTTCGTGCTGCAGAACGCGATCATCTTCGCCTGCACCGGCTCCATCCTGCTGGTCGCGGGCTTCGGCATCTTCAACATCATCTCCACCGTCGTGATGGAGAAGTCGCGCGACATCGCCATCCTGCGCTCCATCGGCATGGCGGCGAACGACATAGTGTCCATCTTCGTGATCGAGGGCGCGGTTGTGGGCGCCATCGGCATGGTCGCCGGCTGGGCGCTGGGCCTTGGGATATCGGCGCTGCTGGAAATGGTGCCCGCGCCGGGCGGGGAGCCTGGGGCGACGCTGATGGTGGCCCGATCCTTCGGCATCTACGGCGTTGCGAGCTTCATCGCGCTGCTCGCGTCCCTGGGCGCCGCCTGGCTGCCAGCGCGCAAGGCCGCGCGGACCGATCCGCTGACCGTGATCCGGGGGGCGGCATGAGCGCCACGCTGCCACCGCCCGGAACGGTGATCCTGCGGGGCGTCGGGCTGACCCGCGTCCTTCCCGGGCCGGTGCCCTTCGCGCTGGTGTCCGACATCGACGTGTCGTTCCGGGCCGGCAGTTTCTCGGTCGTCACCGGGCCGTCCGGATCGGGCAAGTCGTCATTGCTGTATCTGCTGGGCCTGCTCGACCTGCCCACGAAGGGGGAGGTGTTTGTCGACGACAGCCCCACCGCCGCGCTGGATGCCGAAGCCCGCGCTCGGCTGCGGCTGGAACGCTTCGGCTTCGTGTTCCAGTTCCATTTCCTGCTGCCGGAGTTCACGGTGCTGGACAACGTCATGCTGCCGATGCGCCAGTTGCGCCGCCTGAGCGCGGGGGCGATGTGGGAACGCGCCATGGCGCTGCTGACGTCGCTGGGCATGGCCGCCAAGGCCAACAACCTGCCGGCCGCCCTTTCAGGCGGAGAGCGGCAGCGGACCGCCATCGCCCGTGCCCTGGCCAATGATCCGCAGTTCATCCTGGCGGATGAGCCGACGGGCGCGCTCGATACCCGCAACGGCGCGGCGGTCTTCGCGATCATGCGCGCGCTGGCGAAGGAAGGCCGCACCGTCATCGCCGTGACGCATGACGAAGGACTGGCGGCGACCGCCGACCATCGCATCAGGCTGGTGGACGGACGACTGGTGGCTCCCGACGCCGCCTGACCTCCAAGCGTTTCGTGCGCTGTCCTGGCTGGCCACGCCCCTTGGCATGCCGTAGAACCGGGGGATCAATTCCTTTCAGGGAGTCCAGCCGCATGAGCAAGATCATCCGTACCGAACCCGGCCCGATTCTGTCGAAGGCCGTCGAATATCACGGCTTCGTCTACCTGCCGGGCATCACCGCCCGCGACACCACCAAGGATATCAAGGGCCAGACCGCCGATGTCCTGGCGCAGATCGACGCGATGCTGGAGCATCACGGCACCGACAAGACCCGCATGCTCCAGGCCGTGATCTGGGTGAAGGACATCAAGGAGCGCGGCGCGATGAACGAAGTCTGGACCCCGTGGCTGCCGAAGGATGGCGCCCCGGTGCGCGCCTGCGTCCAGGCCGAGATGGCCGCGCCGTCCGTGCTGGTGGAGATCATGGTCACCGCCTGCAAGTAATGCCGTCCGGGAGGGGGCGGGCATGTCCGCCTCCTGCCGTTTCGTTATCGCCCGGCATTTGTTCTTGGCTTGGTCGGCCGGAAAATGACCGCGCAACCTCCAACCATTGACGAACCCCCCTCAACGGAGTGCAACTGTCCGGACAGAAGGATAGACAAGCCGTTGATCCCCCCGTCTTACCGACCCATGCTCGGCGCCACCGTGGCAATGTTCCTGCAGCAGACTTTTGTCTCAATCGGGCGCGTCATGCCCGCCGTGATCGCCCCCCTGATCATCGCCGACCTCCGTATCGATCCCGCCATGCTCGGCGTCTATTACGGGATCAACGCCTTCTGCTCCCTGATCGGCCAAATGGGCTGCGGCAGCTTCATCGTCCGCTACGGCGCTTGGCGCATGAGTCAGGTGGCCCTCGTGATGCTGGCCTTCGGCATCGCCGCGACCGCTTTCTTCGGAGTCTGGGGCTTCGTCCTGTCCGCCATCATCGGCGGCAGCGGGGCGGCGGTGTCCACCCCCACCAGTTCCCATCTGCTGGGCCGGGTCACGCCCCGGCGACTGGCGCCCCTGGTGTTCTCGATCAAGCAGACCGCCGTGCCCGCGGGGCTGCTGTTCGGCGGCTTCCTCGGCGCCTGGATGGCCGAGGCCTGGACGTGGCAGGGTGCGATGCTGATCATCGCCGGCGCCTGCCTGCTGTTCTCGCTCGCACTGCAACCCTGGCGGGCGCAATTCGACACCGACCGGGACCCCAGCCGAGCGTTCCATTTCTCGGACTTTCAACGGACGATCACGGTGGTGATGAAGGCGAAGGATCTGAGGAGCCTGTCCTTCGCCTGCTTCGCCTTCAACGGCATCCAGCAGGTCTTCACGGCCTATTTCGTCACCTATTTGACCCACCTGGGTTACTCGCTGGTCACGGCCGGCTTCATCTTCTCGACCGTCGTGGCCATCGCGGTGCCGGGGCGCGTGCTGTGGGGATGGCTGGGGAGTTTCTACCTCTCGCCCCGGGTGGTGATGGCGGGCCTGGCGCTGGGGATGGCCGCCAGCGTCGCAGCAACGGGGTTCTTTACCGAGGGCTGGCCGCTGGTCCTGATCGGCGCCGTCGCCACGGTCCTGAGCGCCACCGCCATGTCCTGGCACGGCATCCTGCTGTCGGAAACCGCGAGGCTGGCCCCGGAGGGATCGGCCGGCCCCGTCACCGGCGGCGTGCTGTCGTTTGGGCAGATGGGCGCGCTGCTGGGCCCGATCGTCTATTCCGGCCTGCTGGGCCTGACCGATGACTACGGTGTGGGCTTCATCGTCTGCGCCATCCCGGCCCTATGGGTCGGCATCGTGCTGGCGCGTCCGCCCAAGGCGGCCTGAGGCGTCAGGCGGCCCGCGCGTTGGCGATGAAGGCGCGGATCAGCGCGGGGTCCTTCACGCCCTTGGCCTTCTCGACGCCCGAGGACACGTCCACCGCGCGTGCCCCGGTCTCCCGGATCGCGGCGGCGACATTGGCCGGGGTCAGCCCGCCCGCCAGCACCCACGGGACGGGAGACTTCCAGCCGCGCAGCAGCGTCCAGTCGAAGCTGACCGCGTTGCCGCCAGGGCGGGTGGCATCCGGGGGCGGCTTCGCCTCGATCAGCAGGCGGTCGGCGCCATTGGAGTCGGTGGGCAGGTCGGCGGGGCTGTCCACCCCGACGGCGCGCCAGATCGGTAGGCCGAAGCGGGCGCGCATCGCGCCGGTATCCGCGCCATAGAGTTGCAGGACATCCAGCCGAATGACGTCCAGCGTCGCGGCGATCTGGTCGGCGGTCGGGTTGACGAACAGCCCGACGCGCGGCGGGCCGCCAGGGGTACGGGCGGACAAAGCGGCGGCGGCCTCGGGCGTGATGTAGCGGGGGGAGGGGGGAAAGAACACGAACCCCACCCAGTCGGCCCCGGCATCGATAACCGTGTCGAAGCCGGCGGCGTCGTTGATGCCGCAGATCTTGACCTTCATTTAAGCGACGCCGCGATGGCGGCCGCGGCCGCGGCCGGATCGGCGCCACCCGTGATCGGGCGGCCGATCACCAGCCAGGACGCGCCGGCCTGCATCGCTTCCTTGGGGGTCATGGTGCGGGCCTGGTCTCCGGCGTTGGCGCCGGCTGGGCGGATGCCGGGCACGACCAGTGTCACTGAGGGCCCGAGTTCCCGGCGCAAGGTCGCCACCTCCAGCGGGCTGCACACCAAGCCATCGGCCCCGGCGTCGACCGCCAGGCGCCCGAGGCGGGAAACCTGCGCCGCCGCCCCGTCATTCATGCCCATCGCGGCCAGGGATGCGTCATCCAGGCTGGTGAGCACCGTGACCGCCAGGATCATCGGTCGGTTGGCGCCGGCGGTTTCGGCCGCCTCGCGCGCCGCGCGGATCATGGCGTCGCCGCCCGAGGCGTGGATCGTCACCATCCGTGGCGCCAAGGGCAGGATCGCGCGGATTCCCCCGGCCACGGTGTTCGGGATGTCGTGCAGCTTGACGTCCAGGAAGATCGGCCGCCCTTGGATCGCGCGATAGCCGGCGGCGCCATTGGCAAGGAAATACTCAAGCCCTACCTTGAACAATCCGACATGCGGGGCGGTCGCGGCGGCCCAGGTGCTGGCGCGATCGATGTCGGTCGTATCGAGGGCAACGATGATGGGGCTGGGATCAGGGGCGCTCATGCACCGGGAGGTAGCATGGTGCTGGCGGGCAGACGAGCCTTCAGGTCGCGGACCTGTTCTTCCAGCAGCCGGACCGCGTGTTCGGCCCGCCGAGCGTGCTGGCGAGCCTGGAAGCTGGATATCCATACGAGGAGCGCGCCGATCAGGAAGGTCAGGGCCGCGGCGCCGATGACGGCCAGGGAAATCGGGATTTCAAGCGTGACGTCGGTCGGCCAGAACCCCAGCTGGACGGGCGCGCGATTGGACAGCGCGAAGGACACCAGGACGGCGAGGAATGGGAGGGCGATGATCAGGCGCAGCAGCACCGCGTGGGATCCCTAGGCGGTCTTGCGGGCGCTTTTCCTGGCAGGCTTGCCGCGGTTGACGCGTTCGCGCAGTTCCTTGCCGGCCTTGAAGAAGGGGACGACCTTTTCTTCAACCTGCACGGATTCACCGGTGCGCGGATTGCGGCCCGTGCGGGCATCGCGCTGCTTGATGGTGAAGGCGCCGAAGCCGCGCAATTCCACGCGGGAGCCTTGTGCCAAGGCCAGGGTGATCTGCTCAAAGATCGTCGATACGATGGTTTCCACGTCCGCGCTGCGCAGATGTGGGTTGGACAGGGCGATCTCGGCGATCAGTTCCGATTTGGTCACGACGTGGCCTCGCGTTTCAATCCGCGGAACGTTGCCAGACGGCCATGCCGCCGTCAAGACTAACGCTTTGTGATATCAGTATTTTCCAAATCGATTCGACGAATTCGCTCAGGGTGGCGCCCAGGGTGCGGCTGGCCAGGCTGCCGGTGGTCACGTCGCGGACCGGCAGGCCGGCTTCCACGCCCTTGGCCGAGACGAGCCAGGCACGGGCCTCTGTCTCTCCGCCGATCTGATCGATCAGGCCCAGCGCGAGGGCCTGGCGCCCCGTGAACGCGCGTCCATCGGCCAGAAGCCGCACCCGCACCGGGTCCATTTGCCGCCCCTTGGCGACCATGCCGACGAACTGGTCGAACATGTCGGTGACGATGTCCTGCAATGCCTCCCGCCCACGGGGGGTCAGGGGACGGGTGAGGTTCGGCTGATCCTTCAGCGCGCCGGAGGTGATGGCCTCCGTGCCGATGCCCACCTTATCCAGCAAGGCCGAGAGGTCGCGGAGTTCGAGGAGGACGCCGATGGAGCCGGTGATGGTCGATTCACGCGCGAAAACCCGGTGTGCGGGCATCGCAACCATGTAGCCGGCCGAGGCCGCCAGCCCGCCCATCACGGCGACAACCGGCTTTTTCTCCGCGACCGTGGCGATCGCCCGATACAGGGCTTCCCCGCCCGACATGGTGCCGCCCGGGCTGTTGATCGACACGATCAGCGCCTTGGTGTCGGCATTCGCGGCGAGCCTGATGAGAGCCTGGTTGAGCTTACGGTCCTCGGTGATCGCCCCGGTGACGTTCAGGCGCGCGAGGTGTTCGGTTTCGACGGAAAGTCCGGCCTGGCGAAGACCAATGACGGCCGCGACCACAAGGGCCGCGACCGTCAGGCTGCGCCAAAAGACAAGGCGGCGCTTGAGGCGCCGCCTGTCCAGTAGAAGATCGGTTTCGAGTGTCACAACAGCCGATCAGCTGTCCTGGCTCAACTGGTTGCGGCGACGGATCGCGGCTCCCAGGATATCGCCCAGGGACGCGCCGGAGTCGGACGAACCGAACTCGGCCATCGCCTGCTTCTCTTCCTCGACTTCCTTGCCCTTGATGGTCAGGCTCAGCTTGCGGGCCGCGCGGTCGACCGCGGTGATCTTGGCATCGATCTTCTCGCCGATGGCGAAGCGATCGGGGCGCTGATCCCCCTTGTCGCGGGCCAGTTCCGCCCGACGAATGAAGCCGGTCAGAACGTCGTTGACGCGGACCTCGATCCCGTTGGTCTGGATCGCGCTGACGACGCAGGTGACGATGTCGTTCTTGCGAACGGTATCGAGCACGGTGGCCGCCGGGTCGTCCTTGAGCTGCTTGATGCCCAGGCTGATCCGTTCCTTCTCCACGTCGACGTCGAGAACCTTCGCCTTGACGATCTGGCCCTTTTCGTAATGGGTGATCGCCAGTTCGCCGGCTTCGTCCCAGGACAGGTCGGACATGTGGACCATGCCGTCGATGTCGGCGGACAGGCCGATGAACAGGCCGAATTCCGTGATGTTGCGGATTTCGCCTTCGACTTCCTGGCCGATCGGATGCTCGTCGACGAACTGCTCCCACGGGTTGCGCTGCACCTGCTTGAGGCCCAGCGAAATCCGGCGCTTGGAGCTGTCGACGTCCAGCACCATGACGTCCACTTCCTGGCTGGTCGCGACGATCTTGCCGGGATGGACGTTCTTCTTGGTCCAGGACATCTCGGACACGTGAACCAGGCCCTCGACCCCCGGCTCCAGCTCCACGAAGGCGCCGTAGTCGGTGATGTTGGTAACGCGGCCCGTGTACTTGGCGCCCGGCGGGTACTTCGCCGCCACGCCTTCCCACGGATCAGCCTCAAGCTGCTTCATGCCGAGGGAGATGCGCTGGGTGTCGGGGTTGAAGCGGATGACCTGGACCTTGACGGCCTGGCCGATCTGCAACGCTTCCGACGGGTGGTTGATGCGGCGCCAGGCAACGTCGGTGACGTGCAGCAGCCCGTCCACACCGCCCAGATCGACGAATGCGCCGTAGTCGGTGATGTTCTTCACCACGCCGTCGAGGATCATGCCTTCCTTCAGGCCCTGGATCAGTTCGCTGCGCTGTTCGGCGCGCGTTTCTTCCAGGACGGCACGACGGGAGACGACGATGTTGCCGCGCGTCCGGTCCATCTTCAGGATCTGGAACGGCTGGGGCGAACCCATCAGCGGGGTCACGTCGCGGACAGGGCGGATATCCACCTGGCTGCCCGGCAGGAATGCGACCGCGCCGCCGAGGTCGACGGTGAAGCCGCCCTTGACCCGGCCGTAGATCGTGCCGTTGACGCGCTGCTGGCCCTCGAACGCCTTTTCCAGGCTGGTCCAGGCTTCCTCGCGGCGGGCCTTTTCCCGGGACAGGATGATCGAGCCGTCCTTGTCCTCATAGCGCTCGACATACAGCTCGACATAGTCGCCGGGCTTGATGTCGGGCTTGGCGCCCGGGGGGCCGAATTCCTTGAGGGCAACACGTCCCTCGGACTTCAGGCCGACATCGACGACAGCGAATTCGTCGGTCAGGCGGACGATGCGGCCGGTGACGACGGAGCCGTCGAAGCCGGTGTCACGGCCCAGGGTCTCATCGAGGAGGGAGGCGAAGTCTTCGCCTTGGAAATGGTCTTGCATGGGCGTGCTGGCGCGCGCGGTGGCGGATAATGCCATGTGGCTTGGGTGTTCCGTTACGGATGTCCGGGTTGACCCCGGGGGTTGCCGTGGCGTGCGCGCTGCTTTTGGAAGCACGACTTGCCCGCGCGGGTGCGCGGGCCTGGTTGCGGGTATGCCGGCCCGCGCGAGGCGTTCCGACGGGGGAGACATACCCCGGGCGTTGTTGGTGTCAAGTACGGATCGCGGGCGCCGGATTGTTCCAGATTATATCAACACCCAGCTCGCCGAAGATCGCATCGCCCGAGACCAGCGCCGCGGCGTCCCGCTTCGCCTGGGCCGCGAGCATCCGGTCAAACGGGTCGCGATGCGGGTGATCCAGCCCGCCGGCCAGCCGAGCATGCTCCATCGAGACGGGCAGGGGAATGAAGCGGGAGCGGCGCATTGTTGCGTCGAACTGGTCGAGCAGCGACCCGACCTCCGGCCATTTGCCCAGGCGGTACTTGGTCGCGATTTCCCACATGCTGGCCGCGCTGACATAGACGGTGCTGTCGGGGTGGGCGATGGCGGCGCGGGCGTTGGGCGGTAGGCGCCGGTCGTCGATCCACCACCAGACCAGGGCGTGGGTGTCCAGGAGCAGCTTCACTCCCACGCGTCCAATTCATCGTCGGGCAGGGGATCGAACAGCGCGTCGGGAATCACCAGGCCCTTGAGCAGGCCCGGGGTGCGCGGCGACGCGTCTTCGACTGGCACCAGGCGCACCAAGGGCTTGCCGGAGCGGCCGATCAGGATTTCCTCTCCGGCCGTCGCACGGTCGATCAGACGGGAGAGCTGGGTCTTGGCGTCGTAGATGTTCACGAGCTCGGGCATAGCGGCACCAGGTAAACCAATGGTTAACGGCGGCGGATTTATTTTCACCGCCAACGTTGGTCAGGTTAGTTGGTCTGGTCCGATTTTGCAAGATAAGCCCGCACTATCCCCATGGCCTGGGCGAAGATGGCGTCGGCGTCGCTGGCGGTCGTGTCCAGCACGATGGCGTCGTCCGCCGGGCGCAGGGGGGCGGCGGCGCGGGCCTGATCGCGCGCGTCGCGTTCCTGCATGTCCCGCGCGACATCAGCCAGATCGGCTTCAGCCCCGCGCCCGCGCAGTTCCAGCCAGCGGCGGCGTGCGCGTTCGGCGGGGCTGGCGGTGATGAAGAGTTTTACCGGTGCGTCGGGGAAGATGACCGTGCCGATGTCGCGCCCATCCAGCACCGCCCCGGACCGCTGCCCAAAGGCGCGCTGGAAGTCGAGCAGGGCGGCCCTCACCGTGGGAATTGTCGCGACGGCGGAGGCCGCGGCGTCGGCCTGAGGCCCCCGGAGGTCCTTGCGCTCAAGATCGGCCGGCATCAGCGCGCGCGCGGCGGCTGTGGCCGTGTCGGGGTCGGATGGCACGCCGCCGCTATCTAAGACGCGTCGCCCGACCGCGCGATACAGCAGGCCGGTGTCGAGGTAGGGCAGGCCCAACGCCCGCGCCAACTGGCGGGCGAGGGTGCCTTTCCCAGCGGCGGCTGGGCCGTCGATGGCGATAACCAGCGGAGCCGCCATCGGCCTAGACCGGCGCCAGCCGAGCGCCGGCGGCGTTCATGAGGTTGGCGAAGCCGGGGAAGCTGGTGTCGATGAAGGTCGCGTCATCCACGGTCACGGGGTTGGCCGAGGCCATCCCCAGCACCAGCGCCGCCATGGCGATGCGGTGATCCATATGAGTGACCACCTTGCCGCCGCCCGGGGGCGGGCCGCCATTGCCCTCCACGATCAGATCATCGCCCTCGATCGTCACCTTCACGCCGTTGGCCGACAGCAGGGCGGCTGTGGCCGACAGGCGGTCGCTTTCCTTGACCCGCAGTTCCTTCAGGCCGCGCATGCGCGTTGTGCCTCGGGCGGCGGCGGCGGCCACGGCCAGGATGGGGTATTCGTCGATCATGCTTGGCGCGCGCTCGGGCGGGACCTCGATCCCGCGCAGCGCGCCGAAGCGGACCAGCAGGTCGCCCACGGGTTCCCCGCCCTCGACGCGGCTGTTCTGGATGGTCACGTCGGCGCCCATTTCGTTCAGCGTGGCGAACAGGCCGCAGCGCAGCGGGTTCAGTCCCACGGCGGGGATGGTCAGCGCCGAACCCGGCACCATCAGGGCGGCGACCAGGGGGAAGGCGGCCGAGGACGGATCGCCCGGCACGATCACATCGGCCGCGCGCAGCTCAGGCTGGCCTTGCAGGGTGATCAGTCGCCCATGGCCCTGGATTTCGACATGCACGGTCGCGCCGAAGTGGCGGAGCATGTTCTCGCTGTGGTCGCGGGTGGCCTCGGGTTCCTCCACCCGGGTTTCGCCGGGGGCGTTCAGGCCGGCGAGCAGGACGGCCGACTTCACCTGCGCGGATGGCACGGGGACACGATATTCCAAGGGCAGGGGGTCACGCGCGCCCTCGACCGCCAGCGGCAGGCGGCCGCCCTCGCGGGAGGCGAAGCGGGCACCGGTCATCGACAGGGGCTCGGTCACGCGCCGCATCGGCCGGCCGCGCAGGCTGCCGTCGCCGGTCATGACGGCGAACAGAGGATGGGTCGACAAGATCCCGCACAAAAGCCGAGCGGCTGTGCCGGAATTGCCCATGTCCAGGACGTCGGCGGGCTCGGTCAGGCCGCCGATGCCTCGGCCGGCGACGCGCCAGGTGCCGTCCGAATCGTGCGTGACCTCGGCGCCCAGGGCGCGCATGGCGCCGGCGGTGCGCAGCACGTCTTCCCCGGTCAGCAGGCCGATGATGCGAGTCTCCCCGATCGCCAGGGCGCCGAACATCAGCGCGCGGTGGCTGATCGACTTGTCGCCCGGCACGGCGATACGGCCCGTCAGCGGCCGTTCGGCGGGGCGCGAGACCCAGGGGTGGGATGCGGCATGGTCCATGGGATTGAATTCCGGCGTTGTCCTGGCACCCTTTCGGGGCGTGGGGGCGCTTAGCATGAGCGTTCTTTATTTGACAGCGCGGCCACGGGGTGGCATGGGCGCGCGCTCTTGAACGCAGACCCTGTCCGGAGACGAAGGGCCACTCGATGGCGAAGCCAGACCTCGGCACGAAACGCGCTTGCGTCGCCTGCAGCGCCCGTTTCTATGATATGGCGAAATCCCCGGCGATCTGCCCAAAGTGTGGCACCGAGCAGCCGATCGACCAGCCGCGCCCCCGCCGTTCGGCGGGCAACGTGGTCGATGACAAGCGTCCGAAGAAGCCGGCCGTCGCGCCGGGGATCGAGGACGTGGATGTGGAGGTGGAAGGCGTCGAGGACGTCGAGGAGGAGGATGTCATGGAAGACACCACCGACCTCGAGGACGACGCCGACACGATCGTCCCGGAAATCGATACCGACACCGATGAGGGTGATCGCTAGTTTCCCGTCACGCACGTTCTTCTCTTTATAGAGAGCGTGCGTCCGGGACCAGGTTGCATGGCCGCCGTCAAAAGCGGCCCGCGATCCTGAGTGCGATCGCCAGGATCACGTCATAGGGCAGGGCTGGCACCTCTCGGAGGCGCCAGAACCACCGTTGCGTGAACCGCCGAGAGGCCGGGATTGGCGGCGGCGGGCATCGTCGTGCCCGCATCCCGGCAATCCAGCACAGGACCAAGCATCGCGGCTGGTGATAGGCGCTGGTCGCTACATACACCGGTCCGGTCAGCCGATGCGTATCCAGCAGGCGCCGAACCGCTCGCACCGATGACAGCGTGTCTGTGCCGGTTTCCTCAAGGATGATCCGGTCCGGGGTGATTCTCAGATCGATCAGGCGCGCGCGCATCACGGAGGCCTCGGAGCCGCCGAAGCGGCCCTTGGCACCGGTCGGGATGAATAACCCATCCCCCATCCCAAACCGCGCCGCCGCATCAACCCTCACCCGCAACGTCACGCTCGGCTGCCCATCCGGGCGGACGGCGGCGCCGAAGATCACGATCACGGAGGGTGGATGGGGGGACATGGTCGCTGCATCATACTTGACGCTGTGACGTCGGGCACGCACGGTTCGGCCGCCGGAACAGGGAGATGGGACCATGAAAGCAGTGACCGAGGCGGCCGTCCGCCAATATCAGGACCTGGGCTACTTCTCCCCCGTCCCGGTGATGGACCCTGCCGAAGCCCATGCCCTGCGGGATCGGCTGGAAGCGTTCGAGGCAAATGCTGGCAGGCTCGCCGGCAAGCTGCGCCACAAGCCGCATCTGCTGTTCACCTGGCTGAGCGACCTGATCCACCACCCGCGCATCCTGGACGCGGTGGAGGACGTGATTGGCCCGGATATCCTGTGCTGGGGGACGTCGTTCTTCATCAAGGAGCCTCGGACGCGCAGCTTCGTCTCCTGGCATCAGGATTCGACCTATTGGGGACTTGATCCCGCCGACGTGATCACGGCCTGGGTCGCGTTCTCCGACAGCAACGCCGAGAACGGGGCGATGCGGGTGATCCCAGGCTCCCACATGATCGACCAGGTGCCGCATCGTGACACGTTCAGCGCCGAGAACCTTCTGAGCCGCGGGCAGGAGGTGATGGTCGATGTCGATGACCGCCAGGCGGTGATGATGCCGCTGCGGGCGGGGGAGATGTCGCTGCACCACGTGCGGCTGATTCATGGATCGGAACCCAACCCGTCAGACACCCGGCGGGTTGGGTTCGCGATCCGCTACATCCCGACGCATGTCCGCCAGATCGCCGGCGCGCATGACGCGGCGACCCTGGTGCGGGGCGTGGACCGGTTCGGGCATTTCGCGGCCGAGGAACGGCCGGACGCCGATATGTCCGAGAGCGCGCTTGCCCATCACGCGGACATCACAGGGGCGCATGCGGCGATCCTGATGCGGGGGACCGGGAAGGAAATGCGGGCCTAGGCGCCTCCGCCGCCGGAACAACTCGGCGGCTAAGTTCTGCGTTGCACAATGTACCGTCCAGCCGGTATAGTAACGCATGGTTACCCCCCCGACCGATGCCCGAACCCGAATCCTCGACGCCGCCGAGGACATCGTCCGCGCGCGCGGCGTCACCGCCCTGACACTCGACGTCGCCGCCAAGCAGGCCGGCGTGTCCAAGGGCGGGTTGCTCTATCATTTCAACAGCAAGGAAGCCTTGCTGGACGCGCTGCTGAAGCGTCTTGCGTCCTTCATCGAGGAAGACTTCGCTGCCGGCGTCGCCGAACAGCCCGAAGGACCCGGTCGCGTCGCCCGCGCCATGCTTACCTGGGCGCTCGGCCTTCCGGCCAATGAGTCCAACGAACGCTGCGACCGCGCCGCCGCCGTATTCCTCGCGGCGTTCCACCATGACCCAGCGCTGCTCCAGCCAGTGCGGGAACAATTCGCCCGCATGCGGGAAGCCGTCGCCGCCGACGGGCTGCCCCCCGGCCACGGCATGGCCATCATGGCGGCCGGCGACGGCCTGTTCATGGCGCGCATCTTCGGCCTCTACACACTGACCGAACCGGAACGCGCCGAGGTCCATACCGCTTTGTTCCGCCTGATCAATGGAGGCGCGGCATGAACCGCCGCCGGGTTATCCTGTTGGCCGGCGCCGTCGTGCTGGCCGGAGTGGGCGGGTTTTTCTGGCAACAGCAGACGGCCGCCGTCGCCCCTGTGATCAAAACCACGGCCGCGCCTGTCGGTGTCGGCGCGCTCGGCCGGGTTGAACCCGCGTCCCGCGTCCGCAAGCTCAGTCAGCCCGGCGGGTTCTCGGTCAACCGCGTGGCTCGGTTGTTGGTTACCGAGGGGGAGACGGTCACCGCTGGCCAGATGCTCGCCGAACTGTCCGACGCGGATCAAAAGGACGCCGCCGTGGTCCAGGCCGAGGCGGCGCTGGCCGAAGTCCGCGCCCGCCTGACCAAGACCAAGGCCGGCGGTCGCCCCAGCGAGATCGAGGCGCAGGAAGCCCGGATCAACGCGCTCGGGGCAGTCGAGGACATGGCCCGCCGCGACGCCGAGCGGGCCGAGAAGCTGGTGCCGAGCGGGGCAGGGGCATCGGCGGTGGCTGAAAGGAACCGGTCGGCGGCGGCGCGGGCCGCGGCGGAACGGGCCGAGGCGAGGGCGCAGCTCGAAACCCTGGCGCATCCGCGGCCCGAGGACTTGGCCGTCGCGGAAGCGCAGGTGCTCAGCGCGGAGGCAACCCTGCGGCGTGCCAAGGCCGATGCCGAACTGTCCCGTGTGCGCGCGCCGATCGCCGGGACAATTCTGAAAATCCACGCCTATACCGGCGATCCCATCGGCGATGACGGGCTGCTGGAGATGGCGGACCTCAGCCGCATGGACATCGTGGCCGACGTCTATGAAACCGACCTCCCGCGGCTGCGCGTCGGCGCCGAAGCCGAGGTCATCGTGCCGGGGGAACCGGGTCGGTTCACCGCGACGGTGCGCGAAATCGGCTGGGTGGTGCGGCGGACGACGCAGGCCGGCGCCGATCCGGTGGCCTCGGTGGACGCGCGGACGGTGGAGGTCCGGCTGGCCCTGGGTGATGCCGGCCGGGACTTGCTGCGTCGGCGCACCAACATGCAGGTGCAAGTGGCGATCCGGCCATGATCCTGCCTCCGTCCCTGGTTCTGCCGGCCCGCCTGGCGTGGCGGCAATTGCGGTCGGAGCGTGCTCGGCTGGCATCGGCCATCGCCGGCGTGATGTTCGCCTGCGTCCTGGTGTTCATGCAGTTGGGCTTCCGCAGTGCCCTGTTCGACAGCGCGACGGCCCTGCCGCAGGCGATGCAGGGGGAGTTGTTCCTGCTGCATCCGCTGACCACGGCCTTGTTCCGGCCGGAGCCCTTGCCGCGTGTCCGGGCCCACCAGACCCTGGCGGTGCCGGAGGTCGCGCAGGCCGTGCCGATCTACCTGGCGCAAGGAACGTGGCGGAATCCGGTGAGCGGCGTGCGGCGCGCGATCCAGTTGATCGGCTTTGATACCGAGGCCGGGGCGGTCGATTTCCCCGGTCTCGCGCCGCTGATCCCATTGCTGAAGCGGCCGGACACGATCGCGTTCGATTCTCGGTCTCGGCCGGAGTTTGGCCCGGTGCCCGAGTTGTTCGCGGAACGTGGGCCGTTCGTTGTCCAGATCGCCAACCGGGAGGTCGAGATCGTCGGCATCGTCGCGCTGGGCGCCAGTTTTGGCGCGGACGGCAATGCCGTGCTGAATGAGACGAATTTCCGGCGCCTGGTAAAGGAACGCAAGGCGAGCAACACCGATCTGGTGGCGCTGCGGTTGACGCCGGGGGCCGATATCGCGGCGACCCAGGCACGATTGACCAAGTTGCTGCCGCCCGATGTCATGGTGCTGACCCACCCCGAACTGGTGCAGTGGGAACGGAATTATTGGGAAAATACAACGCCGATCGGCTTCATCTTCGCGTTCGGTAGCCTGATGGGGCTGATCGTCGGGATGGTCATCGTCTACCAGATACTGTTCGCCGATATTGCGACGCATCTGTCTGAATACGCAACGTTGAAGGCCATGGGGTATTCCGGCGGGTACCTCAGCCGCGTGGTTTTGGCCGCGGCGGCGATCCTGGCGCTGTTGGGCTTCGTGCCGGGGATGCTCGCGGCGGCGGGGCTGTATGACCTGGTGGCCAAGGCCACGCTGTTGCCGCTGCGGATGGACATGACCCGGGGCGTGTTGGTCTTCGCGCTGATCTTTGGCATGTGTTCGGCCGCTGGCCTGTTGGCGATGCGCAAGCTGCGCGACGCCGACCCCGCGGATATGTTCTGAGCCGATGGCCGCGCCCCTGGAAGTCCGTGATCTGTGCCACGCCTATGGGGAGGGCACGCTGCGCCGCCCGGTGCTGCGAAACCTGACCTTGTCGGTGCAGCCGGGGGAGATCGTGTTGCTGACCGGCCCCTCGGGCAGCGGCAAGACCACGCTGCTGACCTTGATCGGGGCGTTGCGCGCGATTCAGGAGGGCAGTTGCGTCGTCCTGGGCCAGGAGTTGATGGGCGCGACCGAGGACCAGCGCGTGATGCTGTGCCGCCGGATCGGATTCATCTTTCAGAACCATAACCTGCTGGGATTCCTGACGTCCTGCCAGAATGTCGCGATGGCGCTGGAACTGGACAGCACGCTGACGGATGCCGACCGGCGAGAGCGGGCTGCGGCGATCCTGGCGGCCGTGGGGTTGGCCGAGTATGTCGATGTCCCGCCGTCTAGGTTGTCGGGTGGGCAGCGCCAGCGCGTGGCGGTGGCGCGGGCGTTGGTGCATCGGCCTGGGCTGATCCTGGCGGATGAGCCGACGGCCGCTCTGGACCGGCAGACCGGGCAGGAAGTGGTGCATCTTATGCGGGATTTGGCCAAGCGAGACGGGATGCCGATCCTGCTGGTGACGCATGATCCTCGGATTCTGGACATCGCGGATCGGGTGATCGCGATGGAGGATGGGCGGATTACGGATGGGGCGGGGTAGAGGGCAGGAATTGGAGAGCAGGTAGGACAACAGTGACTCTCCCCTCCCCTTGAGGGAGGGGTTGGGGGAGGGGTTGATACCCCCGGACCGTGCCGCGATGACCCCCCACCCCGACCCTCCCCCTCATGGGGGGAGGGGGAAGTTTAGCGTCGCAGGATCGTCCGGCCGGCGTAGCGGGCGGCGGTGCCCAGATCGGCCTCGATCCGGATCAACTGGTTGTATTTCGCCGTCCGGTCCGACCGTGACAGGCTGCCCGTCTTGATCTGCCCGCAGTTCGTCGCAACCGCCAGATCGGCGATCGTCGAATCCTCAGTCTCCCCGGAGCGGTGGCTCATGACCACGCCCCAGCTTGCCGACCGCGCGAGCGAGACCGCTTCCAAAGTCTCGGACAACGTGCCGATCTGGTTCACCTTCACCAGGATCGCGTTGGCCGACCCGCTCTCGATGCCGCGGCGCAGACGCTCGGGGTTGGTCACGAACAGATCGTCGCCGACCAACTGGATGCGGGCGCCGATCGCGTCGGTCAGGGCCTTCCACGTCTCCCAGTCATCCTCGGAACAACCATCCTCGATCGAGACGATCGGATAGCGGGCGCAGAGGTCTTCCAGGTACCGGACCATGCCGGCGCTATCCAGGACTTTGCCTTCACCTTCAAGGTGATACTTGCCATCCTTGAAGAACTCGGTCGCCGCACAGTCGAGCGCGAAGGTCACGTCCTCACCGGGGCGATACCCGGCCTTCTCGCAGGCCTTGGCGATGAAGCCCAGGGCTTCGTCGGCTGATTTCAGGTTGGGCGCGAACCCGCCTTCGTCCCCGACATTGGTGTTATGGCCGGCGTCGTGCAGGCCCTTTTTCAATTGGGCGAAGATCTCCGAGCCCATGCGGATCGCGTCCGCCACCGTTCCGGCGGCGACCGGCTGGATCATGAACTCCTGAATATCAATGGGGTTGTCGGCATGCTTGCCGCCATTGACGATGTTCATCATCGGGACGGGCAGGGTGCGCGCATAGACGCCGCCGACATACCGATACAGCGGCATGCCCAGATCCTCGGCCGCCGCCTTGGCGACCGCGAGCGACACGCCCAGGATCGCGTTCGCGCCCAGCCGGCCCTTGTTCGGGGTGCCGTCTAGGTCGATCATGATCTCATCGATCTTGACCTGCTGGGACGCATCCATGCCCCCGATCGCGTCGAAGATCTCGCCTTCGACATTGGCGATGGCCTGCAGCACGCCCTTGCCGCCGTAGCGGGACTTGTCGCCGTCGCGCAGTTCCACCGCCTCATGCGCACCGGTGGAGGCGCCGGAGGGGACGGCCGCGCGTCCCATCGCGCCGGAATCGAGCATGACCTCGACCTCGACGGTCGGGTTGCCTCGGCTGTCGAGGATTTCGCGGGCGGTGATGTCGGCGATCGCGGACATGCGGTCAGGCTCCGGTTCTGTTTGGCCGGGTGGGTAGCACCGCCGGGGGCGGGCCGCCAGAGCCACGTGTCCGGTTGTGGTGGGGCATGTGGCCCGCTTCCTGGCCGCGGAGCGCTTCAAGCAGCACCGCCGAACCGTCACCTTGGCCGTTCGATATTGCCGGGTGCGTGAACCATTTGTTCACAAATACCCCCCAGAATGCGGAAGCCGGCGGGAATGACCCCGCCGGCTAACTGTCAGGAGGACAGAGATGATAGGACGTCTCCTCATCCTGCTGCTGATCGTGGTGATTCTTGACCTCAAAGTCAAGATAACCATCGAGAAGCCGTAGGGGTGGGGCCGGTCCGTTCGCGGACCGGCTCTCCCCTGATAGGACCCTCTACCGCGCCAAAGGCCGATACTTGATCCGATGCGGCTCGGTTGCATCCGCGCCCAGGCGGCGGCGCTTGTCTTCCTCATAGGCTTGGAAGTTGCCCTCGAACCACTCGACGTGGCTGTCGCCCTCAAACGCCAGGATGTGAGTCGCCAGCCGGTCCAGGAACCAACGATCATGGCTGATGATCACCGCGCATCCCGCGAACTCCATCAGCGCGTCTTCGAGTGCGCGCAGCGTGTCCACGTCCAGGTCGTTCGTCGGTTCGTCGAGCAGGATCACGTTGTGCTCGCGCTTCAGCATCTTCGCCAGATGCACGCGATTGCGCTCACCGCCCGACAGGATCCCCACCTTCTTCTGCTGGTCGGAGCCTTTGAAGTTGAACGCGCTCACATAGGCGCGTGACGCGATCGCCCGCTTGCCCAGGTAGATCACGTCCTCGCCGTTGCTGACTTCCTCCCACACGTTCTTGTCGGGATCGAGGCTGTCGCGCGACTGGTCGACGTAGCCCAGCTTGACCGTCTCACCGACGCGCAGGGACCCGGAATCGGGCACTTCCTGCCCGGTGATCATGCGGAACAACGTCGTCTTGCCGGCGCCGTTCGGCCCGATCACGCCAACAATCCCGCCCGGCGGCAGCTTGAAGTTCAGGTCGTCGATCAGGACGTTGTTGCCATAGGCCTTCCGCAGCCCCTCCGCCTCGATCACGATGTTGCCCAGGCGCGGGCCAGGGGGGATGACGATTTCCGCCACGCCGCCGACCAGTTCCTGCGACTTCTGCAGCATCTCCTCATACTTCGCGATACGCGCTCGGCTTTTCGTCTGGCGGGCGCGGGGGGAGGCGGCGATCCACTCGGATTCCGCGGCCAGGGCACGCTGGCGGGCGGATTCCTCCTTCTCCTCCTGCTGCAACCGCTTGCGCTTCTGTTGCAGCCAGGACGAGTAGTTGCCCTCGAACGGATAGCCCCGGCCGCGCTCGATCTCGAGCATCCAGGTGGTGACGTTGTCGAGGAAGTAGCGGTCATGGGTCACGACCATGACGGTGCCCTGATACTCGCGCAGGGTCTTTTCCAGCCAGGCGACGCTCTCGGCGTCCAGGTGGTTGGTCGGCTCATCCAGCAGCAGCAGGTCGGGCTTTTCCAGCAGCAGCTTGCACAGCGCCACGCGGCGGCGTTCCCCGCCCGACAGCTTGGTCACCGGCGAGTCGGCCGGCGGGCAGCGCAGCGCGTCCAGCGCGATGTCCACCCGGCGATCCAGCTCCCACCCATCGGCGGCGTCGATCTTTTCCTGCAGGTCGCCCTGCTCGACCAACAGCTTGTTCATCTCGTCGTCGCCCATCGGTTCGGCGAACAACATCGAGATCTCGTTGAACCGGTTGAGCGCGGCCTTCAGTTCGGCGAAGGCTTCCTCCACGTTCTCGCCCACGGTCTTGTCAGGATCGAGGTAGGGTTCCTGCGACAGATAGCCCACCCGAGCGCCTGGGGCGGCCCAGGCTTCGCCGCCGAATTCGGTTTCGATCCCCGCCATGATCTTCATCAGCGTCGACTTGCCGGCGCCGTTGACGCCCAGGACGCCGATCTTGACGCCGGGCAGGAAGGAAAGCGTGATGCCCTTGAAGACTTCCCGTCCGCCGGGGAAGGCCTTGGTCAGGTCTTTCATCACGTAGACATACTGGTAGCTGGCCATGGTACCCCGCGCGGCTGAGTTCGGTAGGGGTTCTAGGTGGGGGTGGCCCCCCACTCAATACCAGTGTCTTAATAACAGCCCCGCTGATGCCAATGCGCCACCGCCTTGTCGGCCGATCCGTAGCGCTGCTTGATGTATCGGATGCCGCCCTGGGCTTCTTCCACTCCATTGCCGAACGACGCCTCCCCGTTCGGATTCAGGTGGTAGTTGACCCGGGTCAACTGGAACAGCCCGCGCGCCGAGTGGATCGGATTGCGCGCGTCGATCTGGCCGCTCGACTTGACGGGCATCAAGGCCGATGTTGATCAGGTGGCGGCCGAGGGAGCCGCACCACCCTTAGCGCCCAACGTGGGCCGCTACAGCCGGCAGAAGGCGCACATGACCACGGCGGCAATCTACATCCCGAAGGATGCCCAGGGCAATCGGGTGAAGGAGTACGTGACAAACGGCTGACGTGCTGAATCTATGCGGTCCCTCGGTTCGCGTTTGGGGATCACGATGGACATGGCGGCACAAGAGGATGGAGAAATTTTCGAGGCCACGGTCTTTCTCGACTATACCCCGTTCACGCGATAATCCGGAAGTTCGTTGGGTCGATGACACGGAAATTATCTGTCACCTCGTCGCAGTAGATATTCCAGTGTGCTGGCACTTCGTGTCGTAAGAACCCCAGCATC
>CAMCDA010000003.1 GCA_945873195.1 Asaia bogorensis
CGCCACCTGCAACGGGAAGCTGGGCCAGCTGACCGGGTCACACCCCGAGTCACGTAACCCAGCCTGATACAAAAAGCGGTGTCCAGGAGAGTCGCGGCCTGCATGGACATAGTAATGCGGGAATCAAAAATGAGGGGAGTCATGAGAGTGTAGACAGCATGTTGTCGCTGGTCGTGATCACCCGGCTGTTCATCTCATAGGCGCGCTGGGCGGTGATCAGGTTGGTGATCTCGGTCACGACGTTGACGTTCGACGTCTCGACAAACCCCTGCATGACGGACCCGAACCCGGCCGAGGCGGGGTTGCCCGTCACCGGCGCGCCGGATGCCGCGGTCTGGATGAACAGGTTGTCGCCCTGTGCCTCCAACCCCGCCTCGTTCGGGAAGACGGCGGTCTGCAACTGCCCAACGGTCGTTGGGGCGGTCTGCCCGGTCAGGGTCACCTGCACCTGACCCGAGGTATTGACCGTCACCCCGGTGGCCTGCGGCGGGATCTGGATGCCTGGCTGCACGACATAACCGTCGGCGGTCACGATCGTGCCGTCCGGCGCGAGGGCGAATGTCCCGTCCCGGGTGAAGGCGGTTTCGCCGCTGGGCAGGGTGATCTGGAAATACCCGTTGCCCTGGATCGCCATGTCCAGCGTGTTCGATGTCTGTTGCAGGTTGCCCTGCGCGCTGATCCGGTAGATCGCGGCGGTCTTCACGCCCAGGCCGACCTGGGCGCCGGCCGGCACGATGCTGCCGGTGTCGGAGCTGTTGGACCCGACGCGGCGCAGGTTCTGGTAGATCAGGTCCTGGAACTCGGCCCGCCGGCGCTTGTAGCCTGTGGTGGTCATGTTCGCGATATTGTTGGAAATGACTTCGACATTGGTCTGCTGCGCGAGCATCCCCGTGCCGGCGATATCAAGTGAGCGCATGGCGAACGGTCCTGTCGGTCAAGGGTCAGCGTTGCGACGGCAGCAGCCGGTCGATGGCGTCCCGGCCGCGTTCGGAGGCGGCCTGGATGAACTGGGCCACGAACTCGAACTGCCGGTGGTCGTTGATCATGCGGGTCAGTTCCAGGACCGGCTGCACGTTGGAATCCTCGACCGCGCCCTGCACCAGACCGGGGGCGGTCATGGCGACGGTGGGGGACTCGGCGCTCAGCAGGGTCCCGCCCTCATTGGTCATCCGCATCGGGTCCTCGGGGCGGACAACCCCGATGCGGGCCAGCTGGCCGTTCTCGCTGGACACGGTGCCGTCGCCGGAGACGGAGATGCGGGTGTCCTGCGGTGAGATCTGGATTTTGCGCCCGTTGCTGTCCAGCACGGCGTTGCCGGCGCCGTCCGCGATGGTGCCGTCGGGCATGGGGGTGAACCGGCCGTCTCGGGTCAAACGTGGCCCGCGGGGGGTGTCGACCGTGAAGTAGCCGTCTCCGGTCAAGGCGAGGTCAAAGGGATTGCCCGTGTGCTGCAGCGGGCCGGGCCGCTGGTCCCGCCAGGTCGCGCGGTCCTGGGTAAAGGCGATGGAGCGGCCGCCGGGCGGGGAGGCCGTGTTGGTCTGCCGGCTCAGCCAGTCGCTGAACTGCACCCGCGTGGTGCGGTAGCCGGGGGTGCTGGCATTGGCGATGTTGCCGGCGGTGACGTCCATCGCGCGCTGCTGGGCAACCAGGCGGGACGTGGCGACAGAGGAGGCGATGTCCATGGGCGGCGTCCGGTTCATTGTTCGGACGGGACACCGCAAGCGGCATGCCAAGGCCGATTTCCGGCGGCTTTGGCCGGGATTGGGCGGGACAACGGGTGTTGGGGCGGTTTCGCCCATCGGCAAATAATGCCGGTCCGGGCAAAACGACCCGGCAGAATGCACCCTTTGTTAATACTCTTTTGGCAGCTTGGGTGGCATGGGCGCGACGCCCCCCGAGACCCATGCCGCCCCAGCCGAGGGCGAGGAAGCCGCCGGCAAGAAGTCGGGCGGCAAGATGAAGCTGATCCTGATCGCGGTCCCCGTGCTGCTGATCGCGGTCGGGGCCGGCCTCTGGCTCACCGGAATCCTGCCGAAGATGCTGGGGATGGGCAAGAAGGACGATGCCGCGGAGGCGGTGGCCAAGCCCGTGCCGCCCAGCTTCATCGACCTGCCGGAATTGGTGGCCAACCTGAACGGCAACCCGGGCCGCCCGGCCTATGTAAAGGTCGTCGCTCGGCTGGAGATCCCCCGGCCGGAGGACGTGGAAAAGGTCCGCGCCGTCATGCCCCGGTTGCAGGACATGATGCAGACCTATCTGCGGGAGATGCGCCCCGATGAGCTTCGGGGCTCCGCCGGCACCTACCGCCTGCGGGAGGAACTGATCGCCCGGGCCAATGTCGCCGCCGCCCCGGCCAAGGTGTCCGACGTGTTGTTCAGCCAGATGCTGATCCAATGAGCGACACGCCCGAACAGTCGGACGAAGAGCTGGCCGCCGCCTGGGGGGCGGAGACCGACGCCGAGGCCGAACCGCCGGGGGAAGGCGGAGAGGTCGAGGCGGTCCAGCCGACCAGGGTTCTGAACCAGGCGGAAATCGACAGCCTTCTGGGCTTCGACGACGGGCCGGCGGGCGGGGAAGCCCGCACCGGCATGCAGAAGATCATCAGCTCCGGCCTCGTGTCCTACGAGCGGCTGCCGATGCTGGAGATCGTCTTCGACCGGCTGGTCCGGATCATGTCGACCAGCCTGCGGAACTTCACGTCCGACAACGTGGAAGTCGGGATCGACAACATCCTGAGCCTGCGGTTCGGGGACTATCTGAACTCGATCCCGTTGCCGGCCATGCTGGCCGTGTTCAAGGCCGAGGAGTGGGACAATTACGGCCTGATGGTCGTCGACAGCTCGATGATCTACTCGATCGTGGACGTGCTGCTGGGTGGCCGGCGCGGGACGGCGGCCATGCGGATCGAGGGCCGGCCCTATACGACGATCGAACGCACCCTGGTCGAGCGGCTGATCCAGGTCGTGCTGGCCGATCTGTCCGCCAGCTTCGACCCGCTGTGCCCGGTCACGTTCCGGTTCGAGCGGCTGGAGGTGAACCCCCGCTTCGCCACCATCAGCCGCCTGTCGAACGCCGCCGTCCTTGCGCGCCTGCGCATCGACATGGAGGACCGCGGCGGGCGGCTGGAACTGTTGCTCCCCTACGCGACCCTGGAACCGGTCCGCGAACTGCTGTTGCAGCAGTTCATGGGGGAAAAGTTCGGCCGGGACTCGATCTGGGAAACCCATCTGGCCGAGGAGCTGTGGAACACCGACGTCGAGCTGGACGTGGTGCTGGACGAACAGACCATGCGTCTGGGCGACATGGTGGACCTGAAGCCCGGCATGGTGATCGCCCTGAACACGGGCCCCGGCGCGATGGTGCAGATCCGCTGCGGGACGGTCGGTTTGTTCGAGGGCCGGGTCGGCCGCCGCAAGAACCACGTCGCCGTGCGGATCGAGCGCGACATCCCCCGTGGCCCGCAGGCCGAACGATCATGACCGATGACGGGTCAAAATGGCTGCTCATCAACATCTTGTTAACGATCGGGAGCGCAAAATGCCGCCCATGGAATGGATGCTCGAACTCGTTCTGGTTGCGATGCTGGGGGTAACCCTGTTCCACGCCGTGCGGCTGGAGCGCGCCCTGGGTGTCCTGAAGCGGGACCGCGCGACGCTGGAAGCCCTGGTCGCCGGCTTCAACACGAGCACCCGCCAGGCGGAACAGGGGGTGGAACGGCTGCGGTCGGCCGCGGATGGCGCCGGCCGGCAGATCGCGCGCCAGTCCGAGGCGGCCATCGCCCTGAAGGACGATCTGAGCTTTCTGATGGAGCGGGGCGAGAAGCTCGCGGATCGCCTGGACGGGTTGGTGCGGTCGGCGCGTCCACTCGCGGCCGATGGGCCGGCCTTGGCCATGGCGGGTGCCGAACGCCCCGACCCGGGCGAGCCGCGACTGCGCAGCCAGGCGGAGCGGGAACTGCTCAAGGCCTTGAGGATGGCGCGATGAGGGAACGGCGGGCGTCCTCGACCCAGGCATGGCGGCCTTTGTCATGATCCCGCGCGTCCCTCTGCCACGTTGGTTGCCGGCGACGATCGGCGTCCTGGCCGGCCTGCTGGCGGTGAAGTCGGTGACGCTGGTCCGCGCGATCACGGCGTCGGAGCCCACTGCCGATTTGTCGTTTCTGTACAGCAACGCCTGCGCGGCGGCTTCGGCCGAAACGACCCCGGCAAAGCCCCCACCGGACAAGCTGGCGGACAAAGGCGCAGACAAGCCTGCCGACCAAAAGGCCGCCGAACCGCAAAAGCCACCTGCCGAACCCCCGCTCAGCGCGGCCGAGAGGACTGTCTTGCTGGAACTCCGACAGCGCCGGCAGGAACTCGACGCCCGCGAAACGGTCCTCGGGGAACGTGAATCCGTGCTCGCGGCGGCGCAGGACAAGCTGTCAGCCCGGGTCGAGGAGCTTCAAGGCCTGCAACAGCGTCTGCAAACGCTGGAGGCTGATCGCCGCCGCCAGGACGACGTCAGTTGGCAGGGCTTGGTCAAGCTCTACGAAACGATGAAGCCCCGTGACGCGGCAACGATCTTCAACGACCTGGCGATGCCGGTGCTGGTGCAGGTCATGGACCGGATGAAGGACGCCAAGGCGGCCTCCGTCCTGGCCGCCATGGACCCCGAAAAGGCCCGCCTCCTGACCCAGGAACTCGCCCGCTTGCGCACCCGGAGCGCCGCCGAGGCGAAGCCGGACGGCAAACCCGCCCCCACCCGGCCTCGACCACCCAATGGTTGAGCCGGCCTTATCACCCCCAAAGGATGACTGACCATGGCAATCGACAAATCCATGAACGTGCTGATCGTGGATGACTACAAAACAATGCTTCGTATCATCCGCAACCTGCTGAAGCAGATCGAGTTCAACAATGTCGAGGAAGCGACCGATGGGGCCGAGGCCTTGTCGAAGCTCCGCGCCGGCAGTTTCGGCCTGGTGATCAGCGACTGGAACATGCAGCCCATGACCGGCCTGCAGCTGCTGCAGGAAGTGCGGGCCGACGCCAGGCTGAAGCAGATGCCGTTCATCATGATTACGGCTGAAAGCAAGACCGAGAACGTCATCGCGGCCAAGCAGGCGGGCGTGTCCAACTACATCGTCAAGCCCTTCAACGCCGAGACGCTGAAAGAGAAAATCGAAAAGGTCCTCAATCATGGATGACGCGCGAACAGCGTTTCGGGCGGCGCGACGTGATAACGGCGCGCTCTCCGTCCGGCTGCGGTCCATACGGGACCGCCGCCCCGATCATGATCCCGATGTCATTGCAGAGGTGGTGCGTGCCGTGCTGTCAACCATGAGTGGCGATCTGACCTCCAAGGAAACCACGTTGCTGCATGAGGTCGAGGAGCTTGGCCTCACCATCGCCAACGCCAAGGCCGAGATCGCGGCCCTGCGCGTCGACGATATCAAGCAGCGGGACATCCCGTTCGCGACGGATGAGCTTGACGCCATCGTCGCCCACACGGCCTCGGCCACGCACAGCATCCTGGAAAGCTGTGAGACGCTGGACCAGGTGGCGGAGACCGTGACCGGTGACGGGGGCAACCGGTTGCGGGATGCAACGACCAAGATCTACGAGGCCTGCAGCTTCCAGGACATCACCGGCCAGCGCATCACGAAAGTGGTCACCACGCTCAAGACCATCGAGGCGAAGATCGGCCATATCATCTCCACCTTTGGTTCCGGTCCGACGGCCGACATGGATGCTCGGGCCACGGATCCGACCGGAGAGGCCGCGTTGCTGAACGGCCCGCAATTGCCCGCCATGGCCATGGACCAGTCCGATATCGACAAATTGCTGGCCAGTTTCGAGTGACCGCATGCCTGGGGGAAGAACCATGACAGCACGCGGGCCCGCCGGGGTGGTGGCCAGGCGGATAACGTTGCTTGCGGCGCTGGGGCTGCTGACCGCGCAGGCACCCGTGCCGGACATCGGCCGAACCGCGCCTGTGAACACCCCCGAACCGACGGCGGTGGCTGAAAAGGCGGTTGTCCCGGTGCGCACCGGGACCCACCCGGGGTTCGGACGGATCGTCCTCGATGCGCCGCCCAAGGCCCGCTATCGCCTGACGCGTGAGGGTGATCAGGTCACGATCCGTCTTGTCGACGACCTGACCTTGGGCACCCCCGGTGCGCCCCCACGCAACGTCTCCCGCCTGGGCGTCTCGGGCGCGCGGGCGGAGTTCACGGTTGCCGCGGGCGCCACGCTCCGGGAGGCTCGCCTGGGCCAGCGTATCGTCATCGATGTCGTTGATCCGACCACCCCCGCGACACCGCAGGAACCCCGCCCCACCCGTACGCCCACCGCGAAGGAGGCCCGCACGCGGGCTGAGCCGCCGCCGACCCGCCCCGCGACCGTGGTGCCGATCGTTGCGTCGGTGCCACAAGGCCCCGTTCCCGTGGCATCGCGTCCCGTGGCGCCCGAGCCTGTGAAGACACTCCCGTCGCCCTCGGCGGCAGTGTCGAAAGCCGTTCCGCCTCCGTCTGCACCAACACCGGCTGCGGTCGAGCCACCCGCACCGGCACCAGCCCCCCGAATCCCGGTGCAGGCCGATCCGCCGCCGGAACCCTTGACCAGTCCCGGGGCCAACCCCCCTGCGGTCGTCGCCGCGCCCCCGCCTGCGCCCGCCGCATCCCCCACCCCGGCACCGCCTCAACCCACGCCGCGCGGACCCATGGCCCTGATCGCGCGTCGTCTGCCATCCGCCCCGGCCTCCGATGTCTCCGCGATGGTCGTGCCCTTCAGCGACTCGGTCGGCGCCGCTTTGTTCCACCGGGAATCCGCCGTCCTGGCCGTGTTCGGGGAACGTCGCCCCGTCGATATGACCCTGCTGCGGGACGATCCGGTGTTCGCCTCCGCCACCGTCCACCTGTTGCCCAACGCAACCCTGCTGCGGCTGCCGATCCCCGACGGCCGCTCGGTCAGCATGGCAACGACCCCGCAAGGCTGGCGCATCGCCATCCTGCCCGTCTCGGCGCCCCGGCCGGCCATCACCCCCATCTTCGCCGACGGTCGGGTCATGTTCGCCGTCGCCGCCCCTGCCGAGGTCGTGACGATCAGCGACCCCGATAGCGGCGCGACCCTGCTGGTCGGCACGGTCGCGCGCGCGCAGGAGGCGATCACCACCGAGCGGCGGGCCGTCGAATTCACCCTGCACGCCACCCTGCGCGGGGTCCTGGTGGAACCGCTGTCCGACTCCGTCTCCCTCCGGGTCGTGCCGAAGGGCTTTGTGTTGACCGGCCCACCCGACGGCCTCGCCCTCAGTCCGCCGTCCGCCATGACCAACACCATGCTCGCCGCCGCCCGGCTGACCCGCCGCTTCCGCTTTCCCGCCATGCCGATCGAGGGCCTGGCCCAGCGCGTCCTCGCCCATGTCCGCGAGGCCGCCTCCATGCCCCCCCTGGCCCGAGGCCCCGCCCGCAAGGTGGCCGCCGAAACCATGGTGGCGCTGGGGATGGCCGCCGAGGCCGACGCTCTGCTGCGGGTCATCTCGGAACAGGACCCGAAGGAAGCGGCCTCTCCCGATACCGTCATCCTGCGGGCGATCGCCGCCCTGCTGGCGGGCCGTCCGAACGACGCTCGCCCGCTCGCCGATCCCCGCTTTGCCGGCACGGACGAAGACGCCTTGTGGCGGGCGGTCCTGCTGGCCACCCGCCAGGAAGGATCGCCCGAGGCCGCCCAGCTTTTCGCCAGCACCGCCCCGCTGATCCTGCTGTATCCGCCAACCTTGCGTGACCGGCTGCTGCCGCTCGCGCTCGAAACCATGGTCCTGGGTGGCGGTAGGGCCGCGGCGGAGGAGATCCTGACGGAACGCCCCGACGATCCGTTGCTGCGGATCGCGAGCGCGCTGGTGCGGCAGGCCCGCGGCGATACCGATGGCGCCCTTGCGTTGTTCGACGAAGTCGCCCGGGGCCGTGACCAGTTGGCCCGCGCCCGGGCGGCCGTGCGCGCGGTAGAGGTGCGCCTGGCGAGCGGTAGGCTGGAACCGGCCGCCGCCGCGGATGCCCTGGATCGCCTGCTGTATGCTTGGCGGGGCGACTGGCGGGACCTCAGCCTGCGGCGGCGCATCGCCGAACTGCGCCAGCACTCGGGGTCTTGGCGCACCGCCCTGTCGATCCTGCGGGATGCGCTGCCGGACTTCTCCGCCTATGCCAACCAGATCCAGTCCTGGCAGCAATCGGCCTTCGCCGAACTGGTTCATGGCGACGACGTGGACAAGCTCGACCCGATGGAACTGATCGGCCTGGTGGAGGAAAACGCTGACCTGCTGCCGGCCACCGAACAGGGGGACCGCCTGCGGGATCGGCTCGCGGACCGGCTGCTGGCGCTGGAACTGCCCAAGCGCGCCGACACGGTGCTGACCAAGCTGATGCAGACCGCACCCACCGAGATGGGACGTGCGGGCTATGGCACCCGGCTCGCTCGGCTGCGCCTGAACGAGGGTGACGCCGAGGGCGCGCTGGCCGCGCTGGGGCAATCGTCGAACCCCGCCCTGCCACAGGCGATCAAGGATGAACGGCTGCTCACCTCCGCCGCGGCCCTGGGACGCCTGGGCAATACCAAGGGGGCCCTCAACGCGCTGGCGGGCCTGGACAGCGCGGCGGCCGATGAGACTCGCGCGGCGGTCCAGGAACAGGCCAAGGATTGGCGCGGGGCCGGACAGGCGCTCGCCAGCCTCGCCCGTCGCACCCTGCCCGAGACGGGAGAGCTTGATGATCCGCAACGACGCATCCTGCTCCGCCTCGCGACCGCCGCGGCCCGGGCAGGCGACAATGCGACGCTGGCCAGGCTGCGGGAGAAGGAAGCGGAACGAATGGGCGGCGGCCCGTTGGGCGATATGTTTCGCTTGCTGACAGCCGAATCGGTGCGGGGGGCTGACGATTTACCCCGCGCCCAGCAAGAGATCGGCCTGGCACGCGCCCTGCCGGCTGGATTGAAGGCACTGGATGGCCCCCCAAGGCCCCCGTAATGAAAAATGCGCAATGGGACACGAATTCCCTTGCGTCCGGACCCCCATTTCATCATGTTCCGCCGCCTTGGCCCCAGGGGACAGTAGTCGGACGGAGTGGCCTCCGTCTGTATGTACTGTCCAACAGGCCGTCTACTGGTAGGAAGGAGTACGCGGTGAACGCACTCAGCCCGCTGGGGATGGTCTCGGAATTCCCGAGCAGCAACCAGACGAACACGAACGCACTGCCGGGTGGCGAGGCGGATGAACAGAAGGACTACTTCGTCGAAAAGGACGGAGTGAAGTTCGCTGGCACCCATCTGCTGATCGACCTTTGGGGCGCATCCAACCTCGCTGACCCCGAGCATGTCGATCGCGCCTTGCGTGACGCGGCCGAGGCCGCGGGCGCGACAATCCTGCATGGGCATTTCCACCACTTCTCGCCAAATGGCGGGGTCAGTGGCGTCCTGGTGTTGGCCGAGAGCCATATCTCGATCCACACTTGGCCGGAACGGAACTTCGCGGCGATCGACATCTTCATGTGCGGCGCCTGCAATCCCTACATGGGACTGCCGGCTCTGAAGGCGGCGTTCCAGCCGGCCTCGATCAACCTGGGTGAGCAGCGCCGCGGCCTGATCGCCTGATCCGATTTCCGATGCAACAACGCGCGGCCCGGGCGAACCGTCCGGGCCGCGCGTCGCGTTTGTGGACCGATCAAAGCCCAACCACGGCTTTGGCGCAGGGGAACCATGATGACCACCGATAGCTGGATCAACGAATCGCTGTACGCCGAATGGGGCCAACGGTTCCTGGTGAAGCGCGAACTCGCGCGGGTCAAAAGCGACTTCCAGGACATCGTGATCTTTGAAAGCTTCACGCATGGCCGGGTCATGGTCCTGGATGGCGTCATCCAGATCACGGAAGGCGATGAGTTCGTCTACCAGGAAATGCTGACCCATGTGCCCCTGCTGGCCCATGGCGCGGCCGAGAACGTCCTGATCATCGGCGCCGGTGACGGCGGAGTCCTCCGCCGTGTCCTGATGCACAAGGGCGTCAAGCGCGCCGTCATGGTCGAAATCGACGGTGAGGTGATCCGCCTGTGCAAGGAATTCCTGCCGAACATCGCCGGTGAAGCCTGGAACGATCCGCGCGCCGATGTGATCGTGGGTGACGGCATCGACTATGTGAAACGCGCCCCCGACGGCGCCTTCGACGCGATCGTTGTCGACTCGACCGATCCGATCGGTGTGGGCGAAGTGCTGTTCACCGATGAGTTCTACGAGAACTGCGCCCGCATCCTGTCCCCGCGCGGCCTGGTCGTGAATCAGTGCGGGGTGCCCTTCATGCAGGCGGATGAACTGCGGGACACCAGCCTCCGCCGTCGCAAGTTCTTTCCCCATGTCAGCGCCTATGTCGCCGCCGTGCCGACGTATGTTGGCGGCTTCATGACCCTCGGCTGGGCGGCGAAGGATGCGGGTCTGACCTCGGTTCCGGCCGAAACGATCCGCGCGCGGGCCGCCGCCGCCGGCATCCTGGGCACCACTGAATACTGGACCCCGGAAATCCACGTCTCCGCCTTCCACCTTCCGCCCTACATCGCTCGGCATTTACCGGTCTGAACTGCTTGTGTCTGAACCGGCCGTTGCCCCAGGCCTTCGTCGTCTCTACGGTTTGCCGCCCGTCATAAGGAGGAAATCCATGGTCGAAGGCCTGAAGGTCACCCGGAACGGTTCGGTGATGGAAATCACCTTCGACCGCCCCGAAAAGAAGAACGCCCTGACCCGGGACATGTATACCGGGGTCGTCTCGGCGTTCGAGGCTGCCGACGCCGATCCGGCCGTGCGGGTCATCCTGCTGACGGGCGCCGGGGATACGTTCACCTCTGGTAACGACATCAAGGACTTCCAGGCCCGCGCCCGTGGGAATGAGCAACGGGACGGTTCCCCGTTCCTGACCGCGCTTTCGACGCTGAAAACCCCCCTGATCGGCGCGGTCAACGGCGCGGCGATCGGCGTGGGGACCACGATGCTGGCCCATTGCGATCTGATCATCGCGGCCCGGTCGGCCCGGTTCATCATGCCCTTCACCAGCCTCGGCCTGGTGCCGGAGGCCGGGAGTTCATTGCTGTTCCCCCGACTGGTCGGCATGCAGCGGGCCAGCGCCCTGCTTCTGCTGGGCCAGCCGCTGGATGCTGAGACCGCCCTGAACTGGGGCTTTGTCAACCAGGTCGTCGATGACGCGGACCTGATGGACACGGCCCGCACGATGGCGGAAAGGCTGGCGGCCCTGCCGCCCCAGGCGGTCCGCCTGACCAAGCAATTGATAAAGCAGGGTTCCCAGGACCTGACCGACCGCATCGCCGAGGAATTGGTGATCTTCAAGGAACGGGTCAAGTCGCCGGAGGCCGGGGAAGCCTTTGCCGCGTTCGTGGAAAAGCGGCGGCCCGATTTCTCACGCTTTGAATGACGGACATCCCCTCTCCCCATGGGAGAGGGGGTTCGACCGGCCGGATCAGCCCTTCGGCTTGACCGCGGGGGTGAAGAACGGCGCCGGGGTCATCAGATTGTTCCGCTGGGCGAGCAGATACCCGGCCTCGGCGTTCATCTTCAGATAGGCCTGCCATTCCGGATCGGCCTGCATCGCGGCCCGCTTGGCCGAACGGTCGGCCGCGTCCTTGTAGATCCAGCCATGGACGTAGGTGTTGATTTCGCCCGATTCGGTGATCAGGTAGATCAGCGGCTCTCCGAGGTGCCGCTTCTGCGCGGCCATGCCGTGCTTTTCGTACAAGGCCATCTGAGGGCCCATGGTGCCGGGCTTGAGGGTATAGGTGCGAAGGTCGATCAGCATGACGGATCCTGTCCCGTGAGCAGCGCCGCGGGAATGCGGCTGGCGCAGCTAAGCACGGATCAGCGCAGATGCCGAACGATGACCTCGGCCAACGCTTCGCACCCGGTCAGATCGTCCTGGTCGAAGCGGTTCAGGTCCGGGCTGTCGAGATCCAGCACGCCGATCAGCCGGCCATCGGCCAGCAACGGGATCACGAGTTCGGACCGGGAGGCCGTGTCACAGGCGATATGGCCGGGAAATGCTTCCACGTCCGGGACCAGAATCGACTGTTTCCGTTCGGCCGCCGAACCGCAGACGCCCTTTCCGAGAGGAATGCGCACGCAAGCGGGCCGGCCCTGGAAGGGGCCGAGGACCAATTCGCCGTCACGCAAGAAATAGAAACCGGCCCAGTTCAGGGCTGGCAGGCTGTGATAGATCGCCGCGGCCGCGTTCGCCGCGTTGGCGGTCGGGTCCGGCTCTCCGGTCAGAAGCCCGTCGAGTTCAAGGGCCAGGTCCTTATAGAGAACGGCCTTTCCCTGGGCCGGCTGCGCGCCGGTCCAGGGGGATGGTCGGGAGGCGTCATGCATGAAACGCGGTTCCGCTCGGGCCAGCCGGATCGGCGCTGGCCAATTGTCGTGATGTTATGGCCTAGCGCGCGGCGCGCGCCGCGGTCTTTGCGGCGGCCGGCTTGGTCGCGCGGGCCTTGGTGGTGCCGCCTTCGGCCGCGGCGGCCGAGGACTTCAGGATGCTCTTGATTTCACGGAAGAAAGCCGAACCAGCCGGGGTCCGCTGCACCAGGACGCTGCGGCGATCCTGCGGGTCGGTCTTACGGCGCACGAGTTCGAACTCGGCCAGGCGATCGAGCGCGCGAGAGATCGCGGGCTTGGAGATATCCAATGCCTCGGCCAAGCCACGGACGGTCTGAGCCTCATTCTCGATGTAGCAGATCAGGAATACGCCGAACTGCCGAGCGGAGAGGTCATGCCCGTCGCGACGGACCAGCTCCACGATGGTTCGGCGCAGGACGCCGGCGAGCCCTTCCCCGTCTTCGTTTGTTGCCATGTCATTCAATCCTTTCTGACGGCCAGCCGCCGCCGCCGTCGGTTGACCGTTACCGGTTGTATCGTTTCGTCAGCAACCACACCGTGCGTGATAAAGCACACATTGTTTGAAACGTCCGTACCAGATTTCCCTCCCCCGGTCGGCCGCCGTTGCTGGGACAAGGGTGTTATGATCACCGATTGTCCCGTACCTGACAAGCATATGGTAGCGACATCGCCCGTTGTCTATCCATTGAAAAACGATCTCGTGATCCAGGCGGGTGATCAGCCATGTGTCTGGGTCACGCCAGAACGAAATGATGACGATACGTTTGATCTGAATCAAGGCGGCGTTTGCGGCGTGGTCACATTCTGGCGCTACGTTCACGGGCCCTGGAAGGGCCAAGATGCACATCAGAGGAGCCTGTCATGACCACCACGCACGCATCCGCCGAAGCACATCCTTGGGTTGAAGTAACCGAGCGCTCCGACGGGCATTTCCTGCCATTCGTCACGGGGGTGCTGTTTTTCGTCGTGACGGCCGTTGCCGCGATCCTGGTGTCGGGTTTGCCGCACTGACGGCTGCCCGTCTGGGAACTTCCGGGCCGCGCCAGGCAAAAATCTGATTGATCCGATACGGCTCCCTCGGTTCCGAGGGGGCCGTTTCGTGTTGTACGCCGGCTTGTTTTACGTGATTCGAGAGTGGAGCACCCGCTCAGATTGCGATCCGCACGCCCAGCTCGACCACGCGATCGCTTGGAATCCGGAAGAATTCGGTGGCCGGCACGGCGTTGCGCGCCATCGCCAGGAACAGCCAGCGGCGCCACCAGGACAATTTCGGTTCCATGCCCGGCACAAGCACTTCCCGCCCGAGAAAATAACTCGATTGCATGGCGTCAAAAGCGACGTCGGCGCCGAGGCTTTCCAACTCACGCGGGATATTCGGGCTTTCCATGAAGCCGTAGCGCAGGATCACCCGGTGGATTCCCGGTGCAAGTTCGGACAATTCGGTCCGCCGGGAGGGTGCGACCTCGGGTTCGTCGGTGGTCTGGACGGTCACGAACAGCACGCGCTCGTGCAGGACCTTGTTGTGCTTGAGATTGTGCAACAGCGAGGTGGGCACGTAGTCGGGGGTGCCGGTCAGGAAGACAGCCATGCCTGGCACGCGGATGGTGCGAGACTGGGGCAGACGGGCGAGGAAGGGGGCGAGCGGCATGCTGTCCTGTTTCCAGCGGGCCATCATCAGGTCGCGGCCGCGTTTCCAGGATGTCATCAACGCGACGAGTCCGATCCCGACGACCAGGGGTACCCAGCCGCCTTCGTGTACTTTCAGCAAATTGGCGGCGAAAAACATGCCATCGATCAGGAAGAACACGCCGAACGTTCCAATTGTCAGCCAGCGGGACCAGTTGAAACGGCGGCGAAACACGATCACCGCGAGCATCGTCGTGCACAGGAACGTTCCGGTCACCGCGATGCCATAGGCCGCGGCCAGATGCTCGGAGGAGCGGAATGACACCATCAGGATCACGGCCCCGATCGCCAGCAGGGTGTTGATCTGGGGCACGTAGATCTGGCCGGCTTCAAGGTTGGATGTGTGGCGGATCGTCATACGCGGCAGGAAGCCAAGCTGCATGCACTGGCGCGCGACGGAATAGGCGCCGGAGATCATGGCCTGGCAGGCGATGACGGTTGCCGCGGTGGCGAGGAGCACGAGGGGCAGTCGGAACCATTCCGGGGCAAGGAGGAAGAACGGGCTTTCCAGCGCGGCCTGGTCGCTGAGGATCAAGGCGCCCTGGCCGAGATAGTTCAGCATCAGGCAGGGCAGCACGAAGAACAGCCAGGCGAGGCGGATCGGCCTCGCGCCAAAATGGCCCATGTCGGCGTAAAGCGCCTCGGCCCCTGTAACGCACAGGACGACCGCGCCCAGCACCATGAAGGCCAGGAATTTATATTCGACGCAGAGCGCGACGGCATAGGTGGGGGAGATGGCCAGCAGGACATAGGGGTGGCGGATGATCTCGATCAGGCCCAGGACGCCGAGTGTCAGGAACCAGACGGTCATGATCGGGCCGAAGACCCGGCCGATGCTGGCGGTGCCATACTGCTGGATGGCGAACAGGGCGACGACGATGGTCACGCTGATCGGTATGATCGCCGGCGCCAGACGTGGCAGGGTGACCTGAAGTCCCTCCACCGCCGACAGCACGGAGATGGCCGGCGTTATGGTGCCGTCGCCAAAGAACAGGCAGGCGCCGGCGATGCCCACCAGCGCCAGGACCGCGCGGAGGGTTGTGCCGGATGCGGTGCGCTGTGCCAGGGCCATCAGCGCGAGGATCCCGCCTTCGCCGCGGTTGTCCGCGCGCAGGATCAGGAAGACGTACTTGATGGTGACGACCAGCACGAGCGCCCAGAAGAACAGCGACATCACGCCCAGGATTTCAAACGCCGTGATGGTCGATCCCTTGAAGGGCATCAGGCTCGCCTTCACGGCGTAGAGCGGGCTGGTTCCGATATCGCCGTAGACAACGCCCAGGACGCCAAGCATGGCACCGGCGGTGAGCGGTCGCTTGTCGCCGTGAGATTCATCGGCGGGCGCGTGTCCGGCGGGCGAATTTTCGGCGGGGGCATCTGCTGGGGTGGTCACGGCGTGCTCCGGATGCTGTCCCGGGACCCTGCTGCGGTCATGCGAAATCCTCGTCGACCGTTGCCGCCCGTGGCGGACGGCGGACGCTTACGCCGCGCGGCCAATGCATGCAAGCGTTCTGGCGGGGGGCCGTGCCCGGGCGGGGGGATGATGGTGGGTTTCTCACGGTGCATGGGGTGTTACCGCATGCAATTTTTCCTGGTCCGGGCAGGCCGCGCCGGGGCCATGGCCGGTTCTCACGGTGCATGGGGTCCTGCCGAGGGCATTTTCTCAGCGGCAAGGGCTAGGTCGCGGGGGTTGGTCGTTCATGATTTGTTCATAACAAAACCAGCTGATCGAGGCAAGTATGTGTGGCAACCAGACCGTGGTAACGGTCCCCGGCGCCAGGCCGGGGATGCCGAAGTTCAGGCCGCGTCCTCGCGGCGGTCGCGGACCTTCACGTAGGCGAGCTTCGCATGCTCCCCGCAATAGGGCTTCCCGGGTTCGGAGGCATCGTCGCAGAATTTGAAGCCGCGCGTGCCAGGCTCTCCGATCGGCCAGCAGCAGGTGATGACCCGCCCATAGGGCCGGTACTGCGCGGGCTGCTGGCGCGGCACGGCGACCGGAACCGGACGAGCGGCCAACACCGCGGGAGCGACAGGCGGTGCGGGTGGGGGGGCGGCCGGCGCCTCGGCGACGACAACGACGGGTGCCACCTCGATCACCGGCAAGGGTACTGGCACATCGGTGCTGGCCAGCGGCGGCAGGGTCGAACCCTCCACGCGCCGTGTGGGCGCCGGTCGCGGCGTCTCGGCGGAGACCGGGTCGCGGCGGATGGGGGATGGGCGCGCGGGCAGGTCGAGGCGATGGGCCTTGCCGACGATCGCGTTCTTCGAAACCCCAAGCCGGCGGCCGATCTCGGCCGTGGAATGACCCTCCGCCCAAAGGGCACGCAGGCGGGCAATGACTTCCTCGGTCCAATCCATATCCTGGGTTCCCCTCCCGGTCTAACCACAAAATACGGTATAGACCCTCGCCGCTCGGCTCAATCCCGGAGTTGGGTCAAACCACAAAAAGTTGTGGACAACCGGTCGGACCACCACCAGCGTTAGTTTTTTTCGACGGTATGGCCCAGCCTTTTGGCCCTGCTGGTGGGCGGCGGGTTGATCTCGGGTTCAGCCTTGACAAACGACGGCCGGAAGGGCCGGGTTCCCCGTATAGGGATAAGGTAAGGACGGCCGACGATGACGGTGGATTTCCGCGCGCTGACGCGTGACGAGGCGCTGATGACCCAGGCGCTGGACGGAGCCGACCTGGCGCCATTGCTGATGGCGCTGGTACATCTGACCGGGGAGGAACACTGGCTGGATGAGGTGGCGCCGCACATCACCGGCCCGTGGAACTTCATGGAGAACGCGCCCGACTCCCTGAAGCAGCGCCTGCGGGACCGGCTGCGGGTGGCGCTGCGGGACTATGCCGACTCCAACCGACCGCTGCCCGAGGAACCGCCGTCGCATCTGCTCCGCCGCATGCTGAGCGTGGGCGTCGGGCAGGAGGTCCCCGAGGAATACATGCCGCTGATCCTGGAGGAGACCGCCCAGGACCGCGAAGACCCCAAGACCGTGGCCTGGCGCGCGAAGCCGGATGACAGGCGGCTGGCCGCGTTCCGCGCGGTGATCGTGGGCGCCGGCGTGTCCGGCCTGTGCATGGCGATCAAGATGCGGGAGGCCGGCATCCCCTTCACGATCATCGAGCGCAACCCGACCGTCGGCGGCACCTGGTACGAGAACGGCTATCCCGGCTGCGGCGTCGATACGCCCAACCATTTCTATTCCTTCTCGTTCGAGCCCAACCACGACTGGCCGCGCCATTTCTCCCCGCGGCGGGACCTGTGGAACTATCTGGAGCGGATGGCGGACGACTATGACATTCGCCGCGACATCCGATTCAACACCGATGTGACCGGCGCGCGGTATGACGAGGCGTCGCGCAAGTGGTTCGTCTCGGTGCAGGCCAAGGACGGATCGGCTGAAACGATCGAGGCGAATGCCTTCATCACCGCGGTCGGGCAGTTGAATCAGCCTCAGATTCCGCCGATCCCGGGGTTGGAGGATTTCGCCGGGCCGGCGTTCCATACCGCGCGATGGGATGAGAGCGTCGATCTGACCGGCAAGCGCGTGGCGATGATCGGCACCGGCGCGTCCGGCATGCAGGTTGGGCCGTCGATCGCGGGGGATGTGGCGCATCTGACGATCTTCCAGCGCTCCCCGCACTGGGCGGTGGCCAATCCGAACTATCATAAGGATGTGGGCGCGGGGAAAACGGCGGCACTGAAGTTCATCCCGTTCTATGCGAAGTGGTACCGGTTCCAGTTGCTGTGGGCTTCGTCGGACGGGCTGCACGCGTCGCTGCACGCCGATCCCGCCTGGCCGACGCCGGACCAGTCGCTGAACGCGCCAAACCAGAAATTCCGGGAAGACCTGATCGCCTACATCAAGGGGCAGATCGGCGATGATCCGGAGCTGCTGGCCAAGGTCGTGCCGGCCTATCCGCCCTACGGCAAGCGGATGCTGCGCGACAATCACTGGTACAAGATGCTGACCCGCCCGAACGTCGACCTGGTGACCAGCCCGGTGGAACGGATCACCGCCGACGCGATCGTGACTCGCGACGGGGAGACTCATCCGGCCGATATCCTCGTGCTGGCGACCGGGTTCCATGCGCAGCGGATGCTGGCGCCGATGGAGATCACCGGCCGCGATGGCGTCAGCGTGCGCGGGCTGTGGGGCGAGGATGAGCCGCGGGCCTATCTGGGCATCACCGCGCCCGGCTTTCCGAACATGTTCATGCTTTATGGCCCCGGCACGAACCTGGCGCATGGCGGCAGCATCATCTTCCACACGGAATGCCAGGTTCGCTACATCATGCAGTGCCTGCGGGAGATGCTGGAGACCGGTGCGGCGGCCATGGAGTGCAAGGCCGAACCCTTCGCGGCCTACAACGAACTGCTGGATGCGACGCATGAAGGGATGGTGTGGGCGCATCGGGGCGTCGGGAGCTGGTACAAGAACAGCAGCGGGCGGGTGGTGACGAATTCCCCGTTCCGGCTGGTGGACTACAGGCGGATGACCGAGGCGTTGAAGCGGGATGACTACGTGATGGCTTGAGCGTGGCGTATTCCTGCATTTGCTGTATATTGCAGCAAATGCAGGGGTGACCATGACAAGCTACACCACCAGTGATTTATCCCGGCGATCGGGCGACATCATCGCCGACGCGCTGCGCCATCCGGTGACCATCACCCAGCGGAACAAGCCGCGCCTCGTGCTGCTCAGCATCGACGACTATCGCCAGTTGGTCGAACGCGCGGAAACGCGGGTCGCCGGGACGATCGAGGCGATGCCGGATGACCTGCTCGCCGATGTCCAGGCCGCCGTGGACTCCTACGCGCGGGAACCGGGCGAGGCGTGAGCTTCGACGCGATCCGCACCGCGAGCGTCATCCGATACCCTTGCCTCTGGGCGCGCCAGGCGGACTCGGGCGAAACCGAGGGCCGCAAGGATCGCCCCGTCGCCGTGGGCGTGCGGATCGCGCGGGAGGGCGGCGACCGGTTGCTGCTGCTGCCCATCACGACGTCACCGCCAGGGCCGGACCGGAAGGCGATCGAGGTTCCGGCGGCCGAGACGCGGCGCGCCGGCCTCGATACGGATCGCCGCGTCTGGATCATCCTCGATGAATACAATCTCGATATCATCTGCCGATCTTTCCACCTCGCGCCCGACCCGCCGATCGGCCGTTTCAGCCAGGCGTTCTTTCTGCCGCTGGTGCGGACATTCCTCGCGCGCGTCGCGGAGGCTCGGCGGGTCGCCCGAGGGCAATGACCCTGTGACTTGCCCCCGGCCGCAACCTCCCTCAGGATTGGTGCCAACCCGGGAGAGGAACCGTTCATGGCCCTGCACATCGATTACTATGCCTCCTTGAACTCGCCCTGGACCCATCTGGGGGCCGCGCGGATCGAGGCGATGGCCATGGCGAATGGCGCCACGTTGCGCATCTATCCGGTTGATTTTGGTGAGATTTTCTCCCACTCCGGCGGCTTGCCGCTGCCTAAGCGCGCGCCGCAGAGGCAGGCGTACCGGTTGCAGGAACTGGCCCGGTGGCGGGAAGACACCGGTATCCCGATCAACATCAAGCCGAAACATTTCCCCTCCGACGAGTTGCCGGCCGCCGCCTGTGTCATTGCGCTGCGTGAAACCGTGGGGGACTGGCCGGCGATCCGCCTCGCCCATCGCGTGCTGAAGGCGGTCTGGCAGGAGGAAAAGAACACCGGCGACCGCGACACGCTGTCGGCCCTGATCGCCGATATCGGGCTGGACCCGGCCAAGGTGCTGCCCTTCGCTGACGACCCGCAATGGCTGGAGCGGCGCAAGGCCGACACCCAGGCCGCGCTGGATCGGGGCGTGTTCGGGGCGCCGACCTACGTGATCGGAGAGGATATTTTCTGGGGGCAGGATCGGTTGGCATTCGTCCAGCGCCGCCTGGCACGGGGATGAAAGTCGTTTGGTCCGTCATCCCCGGGCTTGTCCCGGGGAGCAATCGCGGCACGGGCGGTGGTGTTGGTCCCCGGGACAAGCCTAGGGATGACGCGAAGGGCATGTTGGAGGAGGCAACACCATGCGTGGCCTGAACGGACGGCGCGTCATCCTCACCGGCGGGGCCAGCGGCATCGGGCGCGCCGCCGCCATCCGCTTGGCGCAGGAAGGCTGCGTGGTCGGCATCTTCGACCTGAACGAAGCCGGCGCCCAGGAAACCGCCGCCCTCTGTCCCAACGCCCGTGCCTACAAGGTCGATATCGCCGACCGCGCGCAGGTCACCGCGGCCATGGAGGACTTCGAGCGTGAATGCGGCCCGACCGAGGGCCTCGCGAACGTCGCCGGCTGGGATGTGCCGATCAACTTCCTCGATACCGATGAGGATTTCTGGGACAAGGTTACGCGTATCAACATGCGTGGTCCGCTCGTCATGCACCATGTCGTGACGCGCGGCATGGCGCAGCGCGGGTTCGGGCGGGTGGTGAACGTGGCTTCCGACGCCGGCCGGGTCGGATCGTCGGGCGAATCCGTCTATTCATTCTGCAAGGGCGGGCTGATCGCCTTCACCAAGACGCTGGCCCGCGAACTTGCCCGCAAGGGCATCACGCTGAACGTGCTGTGCCCCGGCCCGACCGACACGCCGCTGTTCGATGGGTTCCTCGCGTCGTCTCCATCAGGCGCCAAGATCGGCGAGGCGATGGCGCGCGCCATCCCCCTGCGCCGCATCGGCCAGCCCGATGACTATGCGGGGATGATCGCCTTCCTGCTGTCCGACGATTCCGCCTACATGACCGGCCAGACCGTCAGCGTCTCGGGCGGTCTGACGATGGTATAGACAATGCGCGTCTTCACCAAAGTTCCGCTCGGCAACTGGCGCGACGTCGCCCCCGCCGCGCAGGCGGCCGAGGCCGCGGGCTTTGCCGCGTTGATGACGGTTGAAACCGGCTACGACGCGATGACCCCGCTGGCGCTGGCCGCGATGGCGACGCAGCGGATCGAACTGACACCGTCGGTTGTTGTCGCTTTCCCGCGCAGCCCGACCGTTCTGGCCTCCCAGGCCTGGGACCTGCACGCCAATTCCGGCGGCCGCTTCGTGCTGGGCCTCGGCAGCCAGGTGAAGGGGCACAATGAACGCCGCTTCGGCATTCCCTGGACCGCGCCGGCCCCACGAATGCGCGACTATGTCCGCGCTCTGCGCGCTGTATGGACAGCATGGGAGACGCGGGGCCCGCTGCGCTTTGACAGTGAGCATTACAAGCTGTCTCTGATGACGCCGGATTTCTCCCCCGCGCCCACCGGCCTGCCGATGATCCCGGTCACCATCGCGGCGGTGGGAGAGGCGATGCTGCGCGTCGCCGGCCAGGTTGCCGATGGCGTGCGGCTGCACCCGATCTGCTCCCGCAAATACCTCGAGGAAATCTGCATGCCGCAGCTTCTCGAAGGCATGCGTCGTTCAGGCCGATCCCGCGAACACTTCGACATCCATGGCGGTGGCTTCGTCTGCACCGGCCCCGATGAGGCAACGGTTGCGGCTGAAATGGATATCGCGCGCCGCCGCATCGGCTTCTATGCCTCAACCCGCACCTATCTGCCGATCCTGGAAATGCACGGCCTGCGCGACCTGGGCCTGAAGCTGCACAGGATGTCGGTGGAGGGAAAATGGGATCAGATGGCGGATCACGTCTCGGACGATGCCGTCCGTATCTTCGCCGCCTGCGGCACCTATGCCGAACTGCCCAAGGCGGTCGCCGACCGTTTCGGTGGCGCCGCTGATTCGATCGACATTCACTTCCCCGCGGGCGCGCCCGCGGGCCTGGTGAAGGAACTCGTCACCGACATCCAACGCATCCCGCATGGCTTCGCGGGATTCAATACGATCTGGTAAAGGGAAACGACAATGGCGACACCGATGTTCCGGTTCGACCCAACCGAACTGCCCCCCGAGGCGGACGTCATCCGCAAGGAAGTCCGCGCCTTCATCAAGGAAAATGAGCACCTGATGGGCTTCTCGAAAGGGGAGTTCAACCGCGACTTCTCCAAGGCCATGGGGAAGAAGGGCTGGATCGGCATGACCTGGCCCAAGCAGTACGGCGGCCATGAACGCTCCGCCTTCGAACGCTATGTGATCATCGAGGAAATGCTGGTGGCCGGCGCGCCGTTGTCCGCCCACTACACCGGCGATCGCCAGAGCGGCCCGTCCATCCTGAAGTTCGGCACCGAGGAGCAGAAGCAGTTCTTCGTCCCCCGGATCGCCGCGGGTGAAATCACCTTCTGCATCGGCATGAGCGAGCCGAACTCCGGCTCCGACCTCGCCGCCACGCGCACCCGCGCGGTGAAAGTGGACGGCGGCTACAAGATCAACGGGTCCAAGCTTTGGACCTCGGGCGCGCATCGCGCCGACTATGCCATCATGTTCTGCAAGATGACGCAGGAGGGCCAGGAGGAAGTCGATCGCCACGCCGGCGGCACGCAGTTCCTGCTCGACCTGAAGGCGCCCGGCATCGACATCCGCCCGGTGATCAACCTGCTGGGTGAGCATCACTTCAACGAAATCTTCCTGACCGACGTGTTCATCCCGGACAGCCGCCTGCTGGGGAAGGAAGGCAACGGCTGGAACCAGGTGACCGGCGAACTCGCGTTCGAACGCAGCGCGCCCGACCGGTTCCTCGTGCTGTTTCAGATGCTGCGCGAAATGGTCCGCATGGCCGGCCCCACCCCCGACAAGGCCACCGCCGCCGCGCTCGGCAAACTGATCGCCCAGCTTGGCACGCTGCGCAGCATGTCCGTCTCGATCGCCGGCATGTTGCAGGATGGCATCAATCCGAACAGCGAAGCCGCGGTCGTGAAGGACCTCGGCACCCGGTACGAACAGGACATCCCCGTCGTCGCCCGCCAGTTGTTTCATACGGAACCGGAACTGGAAGCGGTCGATCTCTACGCCTCGATGGTCGCGCGCAGCACGATGAACGCGCCGCGCTTCTCGATCCAGGGCGGCACACGTGAAATCCTGCGCGGGATCATCGCCCGCGGTCTGGGCCTTCGGTAAGGAGACGCATCATGGCTGTTCGTGACGAAACGAGGATGCTGCTCGAAACCATGCAGCGCCTGTTTGAAGATATGGCGACCAAGCAGGTTGCCGACGCATCGGAAACCGGCAAGTTCGCCGCCGATCTGTGGGCGGCAGTGGCCGAAACCGGTGTGCCGCACGCGGCCTTGCCGGAGTCAGCCGGCGGCGCCGACGCCGAATGGGAAGATCTGTACTACGTCCTGCGCGTGGCCGGCCGCTTCTCCGCCCCGATCCCGCTGGCGGAAACCATGCTCGCCGGCTGGGTCGCCGCCAGCGCGGGTCTGGACACGGTCGATGGACCGATGACGGTCGGGCCGGTGCGTGCCACCGATGTCCTGACGCTGACGGCCGATGGCAATGGCTGGCGCCTGAACGGCACCGCGAGCCGCCTGCCCTACGCCACCAGCGCCGAACGCATCATCCTGATCGCGGACGGCCCGGATGGAGAGATGGCGGTCGCGCTCGATGGCACCGCCGGTGCAACGGTCGCCCCCGGCAAGAACATCGCCAATGAGGCGCGCGACACGCTGACCTTCGACAACCTGCGCCTCGAAGCCGACGCCGCCCGTCCCTTGGGTGCCGGTGTGTCCCGCGCCGCGCTCTATCGCCGGGGCGCGCTCGCGCGGGCCACGATGATGTCGGGCGCTATGGAGAACGCGATGGACCTGGCCTGCACCTACGCCCAGCAGCGCGTGCAGTTCGGCCGTCCGATCTCGAAGTTCCAGGCCGTGCAGCAGAACCTGGCCGTCCTCGCCAGCCAGACCGCCGCCGCCGTGGCCGCCGCCAACCTGGGCATCCAGGCGCTGAACAAGGATGAGGAACGGCAGGAATTCCTGATCGCCACAGCCAAGGCCCGCGTCGGCGAAGCCGCGACCCTGGCGTGTGAAATCGCGCATCAGGCCCATGGCGCGATCGGGTTCACGAAGGAATACGCGCTGCAACTCTCCACCCGCCGCCTGTGGTCCTGGCGGGAGGAATTCGGCTCCGACCCCGAATGGGCGGCGAAGCTGGGCGCCTATTTCTGCGCGAAGGGGGCCGATGAGCTCTGGCCGACGCTGACGGCGGCGTGATCCAACGCAAAGGGGCGGCCGGCCTTGGATGGCTGGCCGCCCTGTTGTTGGTACTGACCGGGTGCGTGCAGACGTCTGAGATCCCCGGCCATGCCACCGGGCCGACCACGATGCTTCCCTATCGCGCCGTGCTGGTCGCCGGCAGCGATGACACGCAAGCGTTCGACAACGCCGTCGCCCGCATGCGCGCATGGCTGCTGGAAACCGAGGGCGCCCGGCCCGCCGCGATTACTGCCTTTAGCGCCACGCCGGCCGTCGCCGGCCAGAATGGGATCGGGCGGGCCGATGCGACGGCGGTCATGCGCCGGATCGCCAACCTGCGCCCCGACTCCGGAGAAGGCTGCTTCGTCTTCGTCACATCCCACGGCGTGCCGGAGCGGGGCGTCGCCATGACCGCCAGCCGCCAGACGATCGGCCCCGAGGTGCTGCACAGCGCGCTCCGCGCCGGCTGCGGCGACCGGCCAACGGTCGTGATTGTCTCCGGCTGTTTCAGCGGGTTGTTCGCACAGCCGCCGATGCGCCAGGACAACCGGATCATCCTGACCGCGGCGCGCATGGATCGGCCGTCCTTCGGATGCGGCGCGTCCGATCGCTATACATATTTCGATGAATGTCTGTTCGACAGCCTGTCGACTGGGCCACGTTGGAGCGACATCTATCGCGCGACCTCGGCCTGCGTGTCGTACAAGGAGGCCCAGCAGAAAGTGCCGCCATCAATGCCACAAGCCTGGTTCGGCGCGGTGGACGCCACGGTCGTGGCGCCGAGCGTCAGGCGGTAGGAGGGGCGCCCTCCTGAACCAGGAGGGCGCGTTGTCCCATCAGGTCAGGAAGACTGCCGCCGCAGGAACGCCGGGATCTCGATCCCGACATCGCTGTTGGTCTGCGCCTGTGGCGCGGGCGCCGCCTGGGTTTCCGACACGACTGGAGTCATCGTCGGGGCACGCCGTTCGGTCTGCGGTGCCACGGGTGCCGCTGGAGCCTGCCCCGCGCTGCGCCGGAACACGCCCGTCACCGCCTTGAACAGCTTGTTGCCAACCGGTTCATTCGCCGACGGAGTCACCGGGGTGCTGACCGGCGGGGTGGTCGCCGGGCGCAAGGTCTCGGTGAACAACTCACCGCGCGGCGGCGGCTGCTGCGGCTGCTGCGGTTGGGCGTGCGTGCGCAACTGAAGCGTCTGAGGCTGCTGCACCTGCGGCTGCTGCGTGAACTGCGTGGCCGGATGCTGGATCTCCACTTCCTGTTCGGCGACCTGCTGCATGCGCGGGGTCACGATCGGCTGCGGCATGATCTGACGCACGGTATTGCCCACCGTCATCGTCGCCATCAGCGGCTGCGCCGACTCGTGGTCGTCCGAGTCGCCGCCATGCGACACGCCATGGGGCGCAATCGGCTGCGGTGACGGCATTCCGCCGCCGTTCACCACGGTCAAGGGCGGCCGCTGCCGTTCCCCACGCGGCGAATCGATGCCGGTCGCGACGACCGAGACCCGGATTCGCCCGGTCAGCGACTCGTCGACGGCGGAACCGAAGATCACGTTCGCTTCCTCATCCACTTCCTCGCGGATGCGGTTGGCGGCCTGGTCGACCTCGAACAGGGTCAGGTCGTCGCCGCCGGTGATGTTGATCAGCAGGCCGCGCGCGCCCGACATGCTGGTGTCTTCCAGCAACGGGTTGTTGATTGCGGATTCGGCGGCGCGGATGGCGCGGTTCTCGCCCTCGGCTTCGCCCGTGCCCATCATCGCCTTGCCCATTTCCGCCATGACGGTGCGGATATCGGCGAAGTCGAGGTTCACCAAGCCATGGACCATCATCAGGTCGGTGACGCCGCGCACGCCCATGTAAAGGACCTGGTCGGCCATCTGGAACGCGTCCTTCCAGGTGGTCCGCTCATTCGCCATCCGGAACAGGTTCTGGTTCGGGATAACGATCAGCGTGTCCACATACTGCTGCAGCTCGGCGATACCGGCCTCGGCCGCCTTTTGCCGGCGCCCGCCTTCGAACCCGAAGGGCTTGGTGACCACGCCGACGGTCAGGATGCCGCGCTCGCGCGCCATGCGGGCGATCACGGGGGACGCGCCGGTGCCGGTGCCGCCGCCCATGCCGGCGGTGATGAACACCATGTGCGATCCGCTCAGGTGGCGGTCGAGCTCATCGGCGGCTTCCTCGGCCGCGGCGCGCCCGATCTCGGGCTTCGCGCCGGCGCCCAGACCCTCGGTCAGATGCGGGCCGAGTTGGATGCGCCGGTCGGCTTTGCTGTGGGTGAGCTGCTGGGCGTCGGTATTGGCCACCACGAACTCCACCCCCTGGAGGTTCAAGGCGATCATGTTGTTGACGGCGTTCGTGCCACCACCGCCAACACCGATCACGGTGATGCGGGGGGTGAAATCCGTATGGCTGATGGTCGGCGGGATCAGGTTGAGTGTCACTGCGGTTCTCCCCCGTATTTGGACGGGTCGGCGGTTAAGGTCGTAGTTACGACAGAGGCTCCGATTCGCGAGAGGTCACACGCGATCCTTGAGAAAATTTACAACCCAGCGGAACCATCCGGGCTGCTCCGGCGGGTCCAGGTCGACGTCGTGAAAGGTCCGACCCTCGCCGGCTGACCAGGCCAGCAGGCCGGCGGCGACGGCAAAGGCCGGGCCGGAGGCAAGTTCGGGCAAACCACGGATGGTTGCCGGACGTCCCAACCGCACCTGCCGGCCGAGCGTCCGGGCCGCCATTTCGCGCAGGCCGGGCAATTGGCAGGCTCCGCCGGTCAGCACGATCCGGGTGCGGCCCATCCCGGCGCTGTCGAGGCGATCCTTAACGTATTCAAAGGTTTCCTCGATGCGGGGGCGGATGATGTTCACCACCATGCTGCGCGGCACGCGGGCCAGCTGGTGGTCTTCTTCTTCTCCCACCAACGGCACCGGCAGCATTTCGTTATCGTCGTCCGGGCTTTTCTCGACGTTGCCGTAAAGCGTCTTCAGCCGTTCGGCATGGGCGAGCGTGGTGGAAAGCCCGGTCGCGAGGTCCTTGGTGACATGCAGCCCGCCGATCGGCAGTTGGGCGGTGTGCAGCAACTGGTTTTCCGCGAAGACCGCGATCCCGGTGGTGCCGCCGCCCATGTCGATGACGGTGGCGCCCAGTTCCCGCTCATCCGGGACCAGCGTGGACAGGCCGGCGGCCATGGGGGCGGAGACCAGCTCCTCGATTTCCAGGTCGCAGCGGGCGATGCAGGCTTCCAGCGACCGCAGCGCGGTGGCGGCGGCGTCGACGATGTGCAGGCGGGCGCCGAGGGTCGTGCAGAACAGGCCGCGAGGGTCGGTAACGCGGTCGGTGGCGTCGGCCGAGAATTGCAGCGGGATCGCATGGATCGACTGCCGGCCGTCGATCAGCGCCCGGGTGCGGCCTTCGTGGACGACGCCGCGAATGTCCTCATCGGACACGGCGCGCCCGCCGACGGGCCATTGCACGTTGTAAAGGCGCGATTCCGGCTGGCCGCAGCTCAGGTTCACGATCACCCGTTGCAGCCGGGTGTCGGCCATGTCCTCTGCCTGGCCGACACAGGCGCGGATGGCGCGTTCGGCCTGCTCCAGGTCGACGATCCCGCCGCCATTCACGCCCCGACCCTTTTGCCAGCCGAAGCCCAGCACCCGCGGCTTGCCGTCGCTGTCGATGCGGGCGATCAGGCAGGCGACCTTGGTGGTGCCGATATCCAGCACGCCGAACGAGCCGGTCCGGTGCGGCCGGCCGCGGTCCGGTTCGGCGGGCGGTTCATCCGGCGGAGGCAAAGCGCGACGGGGCATGTCATTCATTCCCGGGCATCCTCAGATGGGTTTCTTGCTGCTGGCGGGCAGCGTGGGGGCGCCGACGGTCGCCGTATCCCCCTTGCCCTCGCCCTTGGCGTCGGCGCGCGGACGCACCACCAGCCGGTCGGGTAGCCGCAGATCGATGGTGGACAGCGGCCGGTCGAGGATCGCCTGCGTCTGCTGCAACTGGATCAGCCGATCCAGCGCCGCGATCTCATGCCCCTCGGGCAGCATCACGTCGGCGTTGTTCTTCATGCGCAGGTTCCAGCGGCGCTCCGCCACCCGCACGGCGGCGACCACGCGGCCGGTCAAGGCGGGGCGTTCCCGGATGGCGTCCAGCAGAACGGCAGCCGGCACGGGCGCGCCGGCCCCGACGACCAGGGGCAGATGGCGGAAATGCGCGACGTCCTGATTATCGACCACCAGGCCGGCGCGATCGATCAGCACGAACTTGCCGTTGTGCTGCCAGATGGCGAAGGGGCGGCGTTCCTGGAGGAACACGACGACGGTATTGGGCAGCCGGCGCTCGACCGTGGCCTGCTCCACCCAGGTCAGTTCCTCGATCCGCTTGCGGGCCTGCTCGACCGAGAAGCCGAGGATCGGATCCCCCTTCGTCACCCCCAACGCCGCCCGCAACATCGGTTCAGGCGTATTCGCTCGGCCTTCAATCACGACGTCCGTGATGCGGAGGCCGGCGAAGCCCATGGCGCCGCCCACGCGGTCCCGGAAGGACAGGACGCTGCCGCTGGGATCGGCGGTGCGGACGATGGCGGCGCCGAGGGCCAGGACCAGGACGGTGAACAGCACCCAGGCGGCCGGCCGCGTGTATTTACGCAGGCGGCGCTTGGCCATGTCCCACTTGGACAGCCGGTCCTTGACCGAGTTGCTGGGGCGCTTGCTCATGACGTTGCCCGCGGTGCCTGGGGGGTGGGTCCAACGGGCATCGGGACCGGCGGTGGTGAGGAGAGGGAATTGCCCTTCCCGCCATGGCCATGTGTGAGGCGGCGAGCACCCATCTCCTCTCCGTCATGGCCGGGCTTGACCCGGCCACCCGCTCGATGGCGGAGCAACCCGGGAGGGCGGGTGTTGGTCCCAAACGTGGGGGTGGGTGGCCGGGTCAAGCCCGGCCATGACGAAGGGGGAGCGGGAAGCGCGCACAAGCCCGCCTTTGCCGGAAGGGGGATGGGAAGCAAGCGCCCGCCCGCCCATGACGGAGGGGTTGGGGCCGGTGCCCTCTCCCAACGCGTAACACCACCCTGCGTCACATCCGGCATGACGCGTTCTCCACCATCCAGGCGCACAGACGCGGGAAGCTCATGCCCATGTGGGCGGCTTGCTCGGGCAGCAGCGATGTGGGGGTCAGGCCGGGCTGGGTGTTGATTTCCAGCAGCACCAGCCGCCCCGGCTCGCCCGCCGTGTCGTCGTAGCGGAAGTCGCAGCGGGACGCGCCGCGGCAGCCGATCGCCCGGTGCGCCGCCAGCGCCACATCCAGCGCCTGGGTATAGGCATCGGGATGCACCGGGGCGGGGATCAGATGGCGCGACCCGCCATCGGCGTATTTCGACTCATAATCATAGAACACCCCGGCATCGGCCAGGATCTCGGTCACCGCCAGCGCCCGGTCGCCCATCACGCCCACGGTCAGTTCGCGGCCGGGAATGAACTCCTCCACCATCGCGACCTTGCCGAAGCGCCAGGCGCGCGCGACCTCGGCCCGCCGGTTGTCGCCCGACCGGATGATCTCGACCCCGACCGAGGACCCCTCGTTCACCGGCTTGACCACGTAAGGCAGCGGCAGCGGATCGGCGGCCTCCAGTTCGGCGATATCGACCTCCCGCCCGCGCGCGATCGGCAGGCCGGCCGAGGCGAACACGGCCTTGGCCGCGGCCTTGTCCATCGCGACGGCGGAGGCCCGCACGCCGGAATGCGTATAGGGAATGCCCATCCAATCGAGCACGCCCTGGATCGCCCCGTCCTCTCCGAACCGGCCATGCAGCGCGTTGAATGCCGCGTCGGGACGGGCGTCCTTCAGGGCGGCGATGACCGCGCCGAGGTCTTCCCCGACGTCGATCGGCGTGACGTCGAAACCGACCTCCCGCAGGGCGTCGATGACCTTCAGGCCGGATGACAGGCTGACTTCGCGTTCGGCGGAGATCCCGCCATACAGGACGGCGACTCGGGTCATGACAGGGGCTCCGGTGACGTGCTGTCCAGAGGTGGCGGGGCGGTGGGAATGCCGATGCGGCGGATTTCCCATTCGAGGGTCACGCCGGTGGCCGAACGGACGCGGCGGCGGACTTCCTCGCCCAGCGCCTCGATCTCGGTGGCGGTGCCGCCGCCGGTGTTGATCAGGAAGTTGCAGTGCTTCTCACTGACCTGTGCCCCGCCGAGGCGCAGGCCGCGGCAGCCGGCGGCGTCGATCAGTTCCCAGGCCTTCATCCCGTCCGGGTTGCGGAACGTGGACCCGCCCGTGCGCGACCGCACCGGCTGGGAGGCATCGCGCATCGCCCGGATTTCCCGCATCCGCTCCGCGATCACGGACGGCGCGCCGCGCAGGGCGTGGAAGCGGGCCGACACCACGACGGAGGCCGGTGGCAGGGAGGCATGGCGGTAGCCAAAGCGCAGGTCGGAGCCGAACAACCGCCGCCGCTCCCCCGAGCGGGTCACGATGTCGGCCCAATCCAGCGCCCCGGCGATATCGCCGCCATAGGCACCGGCATTCATCGCCACCGCGCCGCCGACGGAGCCGGGGATGCCGGACATGAACTCCAGCCCGGTCAGGCTGGCGGCGGCGGCATGTTCGGCGACGGTGACATCCAGCGCGGCGGCACCGGTTTCGACCGCGGACCCGTCGACGCGCACGGCCGAGAAGCCACGCGCCAGCCGGACGGTCACGCCCGGCAGGCCGCCGTCGCGCACGATCAGGTTGGAGCAGGAGCCGATCACATGGACCGGGATTTCCAGCGGCAGGCGCGCCAGGAATTGCGCCAGGTCGTCGGCATCGGCGGGCCGGATCAGCACCTCCGCGTGGCCGCCGGCGCGGAACCAGGTGAATGGGGCCAGCGGCGCGTCGAATTGCACTCGGCCGCGCAGGGGCGGCAGCCGGTCGGCCGGCACGGTGCGCGCGGGCAACGAGCCGCCCGACACGGTGATCGCGGGCGGTTGGCCGCCGGCCGATCCGGCGCCATTGCCGGCCCGGACCAACAAGGGAAGCGTGGTCGCGCCGCTCATCCGCCACCGCCCGCGGCGCGCCGTGGGCTGCCGGATTGCAGTTCCGTGAGTTCCCCCGGCAGCGCGGCGGCCCAGTTGGTGATCGATCCGGCGCCGAGGCACACCACGAAATCGCCGGGGCGGGCGATGGCATGGACCATTTCGCCGAGGCGGCCAGGGCTGGGCAGCGGCACGACGCTGCGGTGGCCGCGGGCGCGCAGGCCCTCCACCAAAGCGTCGCGGTTGATGCCGGGGATCGGCGCTTCGCCGGCGGCGTAGACATCGGCGATGATCACCGTGCCGGCGTCGTTCATGCAGGTGCAGAACTCGGCGAACAGGGATTCCAGGCGCGTGTAGCGGTGCGGCTGCACGACCGCCACGACATCGCGCGCGCCGGCCTGGCGGGCTGCCTTCAGCACGGCGGCGATTTCCACCGGGTGGTGGCCGTAATCGTCGATGACGGTGATGCCGCCGGCTTCCCCGGTCTTGGTGAAGCGGCGCTTGACTCCCTTGAAGCCGAGGAAGGCGCTGCGCAGCGTGGCGTCGTCGATCTCCATTTCCACGCCCACGGCGATCGCGGCGAGCGCGTTCTGCACGTTGTGCGCGCCCAGCATCGGCAGGCGGAACGGCCCCATCCGGCGCGGCCTGTTGCGGAGCCTGTCGGTCACCGTGACCTCGAACGTCGAGCCCAGCTTGTCCGGCACGACGCGGTCGGCGCGGACATCGGCCTGGGGGGAGAAGCCGTAGGTGATGATCCGGTGGTCCGACAGGCGCGGGATCATCTGCTGCACGCCGGGATGGTCGATGCAGAGCACCGCGAAGCCGTAGAACGGGATATTGGCGACGAACTGGTCATAGCCGGCGACCATCGCCTCGGCGGTGCCCCAGTGGTCGAGGTGCTCCGGGTCCATGTTGGTGACGACGGCGATGACGGCGGGCAGGCGGAGGAAGGACCCGTCGCTCTCGTCGGCCTCCACCACCATCCACTCGCCGCCGCCCAGGCGCGTGTTGGTGCCGTAGGCATTGATGATGCCGCCGTTGATGACGGTGGGATCGAGCTGGGCGGCTTCCAGCACGCAGGCGATCAGGCTGGTGGTCGTGGTCTTGCCATGGGTGCCGCCCACGGCGATCGACCATTTCAGCCGCATCAGTTCGGCCAGCATCTCGGCACGCCGGACGACGGGGATCAGGCGGGCGCGGGCGGCGGCGACCTCGGGGTTGTCGCGCTTGACGGCGGTGGAGACGACGACGACCTGCGCGCCGCCGAGGTTCGCGGCGTCATGGCCGATGGTCACCGGGATGCCGGCGGCGCGGAGGCGCTGGACATTGCCGGACTCGGCGATGTCGCTGCCCTGCACGGCGTAGCCGAGGGTGTGCAGCACCTCGGCGATCCCGGACATGCCGATGCCGCCGATGCCGACGAAGTGGATGGTGCCGATGGAAAGCGGTAGCGCCCTCATGACCGGGCCTCCTGGTGCATGTGGGCTTCAACGAGGTCCGCGAGGCGGGCGGCGGCGTCCGGGCGGGCGGCCGCGCGGGTGGCCTGGGCGGCATCGGCCAGTTCGGCGGGGTCGGTCAGTAATCCGACAAGGCGTTCGGTCAGCGCGGTGGCCGTGAAGGCGGGTTGCGGCATCAGCCAGGCGGCTCCGGTGTCGGACAGCGCGCGGGCATTGGCGTCCTGGTGGTTGTCGATCGCGCCGGGCAGCGGCACCAGGATCGAGGGCCGGCCGGCGACCGCGATCTCCGCCACGGTAGAGGCGCCGGCGCGGGCGATCACCAGATGCGCGGCGCCGAGGCGGGCCGCGACGTCGGCGAAGAACGGCGCGAGATCGGCGGTGATCCCGGCGGCGTCATAGGCGGCGCGAACCCGTTCCATGTCCTCGGTCCGGCATTGCTGGGTGATGGACAGGCGGGCACGGAGGGCGTCCGGCAGCGCGACCAGGGCGGCGGGGACGATGTCGCTGAACACCCGCGCGCCGAGGGAGCCGCCCAGGACCAGCAGACGAATTTCGGCGTCGGGCGGGGTGTAGGGGGCGTCGAACAGGGCCTGGATGTCGGGGCGGACCGGGTTGCCGGTGACCTCGGTGCGGGTCGCGGCCGGCACGCGGGTGGTGCCCCGCAGGCTCAGCGCCAACGTGGCGCACCAGCGCGACAGCATCCGGTTGGCGCGTCCCAGCACGCCGTTCTGCTCATGCAGGATGATGGCGGGGCGGGGGCGGGAGAAGGCGGCGGCGACCACGGGCGCGACGGCGGGATAGCCGCCGAAGCCCACGACGACGGCGGGGCGGAGGTCGCGCATGATCCGGCGCGCCTCGCGGATGCCGGCGGCCAGGGCCAGGATGGAGCGGGCCGCTCGGATCACGCCGCGTCCGGCGATGCCGGAGCCTTGCAGCACGAAATGCTCCCGGTCGGCGAAGACCGCGCTGCGGAGCCCGCCCGAGCGGGCGTCCGTCATCAGCACGATGCGATGGCCCCGGCGAACGAGTTCGGCGGCCAGCGCCTCGGCCGGGAAGAAATGCCCCCCGGTCCCGCCAGCCGCGATCACGATAGGGTGCGTGGCGGCAGCTTCCGTCACAGCGCCCCCCCTCCCCTTGAGGGAGGGGGCTGGGGGGAGGGGTGCAACGGCACGGTCCGCGGTGGTGGCTGAACCCATGCCATCCCCCCGCAACTGATGCGTTGACGCGAGGACGTCACTCAAGACTCATCCTCCCGATGCCGGCGCCGGGTCAGCCCCAGCAGCATGCCCATCCCGATCGCGACCGCGAGCGCGGAGGACCCGCCATAGGACACGAAGGGCAGCGTCATCCCCTTGGTCGGGATCAGCTTCAGCGTGGAGGCCATGTTGATGAACGCCTGCAACCCGAAGCCGGTCACCAGCCCGGTGCATGCCAGCACGACGAAGGGATCATGCTCCCGCAGCAGGCGCAGCAGGCCGCGCATCACGATGAAGGCGAAGATCAGCAAGATCACCAGGCAGATGACCAGGCCGAACTCCTCCCCCACCACGGCGAAGATGAAGTCGGCATGGGCGTCGGGCAGCGAGTCCTTGACCCGTCCCTCGCCCGGGCCGCGGCCCAGCAGGCCGCCATTGCCAAAGGCCTCCAGCGCGGTGCGGACCTGGTAATCGTCGCCCTCTCCGTACCAGAACCGGTCCACGCGGCTGCGGACATGGGGGAAGAAGGAATAGGCGAAGACCGCCACCCCGCTCACGACGCCGGCTGCCGCGCCGACCAGCACCAAATGCAGGCCATTGACGAAAAGCTGCGCCAGGAAGACGGCGACGATGACGCCCATCATGCCGATATCGGGTTGCAGTTTCAGCAGCCCGACGATCAGGCCGAAGATGACGAAGGCGATCAGCATGCCGGGGAAGCGCGCGGTGCGGCGGCCCTCGGCGATCAGCCAGCCGGCGGCGACGGCGAAGAACGGCTTCAGGAACTCGGACGGCTGCAAGGAAATCAGCGGCAGCGTGATCCAGCGGCGGGCGCCCTTGATCTCGGTGCCCAGCACCATGGTCGCGGCGGTCATCACCAGGGCGGCCAGGCAGCCGATGATTGCCAGCCGCTTGATGGCGCGGGGCGTCAGCAGGGACACGCCGACGACCACGCCGCCCGCTAGCGCCAGGAAGACCACCTGCTTGAGGATGAACATCTCCCGGTTCGTGCCGATCCGTTCGGCCACTGCCGGGGTCGCGGCGAGCATCATGATGTAGCCGACGCCGATCAGCGTGCCGATGGCGCCCAGGGTCCAGCGGTCGACGGTCCACCACCAGCGGCCCAGCAGGGAGTTGTCGGCGCGGTCGAACGTGGCCATCAGGCGCCTCCCTTGAGCGCGTCGCCCGAGGGGGCGCGGGTTTGTGTAGCGCCCGTGAGGGCGCGGGCCAGTTCGGCGAACCGATCCCCGCGCTGGTCGAATCCGGTGAACTGGTCCCAACTCGCGCAGGCCGGTGAGAGCAGGACGACATTGGCCCCCTGCGCGCGGGCGGCGGCGAGGGCGGCGGGAACCGCGGCTTCCAGCGTGCCGACCGTTTCATGCGGCGCGCCGTGGGCGGAGAGTGTGGCGGCGAGAATCGGGGCGTCCTGGCCGATCAGCAGGGTCTGGGCGATTCGGGGGAAGTATTCGGTCAGCGACTCGATGCCGCCCTCCTTCGATTCGCCGCCGGCGATCCAGATGATGCGCTCGTGGCAGCCCAAGGCGCGGGCGGTCGAGTCGGCGTTGGTCGCCTTGCTGTCATTGATAAAGGCGATGCCGTCGATGGTGGCCACCAGTTGCTGGCGGTGCGGCAGGCCGGGATAGGTGCGGATGCCCGCGACGATTGCGTCCCGTGCCACGCCGAGGAACGCGCACACGGAAACGGCGGCGGCGGCGTTCTGCGCGTTATGGGCACCGGGCAGGGTGAGGGCTTCCCGCAGGTCCATCACCGGACCGGCCGCATCCCGCAGGATCGCGCCATCGCCCCAGACGTCGGCCGCCTGGAAGCCTGACACGGTCATGCGCCGAGCCTGGGAGCCGGAGCCGGCCAGCGCGCGCGCCGGCCATTCGTCGTCGATGCCGATCACGGCCAGGTCCTCGGGCCGCTGGCGGTGGAAGACAGCAGCCTTGGCGAGCGCATAGCCGGCCATGTCGCCGTGGCGGTCCAGATGGTCGGGCGACAGGTTCAGCATGATGGCGGCGTCGAACACCAGCGTGTTCAGCCGTTCGAGCATGTAGGACGACATTTCCAGCACATAGACGCCGTCGTCGGTCAGCAGCGGCAGGGACAGCGCGGCGGTGCCGAGGTTGGCGCCGGCCGCCATCGGCACGCCGGCGGTTTCCAGCACATGAGCGATCAGGGCGGTGGTCGTGGACTTGCCGTTGGTGCCGGTGATGCCCACGAAGCGGGCCTTGGAGCCGGCGGCGCACACCGCCTGGAACAGCAGCTCCGAGTCGGTCCAGATCGGCACGCCGGAGGCCGCGGCGCGCACCGCGATCGGATGCGCCTTCACGCCGCGATGGTGGATGCCGGGGGACAGGATGATCGCGTCCACCTCCAGCCCGCCGCCGCGCAGGTCCTGGATGGTCAGGCCGGTGGCTGCCTCGCGAGCCTTTTCGTTGTCGTCCCACACCACGACCTCGGCGCCCATGGCGACCAGGGCACGGGCGGCGGGAAGGCCGGCGCGCCCGAGTCCGACGACCGCGAAGCGTTGTCCAGCGAACAGATCGGGCGGGAAGGTGCTCATCGGATCTTCAAGGTCGCCAGACCGACCAGGGCCAGGATCATGGAGACGATCCAGAAGCGGATCACGATCGTCGGTTCGGCCCAGCCTTTTTTCTCGAAGTGATGGTGCAAAGGCGCCATCAGGAAGACCCGGGTGCCGGTGCGCTTGAACCAGAAGACCTGGATGATGACCGACACGGTTTCGACCACGAACAGCCCGCCGACGATCATCAGCACGAGTTCATGCTTGGTGGCCATGGCGACCGCGCCCAGGGCGCCACCCAGGGCCAGGCTGCCGATATCACCCATGAACACGGCGGCGGGCGGGGCGTTGAACCACAGGAACCCCATGCCGGCGCCGATCAGGGCGGAGCAGAAGACGGTCAGCTCGCCCACCCCCGCGACGGGATGCAGTTGCAGGTAGTCGGCGAAGATGCGGTTGCCGACCAGGTAGGCGATCAGCGCGAAGACCCCGGCGCAGATGATGGTCGGCACGATCGCCAGCCCGTCCAGCCCGTCTGTCAGGTTCACCGCGTTGGACGCGCCCATCATCACCAGCATGCCGATGAAGGGGAAGAACCAGCCGAACTGGATCGCCGCCTCCTTGAAGATCGGGAAGGTCAGCGACGTGCCCAGCGCGTTGCGGGACAGTGACACGATCCAGACGGCGGCGATGAAGCCGATCACCGCCTGCACGATCAGCTTGACCCGGCCTGGAACGCCCTTGGAGTTGCGCCGGCTGACCTTGAGGTAGTCGTCGGCGAAGCCCAGCACGCCATAGCCCAGCGTGACGAACAGCACGGCCCAGACATAGCCGTTCCGCAGATCGGCCCAGAGCAGGGTGGAGATCGTGAGCGCCAGCAGAATCAGCAGCCCGCCCATCGTGGGCGTGCCCTTCTTGGTGACCAAGTGGCTTTCCGGCCCGTCCTCGCGGATCGGCTGGCCGTGCTTTTGCACCTTGCGCAACCAGCGGATCATCATCGGGCCAAGCCAGAAGCACACGATCAGCGCCGTGATGCAGGCCGCGCCCGACCGGAACGTGATGTAGCGGACGAGGTTGAACAGGATGAAATCGTCGGCCCAGGGGCGGAGCAGTGTGGTGAGCATCAGGCCGCTCCGGTGGTCGGGGAAGGAAGGGGTGTCAGGGCATTGATCGCGTCGACGATGGGCTTCATGCGGGTGCCGAGGCTGCCCTTCACGAGGATGACGTCGCCGGGGGCGAGGGTGGCCGCGACCATGTCGGCGAGGTCGGTCGAGACCTCGGCATGCGCGGCGCGGAGATCGGCGGGGATGGCGTCATGCAGGCCCGACATCAGCGGGCCGCAGGTGAACACCAGGTCGGCGGAGGCAATCACATCCGGGGCGAGGCCGGTGTGTTCGGCTGGGCCTTCGTCACACAGTTCCCGCATGTCGCCCAGCACGGCGATGCGCCGGGTCGCGGGTTGCAGGCGCAGGATTTCCAGCGCCGCGCGCATCGAGGCCGCGTTGCCGTTGTAGCTCTCGTCGAGCAGCAAGGCGGTGCCGCCGGCCACGGCGATCCGCCGGCGCGCGCCGCGACCCGGAAGGGACTCGAAGCCCCCGAGGGCCGTGGCGGCCTTTTCGATCACCGCGGACCCAGGGCCCGCCATAACCGTCAGCAGCGCCGCGAGCGCGTTCATCGCCATGTGCCGGCCCGGCGCGTTCAGGCGGAAGCGGACCAGCCGGCCTCCGATCTCGGCTTCAATCAGGGAGCCGTCGGCGTCCTGGTCCATGCCGATCAGGCGCGCGTCGGCCCCGACGGTTGCGCCGAAGGTCAGCACGCGATGGGCGCCGGCCGCGACGCGCAGGCGGGGAAACTGGGGGCTGTCGAGCGGCAGGATCGCGATGCCGCCGGGTTCGAGGCCGGTCAGGATGGAGGCTTTCTCGTCCGCGATCGCCTCGATGCCGCCCATATGGCCGACATGCGCCTTCTCGATCGCGGTGATCACCGCGATGTGCGGGCGGGCCAGGCGGGCGAGCGGCGCGATCTCGCCGGGGTGGTTCATGCCGATCTCGACCACGCAGAACCGGGAGTCGAGCGGCGCGCGGGCGAGCGTCAGCGGCAGGCCCCAATGGTTGTTGTAGGACGCGACGGCGGCATGGGTCGGGCCGAAGGCGGACAGGATGGTCCGCAGCATCTCCTTCGTCGTGGTCTTGCCGACGCTGCCGGTGACGGCGATGACCGGGCCTTCGAACCGAGCGCGGGCGAACCCGCCCATGCGGGTCAGGGCCGCCAATGTGTCATCGACCAGCAGGACCCGATCGGCGCCGGGCACGGGGCGGTGGACCATGGCGCCAGCCGAACCCTTGGCCAGGGCGTCGAGGACGAAGTCATGACCGTCGCGGCCCTCGCCCAACAGCGCGATGAACAGGTCGCCCGGTTGCAGCGTGCGGGTGTCGATCGAGACGCCGGTCGCGTCGAACGGCGTGGCGAAGTCGCCGCCGGTGGCCTCGGTCAGGTCGAAGGCGGTCCAGAGCTGGGTCATCCCACCCCCTCCGGCCCGGTCGCTTGAACCAGGGCGCGCACCGCGCCGACGTCGTCGAAGGGGATGACCGTGTCGCCGATGGTCTGACCTTGCTCGTGGCCCTTGCCGGCGACGGTGAGGACGTCGCCGGGGCGCAGCATCGACAGGGCGGCTTCGATCGCCTGGGCCCGGTCGCCGATTTCGATCGCGTCGGGGCAGGCGGCGCGGATTTCGGCGCGGATGGCGGCGGGGTCCTCGGACCGAGGGTTGTCGTCGGTGACGATCGCGACGTCGGCCAGGCGGATGGCGGCCGCGCCCATCAAGGGCCGCTTGCCGCGATCCCGGTCGCCGCCGGCGCCGAAGACGACCAGCAGCCGGCCCTCGGTATGCGGCCGCAGGGCCAGCAGCAGGCGTTCCAGCGCATCGGGTGTGTGCGCGTAGTCGACATAGACGGTCGCGCCGTTGGGCAGGATGGCCGCGCGTTCCATCCGGCCGCGCACGCCGGTCAGATGCGGCAGGCGGGACAGCGGGTCGGTATCGCCCATGGCTTCGGCCAAGGCGGCGGCGAGCAGCACGTTGTCGGCCTGGAACCGGCCGGGCAGCGGCAGGACGATGTCGCGGCGGATGCCGGCGGCCTCGATGGTCAGGATCTGGCCGTCGGGGCGGGGGGTTGCCTGGATCAGGCGGTAGAAATCGCCACCCTCGCCCACGATCCGCAGGTCCAGGCCGCGTTCCCGGGCGATCCCGCGCAGGGCGGTCATCGTGTCGGTATCGACCCCGGCATGGACGATGGCTGGGGCGCCGGCGGGCAGCAGGGTGCGGAACAGGCGCAGCTTGGCGTGCCGGTAGGCCTCGATCGTGCCGTGGTAGTCGAGGTGATCGCGGGTCAGGTTGGTGAAGGCGGCGGCGGCGAGGGTCACGCCATCGAGGCGGAACTGGTCGAGCCCGTGCGACGATGCCTCCAGTGCCACGCGGCGGATGCCGGCGCGGGCGAGGCCGGCGAGGGATTCCGCGAGGCTGACCGGATCCGGGGTGGTCAGGCCGGGTCCGGGATCGAAGCCGGGAGCGATCAGGCCCAGGGTGCCGAGGCTGGCGGCCCGCTGGCCGGCCAGTTCCGTCAGCTGTCGGACGAACTCCACCGTGCTGGTCTTGCCGTTGGTTCCGGTGACGGCGACCACCTGGTCCGGCTGCGGGCCGGCGAAGACGGCGGCGAGGCGGGCGAGGCTGCGGCGGGGCTCGACATCGACGATCATTGGCCGCCGGGGCACGCCATCGGGCCAGGGTGTGCCTGTGGGGGCCAGGATGGCGGCGGCGCCGCGCGCCACGGCGTCACCGATATAGCAGCGGCCATCGACCCGGTGGCCGGGCAGGGCCACGAACAGATCGCCGGGCGCGACCTGCCGGCTGTCGGCGGTGATCCCGGCGATGTCCATCTCGGCGAGGGTTTGCCACGCCGCGCTGGGGGACATCTCGGTGATCGAGGCAAAATGCCGCATGAGATCAGCGCCCCGCAACGGAGGCGACCGCTGTCCCAGGCGCGGACGCCTGGGACGAGGCTGGCATGACCGCCGCCTGCTGGCGCGCTGGCTTGGCGGCCGGCGGGATCGTGGCGGGCGGCAATTGCGTGGGCGGCACGGTCAGGGTCGGCTTGACCGGCGTCTGGCCCGATGGGGGCCGGTCGGACGCTACGGCGGGGCCGCGTGGGGCATTGGTCGGGCGGCCGGGCTGGAGCGGCACGTGCAGCGATTGGTTGATCGCGGCGGCGTTCTGGATCTCCGGCATCATGCCGAGCATCGGGCCGATCCGGGAGATGACCTTGCCAGCGGCGGGAGCGGCGACCCAGCCGGCGGTGGCATAGCCGAAGGTGCTTTTGTTTCCCTTGGCCTCATCCAGCATCATGTAGACGGCATAGCGCGGGGCGTGCATCGGGAAGACGCCCATGAAGGCGGCGACGTTGGCCTTGCGCTTGTAGCCGGCTTTGCTGGCCTTCTCGGCGGTGCCGGTCTTGCCGCCTGGGTAGTAGCCCGTGACCTCGGCGGTCTTGCCGAACCCATCGGTGACGATCAGGCGCATCAGCCGGCGCATCATGTCCGACGTGGCCTGCTGCATGACCCGCGTGCCCTCGGGCTGTTCGCCGGCCTGCACCGCCAGGATGGTTGGCGGGCGGACGATGCCGCCGTTGGCGATCGCGGCGGTGCCTTTGACCACATGCATGGGCGACACGGAGATACCGTGCCCGAAGCCCACGGTCAGGGTCGCGATTTCCTTCCAGTTCGCGGCGGCCTGCACCAGCGGGCGGGCGGCTTCCGGCAACTCGATGCCGACGCGGTTGAACATCCCCATCTCGCGCAGCCAGTTGCGCTGGCGTTCCGCGCCGACCAGCTTGGCGATCTGCGCCGCGCCGAGGTTGGAGGAATAGGCCAGCACCTCGGGGAACATGAGGACGCGCTTCTTGCCCTCGAAGTCATTGATGGTGAAGCGGCCGATATGGATCGGGCGGGAGGCGTCGAAGCTGTCCCACAGCCGGACGGCGCCGTAATCCAGGGCCATCGAGGCGGTTTGCAGCTTGAACGTGCTGCCGGGTTCATAGATGCCGGTCAGCGGGCGGTTGAAGCGCTCATCGATCGTGGCCTTGCGGAAGTCATTGGCGTCGTAGTCGGGCAGGCTGACCATCGCCAGGACCTCGCCCGTGTTGACATCCATGACGATGCCGCAGGCGCCGATCGCCTCGAAGGTGGTCATCGCGGCCTGCAATTCTTCCCGCACGACGGCCTGGACGCGGATATCGACCGACAGGCGGAGTGGGGCGGTCTGTTCGCGCAGGCGCTTGTCGAACGCGGCCTCGGCCCCGGCGACGCCGCCTTCATCCACGTCCACGCCGCCCAGTATATGGGCCGCGGTGCGGCCGAGGGGGTAGTGGCGCTGCCCGGTGGGGCGGAAGTCGATGCCTGGCACGCCGAGGTTGTTGATCGCCAACTGCTCGCGAGGGGTGATCTGGCGTTCGAGGTAGACGAACTTCTTATCCGATGACAGGCGCAGCAGGGCCCGTTCCTCATCGAGGCGGGGCAGGACGGATTTCAGTTTCCGCACGGCGTCGAGCGGGTCGATGATCTGGCGCGGGTCGGCGAAGACCGAGACGGTGTTCAGGGAGATCGCCATCGGTCGGCCGTTGCGATCGGTGATCATCGCGCGCTGGCCGGGGATGCTGGTTTCCAGGTCGCCCTTGGGCGCCGAGGCGGCGACGATCGCGGCGATCTGCTTTTCCGGCCGGTGGGGCGCCAGGGGCACGATGACGGTCGCGAGGCTCAGCTTCACGACGACGGCGCTGAACAGCACGGCGAAGGCGCTGGCGGCGAAGACCAGCCGGCCGCGGGTCTTTTCGAGGTATTTCCGCCGATCCAGGTCGGGTTGGGTAACGTGGACGGTCTCGATATGCGGGCGGCTGTCGGCCATCGCCGCGCCCAGGCGCCGCTTCGGCCGGCCTGCCTTGCCGTTGTTGAGCGGGGGCGAGTCGGGCGGTGGTGAACCGGGGGGGGGCGAACCGGTGGGGGGGATGTGATCGGTCATGGCTCAACCGCCTCCGTCATGCGCTGGGGCGGAGAAGGGGGTCGGCCGGGGCAACGGGACGGGCGCGCCGCGCTGGGCGCCGCCGAGCATTGAGCCGCTGCTCGTGGCGCTCAGGGGGGCGCTCAGGGGGGCGCCCAGGGGGGCGCCCAGGGGCGCGGAGACAGGCTGGTAGGCGTTGGGTTGCGCGGGCTGCGGGCGGGTGGTGGGCGCGATATAGGGGCGGGGCGCGGGTTGCGCGCTGGCCTGCACCATGGGGGCGCCGGCGCCCTGCGCCATGGGCGTGCCGGCGCCAGGGGCAACGGGGCGCGGCGGCGGGGTTTGCGGCGAAGCGGCTGCTTGCAGCGGCGGTCTTGGCGCGGATGCGACGCGAGTCTCGGTTGGCCTGGTCTCGTTGGTCCGCGTTTCGGCGGGACGCACCTCGGCGGGACGGGGGGCGGGGCGTGGGTCGGCCTGGGCTTGCAGCGGCGGACGGATCGCCGGTGCTTCGGGACGGGGTGCTTCGGGGCGCGGGGCGGCCATCTGGGTGGGCGGCGCGGGCTGGGCGGACGGCGCGGGACGGGGCGTGGTGGCGGCGATCGCGCCGGCGGCCGTGGCCGGCTGGGCGGCGAAGGCCGGCGGCGGCACCATTTGGGGCGGCAGCGGCAGCACTTCCTCGGCGACGATCACCGGGGCCGGCTCCTCGGTGGCGCGGGGTTCGGCCGATGTAACGTCGGTGACGGGCTGGCCCATCAGGGGGGAGCCGCCGGCGGGGGCCTGGATGGGGGCGGGTTCCGGTTCGGGCGCGCGGGGGGCCGGCAGCCGGCCGGCGAGGTCGGCCATCGTCGTGAACTGCGGCGGCGCCAGGGGCTTCAGGGCCAAATAGCGGTCGGCGAACTGGCGCAGGCGCTCGGGGTCGTTCAGCAGGGTCCATTCGGCGTGCAGCAGGCGTGTGTGATCGGTGATTGTTGTGGTATCGCGCGCGATCTTCTCGATCCGGCGGTCCAGCATCAGGACCGCGTTCTTCGCGTAGTACATATAGATGCCCGACAGAATGGCCATCAGCGCGGTGATCAGGGTGATCGGACGGATCATCGGTTGCCCCCTTCCTCGGCGGGCGCTTGCAGGCGTTCCAGCGCGCGCAAACGGGCGCTGCGGGCGCGCGGATTGGCGGCGGTTTCGGCCGAGGTCGGGCGCAGGGCCTTCGACGTCAGCAACCGGAAGTCGGCGCGCGGGCGGGTCATCAGGCCGCGCGGATCGTGGCGGGACGGGGCGGGCATGCGGCCAGCGGCCTCGACCATGAAGCGCTTGACGATGCGGTCTTCCAGGCTGTGGAAGGACACGACGACCAGGCGTCCGCCGGGGGCAAGCAGGCGGGTGGCCTGGTCCAGGGCGCGTTCGATTTCCCCCAGCTCGTCGTTCACCTTGATCCGCAGCGCCTGGAAGCTGCGGGTGGCGGGATCGTTGCCCGAGGCGTCGCGCGGCAGGACGGAGCGGATGATGGAGCCGAGGCGGCCGGTCGTCTCGATCGGCGCGACGGCGCGTTCGGCGACGATGGCCTTGGCGATCCGGCGGGAGGCGCGTTCCTCCCCCAGGGTATAGAGAATGTCCGCCAGCGCCGCTTCCGGGGTCGTGTTCACCAGATCAGCGGCCGTCATCCCATGGTGTCCCATGCGCATGTCGAGCGGCCCATCGAGCCGGAAGGAGAAGCCGCGGGCCGGATCGTCGATCTGGTAGGACGATACGCCGAGGTCGAGCACCACGCCGTCGAGGGTGGAAACCCCCGCATCGGTCAGCAGCGTCAGCATGTCGCCGAAGCAGCCTTGCACCAGATGCAGCCGGCCGGGATGGCGGGCGGCGAGGCTGGCGCCGCGCGCGATGGCCGCCGGGTCACGGTCGATCGCCCAGACGGTGCAATCGGCGTGCTCCAGGATCGCGGCCGAGTAGCCGCCGCCGCCGAAGGTGCCATCAAGATAGACTCCGCCGGCGCGCGGATTGAGCTGTTCCAGCGCCTCGGCCGGCATGACGGAGATATGGCCGCTCATGCCGCCACCTTGGCGCGCAGGGCGGCCTGCTGGTCGCGGACGCGCTGGCGGGCCTGTTCCTGGCGGGCCGCGGCGGCGCCGGGTTCCCAGATCTGGAAGCGGGAGCCGATGCCCATGAAGGCGATCGGGCCGGTGATGCCGGCGTGCTTCAGCAGGTCGTCGGACAGGACGACGCGGCCTTCCTTGTCGCTTTCCACCGGATAGGCGTTGGCGAATAGCGTGGTCGCGAGGTCTTCATGTTCCTCGCTGATTTCGTTGAATTGTTCGAGTTCGGTGGTCAGCGCGTGGAACGCATTGACCGGCCAGGCCTCGATGCACGCATACTGGTGGGAAGGGCGGAGGACGAGGGCGACCTCGAGGTCGCCATTGTCATGTTCCCGCAACGACCGGAGGGCGGCGCGAAATGGGGCCGGGACCGATACACGTCCCTTGGAATCCAGCTTCGATTGGTGGGTTCCAAGAAATTGGGCCATCCGGACCGGTCCGCCTCTTCCCTTGTCCGACGTTCACATGAAGGGCGGATTGCAGCCTTGCCGGCGATGGGTGCGAACAGTCCGCCCGCGAGATTCGACCCGATCGATCCGTCAGGGCATGCGCGAGGGTGCTGTGCATGGGTTCCCGTGGGACAATTTGGGATACCATGGGGAAAGCTGGTCCGTCAAACACTTGCTTCGGGAATTCGTGGTTTGCGGCGGTTTTTTGCCGCGTGCATCAAAGGTTTACGAAAGCGGGTTGTATTGAGCGTGACTCGTGCACGTCCGTACCGCGAGTGTTTCTCCTCCGTTCCTGTTGATTACTCTGTTGATGAGTCTGTGGATAACATAGCACAATCGGGGCGCTAGCGTCAGGTGGCCTGTAAGCCGGGTTCTGTCCCGCCTTGCGGCGGGGACGGCCATTCCTCTGGGACCTGCCTCGCGGCAGGCCTCACGCGACCGACCCGGACGGAGAGCGGGAATGCCCTTGTACCTCGAGGGTACACCGTCCCTATGTGGTCTTGCTCCCGGTGGGGTTTACCCTGCCGCCCCTGTTGCCAGGGGCGCGGTGCGCTCTTGCCGCACCGTTTCGCCCTTGCCCGCGGGGTGACGCGACCTTGCGCGGGCGGTTTGTTTTCTGTGGCACTGTCCCTGGGGTTGCCCCCGCCGGCCGTTAGCCGGCACCGTATTCCCGTGGAGCCCGGACTTTCCTCCATCCCCGGGTGATCCTTGCGGAAGGCCCGAGGACAGCGGCCGCCCAGCCACCTGACGGGCGGGGCATGCGCCCTGGGCTTCGGGGCGTCAAGCGGGAGGGTTTGCTCCGAGGGGGGCGATCCCGCACACTTGACCGCGCCCGTTCCGCCCCATACCGACCAGGGAAGGAACACAGACAGGAGGAAACCCCATGCGCCTCGGCATTACCGTCGATATGTCCGGCCCACATCCCAAACTCGACATGGACCGCGTGATGGAGGCCGAACGACTCGGCTTCTCCCAGGTCTGGACCGGAGAGGCGTACAGCACCGACGCTGTCTCCCCCGTCGCCTGGATCCTGGCGCGGACCACGAAGATCCACGCTGGCACGGGCATCATGCAGATGCCGGCCCGCACCCCGGCCTGCGCGGCGATGACCGTCCTCTCGCTCCAGGCTTTGTCCGGCAACCGCTTCATCTGCGGCGTCGGCGCCTCTGGCCCGCAGGTGGTCGAGGGCTGGCACGGCGTGCCCTTCGGCAAGCCGATGACCCGCACCAAGGAATACATCGCGATCATCAAGCAGGTGCTGGCGCGCGAAAAGCCGCTGGAATTCCATGGCGAGATCTATGACATCCCGCTGACGGGCCCCACCGCCTCGGGCCTCGGCCGGCCGCTGCGCTCGATCGCGCATGGCAATCCGGACGTGCGTTTCTTTACCGCGTCGATCACGCCGGCCGGCCTGCGCAACTCCGGTGAGGTCGCGGACGGCAATTTGCCGATCTTCTATTCCCCGGAACGGCCCGAGATCGTGACGGTGCCGACGATCGAGGGGCGCGTGAAGGCCGGCCGTCCCGCCGACCTGTCCAACTACGACGTCGCCCCCTATGTCCGCGCCAAGCTGGGGCCGGACGTGCAGGCCTGCCGCGATGCCATCAAGCCGGAACTTGCCCTATACATTGGTGGCATGGGCGCGCGGAAGAAGAACTACTACAACGACGTCGCCGTGAAGATGGGCTACGAGGGCGAGGCGAAGGCGATCCAGGACCTGTACCTGGATGGCAAGCGCAACGAAGCCGCCGCCCTGGTGCCCGACGCCCTGGTGGATGAGATTTCGCTGTGCGGCCCCGCCGACCGGATCAAGGACCGGCTGGGCGCCTGGCGGGATGCCGCCAAGGCCGGCCATATCGGCACGATGGTGCTCAAGGGTGCCAGCGTGGACGCGATGCGCGTGGTCGCCGAGGCGGTGCTGTAACACAACCGTCCTGAAAACCGGGGGCGCGACCGACCGCGCCCCCTGATTTCCGCAAACTGTCACACACACCCGCCCCGGCGGGCCGTATCCGTTGCCCCGATCAAGCGGACCGGGGGATTGATGCTGACGATTGAGGGGCTTTCACGGCGGTTCGGCAACAAGGTCGCCGTCGACCAGGTGGATCTCTCGATCGGACACGGTGCCTTTGTCGGCATCATCGGACGCTCCGGCGCCGGCAAGTCCACCCTGCTGCGGATGATCAACCGCCTGCAGGAACCCAGCGCCGGCCGGATTTCCTGGAACGGCAACGACGTCACCGCGCTGAAGGGTGACGCGCTGTGCGAATGGCGTGCCCAATGCGCCATGATCTTCCAGCAGTTCAACCTGGTCGGCCGGCTGGATGTCCTGACGAATGTCCTGATGGGCCGGCTGAACCACGTGCCCACCTACCGCTCCCTGCTGCGCTGGTGGACCGAGGAGGACAAGGCGATCGCTTTGTCCGCGCTGGAGCAATTCGACATCGGCAGCCTGGCCGCCCAGCGCGCTGATCGCCTGTCCGGCGGCCAGCAACAGCGCGTCGCCATCGCACGCGCCATGGTGCAGGAACCCGCCTTGCTGCTCGCGGATGAGCCGATTGCCTCGCTCGACCCGCGCAATACGAAAGTGGTGATGGACGCCCTGCAACGGCTGAACCGCCACTTCGGCATCACCGTGATCTGCAATCTGCATTCGCTCGACCTGGCGCGCGGCTACTGCGACCGCCTGGTCGGCATGGCCGCCGGCCGGGTCGTGTTCGACGACGTGCCCGCGGCGCTGACCGACGATATCGCCCGCCAGCTTTATGGGCTGGAGGCCGGCGACGTCATCGAGGCCGCGGCCGAAGCGGCACCCCAGGGCAGCTTGGCCGAAGCCGCCTGATCCTTTCCCATTCCGACATCCAAAGGAACGCCGACATGCTGACTCGCCGGACGATGACGCTTGCCTTGACGGGTGCGGCCATGCTGCCCGCGACCGCTTTCGCCCAGGCCGATTGGCGGGCGCAATATCCGGAACTCGTGATCGCCATCGTGCCGGCCGAAAACGCGTCCGGCCTGGTCGATCGCTACGGCCCCTTCAACGCCTATCTCAGCAAGGCGCTGGGCGTGAAGGTCACGCTGCGGATCGCGTCCGACTATGCCGCGGCCATCGAGGGCCAGCGCGCCGGCAACATCCACATCGCGTTCTACGGCCCGTCGTCCTATGTCCGCGCCTGGACGGTCACCAAGGGCGGCGTCGAGCCCTTCGTCACCACCGTCAACGCGGATGGTTCGGTCGGCTTCTACTCGGTCGCCTATGTCCGCGCCGACGACAAGGCACAGAAGTTGGAAGACCTGAAGGGCCGCAATCTGGGCCTGGTCGATCCGAACTCCACCTCGGGCAACAATGTCCCTCGCTATGCCATGAGCAAGATGGGGATCGAGCCGGCGGTGTTCTTCTCCAAGGTCGTCTACGCGGGTTCGCATGAGAACGCGGTGCTCGCGCTGAAGAGCAACACCGTCGACGTGGCCTTCAACTGGTGGAACTCCGAGACCGACTCGAACTTCACCCGCATGGTCAACAAGGGCATGGCGAAGGCCGACGACGTCCGGCTGATCTACAAGTCGCCCCTGCTCGCCGGATCGCCCTATGCCTGGCTGACCAGCCTGCCGCAGCCGCTGAAGGACGCCATCATGAAGGCGTTCGTCGAGGCCCCGAAGGCCGACAAGGCCGCCTTCGACAAGCTGTCGGATGGCAAGGACCTTGGCTTCAAGCAGGTCACCCACGCCGACTACCAGTCGGCGGTGGAACTGCAGGAGTTCGTCGACCAGCTCCGCAAGAAGCGTAGCTGAAGCCCGCCGCCATGGCGCACGCGCTGACCCGCCTGCCCGATATCCAGCTGGACCCGCTGCGGCGGGCCTATGCGGAAGCGCGGTCGGCCAAGCGCCGGCAGGCCTTGCTGGGCGTTGTCATCCTGGTGCTGATGATCGCCATCAGCGCCTGGACCGCCGAGGTAAGGCCGGCCACGCTGTGGCGGAACATCGACGACTTCTTCAACTATTTCATCCGGCTGTTCTTCTTCGATAACGGCGCGCCCGTCTGGACCGATTTCGGGGAGTGGTTCTGGGGCCTGCCCGACTGGCTGTCGCAGCTTTTCGATACGATCCTGATCGCCTACCTCGCGACCTTGGCCGGATCGATCGGCGCTTTCTTCGCCTGTTTCCTCGCGGCCCAGAACCTGGGGCCGAACCCGGTGCTGCGTTCCGTCGTGAAGCGCATGCTCGAACTGTGCCGCACCGTGCCGGAGATCGTCTTTGCCCTGATCTTTGTCGTGGCGTTCGGGCTTGGCCCGGTGCCGGGCGTGCTGGCGATCGCGCTCCATACGTTCGGCGCCAATGGCAAGCTGTTCACGGAAGTTGTCGAGAACATCGACATGAAGCCGATGGAGGGCGCCATCGCGTCCGGTGGGTCCTGGACCGAATCCATCCGTTTCGCCGTGCTGCCCCAGGTGCTGTCCAGCTTCGCCAGCTACGCGCTGCTGCGGTTTGAAATCAACGTGCGCGGCGCCTCTGTCATGGGCTTTGTCGGCGCCGGCGGTATCGGGCAGGACCTGATCGAGGCCATCCGCAAGTTCTACTACACGGACGTGTCCGCCATCCTGCTGATGATCCTGCTGACCGTGTTCGTGATCGATGCCGGCACGCAACAGCTGCGCCATGCGCTGCTGGGCCGGGAGGACAGGGCATGACCGCGACCCACGGCCTGCGCGCCAATGCGCTGAGCGACCTGCCCGGGCTGCGCGCGCGCCACCCGGGCGTCTTCAACCCCGGCCCGATGCGGCGCGTGGTCACAATCGGCGTGCTGTCGCTGTTGCTGGGCTTTGTGGTCCTGGCGATCGTGCGGCTCGAATTTTCCTTCTCGCGCATCCTGACGGGGATGGGGGAGCTTGGCCGGATCGTTGGCCACATGATGCCGCCCGTGCCACATTCGTGGGCTCAGGCGACCCTCTATCTGCATGCGCTGGCCGAGACGGTCGCGATTGCCTTCCTGGGCACGCTGCTAGGCGCCGTGCTGGCTGTGCCGCTGGCACTGATGGCGGCGCGCAACACAACCATCAACCGCGTGGTCCAGTTCTTCGCTCGGCGCTCCTCCGACACGATCCGCGGCGTGGATCAGCTGATCTGGGCGCTGATCTGGGTGAATGTGGTGGGTCTTGGTCCCTTCGCCGGGATGCTCGCGGTGATGACCAGCGATATCGGCAACCTGTCGAAACTGTTCTCCGAGGCGATCGAAACCGCCGACCGCAAACCGGTCGAGGGCGTCATCTCCACCGGCGGCACCCGCATGCTTGGCATTCGCTTTGGCGTGATCCCGCAGGTCCTGCCGGTGATCGCCAGCCAGGCACTGTATTTCTTCGAGTCGAACACGCGTTCCTCGACGATCATCGGGATCGTCGGCGCGGGCGGGATCGGACTGCATCTGGCTGAACAGATCCGGACGCTGGAGTTCCAGTCAGTGGCGTTCATCATCCTGCTGATCCTGGGTGCCGTGATCGCGATCGATTATGTTTCGGGGCTGCTGCGACAGGCGATCACCGGGCGGGCGACGCTGGTTCATTAGGCGCGCTTGATCACCGTGCCTCTAACGTAATCAACGGCGCCGTATCGACCACGAAAATCTTCAGATCACGCGACATGCTTTGGGAACATCCAGGCACGCGCGCGGGCAATCTGGGCCTCTCGTCCGACCTGTGACGCGCGTGGCAGCGGCAAACCCGCTTCGCTCAACAGGCGCAGCACTTCCCCATAGGTCGCGTTGCCGAGGCGACGGCGCAGTTCAAGCGCTGTCATGCGGCCGCTCGAATAGGCCTCCAGGGCGAGTCTTGTGGTGTCATCCACGGCTGAAACTCCAGTCCGGCGCGCATTCTATCATGTGAAGGGACGTCATACATCAAGATCGCAACCGACCACCTTGCCCCCGGACCATCCCCGAACGATGATCCCGCTCCTATCGCAAGGGAGAGAAGCAATGCGGCTCAAGGACAAGGTCGCCATCATTACCGGTGGCGCGCACGGCATGGGTGAAGCCGAGGCTCGGCTGTTCGCCAAGGAAGGCGCGGCGGTCGTCATCGCCGACGTCCTGACTGACAAAGGCGAAGCCGTCGCCGCCGACATCAATGCCGGCCAGGGCCGAGCGATGTTCGTGAAAACGGATGTGACGTCGGAAGCGGACTGGAAGGCGCTGATCGCGAAGACCATCGCGGCCTATGGCAAGCTCGACATCCTGGTGAACAACGCGGGCATCAGCGGCAGCGCGGTCGGCGACCAGGACTCTCTGGAAGGCTGGAACAAGCTGATCGCCATCAACCAGACCGGCGTGTTCCTCGGCACGACGCTGGCGGCGAAGGAAATGGCGAAGGCCGGCAAGGGCGCGATCGTCAACATCTCCTCCATCATGGGCTTCATCGGCGGGGCCGAGGGCAGCCTGGGCTACTCCGCGTCCAAGGGCGCCGTCCGCATCATGAGCAAGTCCGCCGCCCTTCGCTGGGGTCCGCAGGGCGTGCGCGTGAACACCGTCCACCCCGGCTACATGCCGGCGATGCTGAACGGCACCAACGCCGGCGGCCGCGCGGCGAAGATCCCGGTGACCCCGCTGCGCCGCCTCGGCGAACCGATCGAGGTCGCGCATGGCGTCCTGTTCCTGGCCTCGGACGACGCTTCCTTCATCACCGGCACGGAACTGGTGATCGACGGCGGCTACATCGCGCAGTAATCAGGCATCCGAACCGCCCCCTCCCGCACGGGAGGGGGACGTGCCCGCACGACAGGAGAGTCCATGATCCCCGCCCCCTCCGCCCAAATCCCGGGCGTCTACCACCGCCGCATCGGCGACATCGTCGTCACCGCCCTTTCCGACGGATACCTCGATGGCGCGGTCGAGGTGATGCACAACATCGCCCCCGCCGACGCGACCCGCATGCTGGAGGAGAAGTTCCGCCCCGGCCGCCGCACCTCGGTCAACTGCTACCTGATCTACAACAAGGGCCGCCTGGCGCTGGTCGAGACAGGCTCGGGCAACTATCTGCTGCCGACCGCGGGCAAGCTGCTGCAGAACCTCAAGGCCGCGGGCGTCAACCCGGCCGACATCGACACCGTGATGCTGACGCACATGCATCCCGACCACTCGGCCGGCCTGGCCAATCCGGCGACCGGCGAGAAGTATTTCCCCAACGCCGAACTGGTCGCCCATGCGAATGAGCCGAAGCATTGGCTCGACGATGGAGAGATGAGCCGAGCGGGCGAGCGGGAAAAGAAGATGTATTTCGCGGCGACGCGGGAGCAGATCGCGCCGTATCACAACCAGATGCGGACCTTCGACAAGGATACCGAGGTGTTCCCCGGCGTCCGCTCGGTCGCGATGCACGGCCACACGCCGGGCCATAGCGGCTACATGATCGAGTCCGGCGGCAAGTCGTTGCTGATCTGGGGCGACATCATCCATGTGCCGGAAGTGCAGGTGCCGCGTCCGGAAGTGACGATGGCGTTCGACACCGACCCGCATGCCGCCGCGGCGACCCGCAAGCGCGTGTTCGACATGGTGGCGACCGACCGGCAGTTGATCGCCGGCATGCACGTCCACTTCCCCGGCTTCGCGCATCTGGTGAAGCAGGGCGACAACTTCCTGATGCTGCCCGAGCCCTGGGACCAGGCGTTCGGCGGGTGACCTTCGGGCTGCTGCTGGCTTCGGCCGTTTCCGGCGCCGCCTATACCCTGGCGCCGGGGCCGGCCTTCCTGGCCTTGCTGGGGATTGGGGCCGGCAGCGGCCGTCGCGCGGGTGCCCTGTTCCTGGCGGGGCATTTCGTCGGCGACGTCGTCTGGGCGTCGCTGTCTTTGGTCGCGATCATCGGCGCCCGCACGATGGGCACGCTGGTGTTCGACATCCTCGGCCTGGCCTGTGGCGCCTATCTGTGTGTCCTGGGCTGGCGCGCCGTCACGGTGCGGCGCGGCGTCGACGGGTCCCTGACAACCGAGCCTCGGCGGCCGTTGATCCGAGGCCTGGCGTTTGGCCTGTCCAACCCGAAGGCTTATCCGGTGGCGGTCGCGATGTTCACCGCCTTGCTGGCGGGCCATGCGAGCGCTCTGGACTGGTCGTCCTTCGCCCCGCTGCTGGCCGCCGCCTGCGTGGGGTTCGTCATCGCCGACATCATCCTCGTCACCGTGATCGGCGCGTCCTTGGTCCGCCGTATCTACCAGCGTCACGCACTGTGGGTGACGCGGATATCGGGTGTGCTGTTCCTGGGCTTCGGCTTGCAGGCGATCAGCGCGTCGGGGTCAGCACTCCTCCGGCGGGGGTAGCCTGGCGCGCTGGCGTTCCTGTTCGATGCCAAGCGTGTCGGTCCCCTCGATCGGCACTTCCAGCCCGATCGCCAGCGCCGACACCGCCATGTAATAGGCCGTCAGCAGTGCGATATCGACGATCTGGCGGGCGTTGAAATGTTCGTGCATCGCCTCCGCCACGCGCGGGGGAATGCGCCGCCCGGCGGAGATTTCAAACGCATAGTCGCACAGCGCGATCTCGGCCGACGGCAGGCTGCGCGGCGTGCGGCCTTCCCGGATCAGCAGCAACTGCTCCTCGGTCACGCCGGTGGCACGCGCCAAGGGTTCGTGATGCGCCCAGCCGTAATGCACATCCCGGACGGCGACCACGATCACAAGTTCGCGCTGCGTTTCGTTCAGCAACGTGCCGAACCGGCAATAATCGCCAAGGGCCGAGAAGGGCCGCAGACCGTCCGGCGCCAAGGCGAGCGTCTGCATCAGGTTGGATACATAGCCCCGGCTTGTCGCGATGTCGGTAAGCGTCGCCTCCAGTTCGGCCTCGTTGATCGGGGGCAGTTCAGGGATATCGGTTATGGCCGGGGACTCCTGGACGACGCGATTTCCTGCACCAGGGCCTCGGTCGTTACCTGCCGACAATAGCCGCGGTTGTTTCGCAGCGACCAGTCATGCCGTTCCTGGCTGTGCGTGGCGCAAGCGTCGGTGGGCACCGTGACCAGATACCCAAGGTCGCAGGCATCGCGCACCGCGGAGTCCACGCATTGGTCCGTCAGCACGCCCGCCAGGATCAACGACCGCACGCCGAGGTTCCGCAGCACATAGTCCACGTTGGTGGACATGAAGACGGATGAGGAGGTCTTGGGGATCACGATCTCATCTCCCGCCGGCGCGATGGCGGGCAGCACCTGGGCGTCCCACGATCCGCGCGGGACGAACAGGTTGCTGATCTTGTAGTCCAGGCTCATGTCTCGCCCGTCCTGGGTGAGGGACTCGATGACGGTGTACAGCACCTCGATCCCGCTGGTCCGGCAGGCGGCCTGTATCCGTTGCATGTTCGGCACGGCGGTGTCGCGCATCGCGCCCAGGAAGAAGCCGTAGCGCGCGTCGCGTTCAGCCTCCGTCATGGTCGTGTAGTTACCGCCGTCCGGACGCGCGTTGTAGTTCTGCACGTCGATGAACAGCAGCGCCGCGTGATCCGGATCGATCGGGATATCGCGGCTGAGCGACTGGGCGCGCCAATCCCGGGTCATGGCCTGGGGTTCACATCGGATCCCAGGGGAACGCCTGCTCGGAGGTATCCAGCGGCATGAACGCCGCCTTCAGCGCCGGCGCGGCCATCTCGGCAATGCGTTCCGGCGTCCAGCCGTCGTCCCGCTGCACGATCCGGGCGGGGCGATGGGAGCTGAACAGATAGATCTCGTTCATCCGGGTCCCGAACACCTGCCCGGTCACGTCCTTGGCGGCATCCGAACTGAGATACACCGCCAGCGGCGCGTTCTTGTCGGGCGTCATCTTCTGCGCCTTCTCGACCGCGGCCTTCTGTTCCTCGGTGGTCGTGGGGATGGAACTGGTCATCCGGCTCCAGGCCCAGGGCGACAGGCAGTTGGAGCGGACGCCGTACCGCGCCATGTCCAGCGCGATCGACTTCGACAGCGCGGTGATGCCCAGCTTGGCCGCCGCGTAGTTCGCCTGGCCCAGGTTGCCGATCAGGCCGGATGTCGAGGTGATATGCACAAACGACCCGCTCTCCTGCTTGCGGTACTCTTCAGCGGCGGCACGCGAGACGAAGAAGCTGCCGTTCAGGTGGACCGAGATGACCGACATCCAGTCATCCGGCGACATGCGGTGGAAGATGCCGTCGCGCAGGATGCCGGCGTTGTTCACCACCGCGTCGACGCGGCCGAAATGATCCATCGCCGATTGGATGATCTTACGCGCGGAGTCCCAGGTGGAAACGGATTCCGTGCAGATTTCCGACACGCCGCCGTTCTGCGCGATCAGCGCCTTGGTCTGTTCGGCCGGCGTGGCCGACCCGCCCTCCCCGGACAGGGAGGCGCCGATATCCGCGATGATAACCTTGGCGCCCTGGCCGGCCATCATGATCGCGATCTCGCGCCCGATGCCGCCACCGGCGCCGGTCACGACCGCGACCTTCCCTTCCATCATTCCTGGCATGCCATCGTCTCCTGTACGCCGGTCTATCTGATCGGCGCACAATGCCGTCCGGAGCGGTCGGCGTCGAGACGTCAGGGCTTGTCCACCACCTGATGCAGGACGTTCGACGCGCCGGTCAGCAGCATCTGGATGCCGATGCACAGCAGCAGGAACCCCACCAGGCGGGTGGCCGTGCGTTCCCCCACCGGTCCCAGCCACCGGGCCAGCAGGTCGGCGTAATGGTAGCACGCCCAGACCGAGGCGGCGGCGGCGGTCGAGGCCAGGACGATCCCGCTGACAAAGCCGGTGTCGAACGTGAAGCTGGACGCGTGGACACTCCCGAAGGCGATCAGGATGGAGATCGTTGCCGGCCCCGCGGTCAATGGAATGGTCAGCGGCACGACCGCCAGGTCGCGCAAGGCAACGTTTGTGTCAGGGGAAGGCGCGTCGGCACCTGGGGGCGCCGTCAACAGCTTCCAAGCGCTCATGCCCACCATCAGCCCGCCGGCGATCCGCACCGCTTCCAGGCTGATCCCGAACAGGCTGAGCAGATAGGACCCGCTGAACAGGGACCCCAGCATGACGATCAGGGAATACAGCGCCACCTGCCGCGCGAGCGTGACCCGTTCCTCCCGCGTGCCGTGCGACGTCATGGTGCGGAACACCAGGGCTGTGCCGAGCGGATTGAGCATGGCGAAGAGGGCGGGGAAGCCGATCTGGAAGGCGTGCAGCATGACCGCGGGATCGAAGGCGGTCATCGCGCGGGGGTTGTGATCGGGCGTGTCTTTCTGCGTTCTCGCACCGTTGGCACCTCCATCCTTGCGGGCATAGGAGGGAATTCTTCGGCGTTCGGCAAGGGCCCGCCGGTTGCCGATGGAACGCTCATCGCGCCACAATGGCCGCGGACGGAGACGACAAGATACGCCATGCTGGGATTGAATCACGACTTCCCCCTGTTGCTGCCGACGATCCTGGAGCACGGGGCGATGAATTTCGGCGCCACCGCCGTCATCTCCCACGGGCGGGAGGAGGTGGTGAGGACCGACTATGCCCGCACCGCCGACCGCGCGCGCCGTCTGGGATCGTCGCTGGTGCGGCTGGGCTTCGGGCCGGGGATGTTCGCGGGGTCGCTGGCCTGGAATTCCCACCGGCATCTTGAACTGTTCTACGGCATGACCGGCGTCGGTGGCGTGTTGCACACGGCCAACCCCCGTCTGCCGCCGGAGACGGTTGCCTATACGATCAACTTCACCGGCTATCGCACTCTGTTCATCGACCCGGACACGGTGCCGCTGGTCGAGCAGATCGCCCCGCTGCTGGAGACGGTCGAGCAGTTCGTGATGATGGCGCCCGGGCCGGTTCCGACTTCCCTGCCGAACGTCATAGCGTATGAGGACCTGATCACCGCCGGTGATGCCGATTTCGCCTGGCCCGTGCTCGATGAACGTTCGGCCTGCCTGCTGTGTTTCACCTCCGGCACAACCGGCGCGCCGAAGGGGGCGCTTTACAACCATCGCGGCACGGTGCTGGGGGCGATGTCCACCGGATCGGGGAACGGCTGGGGGCTCAGTGCGAATGACGCGATCATCGCTCTCCCGGGCTTCTTCCACTGCAACGGCTGGGCGATCCCGTTCTTCGGTCCGATGTATGGCGCCAGGCTGGTGATCCCCGGCCGCAACATGGACACCGCCTTCCTGCATCGCCTGATCGTGGACGAAGGCGTGACCGCCGGTCCCGGCGTGCCGACGATCTGGCTGTCGATGCTGGAGCACGTGCGCCAGACCGGCCAGGGCCTCGGGCGGCTGAATCGATTGTTCTCGGGCGGTTCGGCTCCGCCGGCCGCGATGATGGAGGCGTATTTCCACGACCATGGCGTGCGCACGACCCATGGCTGGGGCATGACCGAAACGACCAGCGGGTCCACCATCTCCTTCGCGCCGGATGACATGCCGGAGGACGAGGCGATCGCCGCGATGCGGACCCAGGGCAAGCCGCTCTATGGCAACGAAATCCGCATCGTCGATGAGGACGGGCGCTTGCTGCCGCGCGATGGGAAGACTCCGGGGCATTTGCAGGCGCGCGGGGCCTGGATCGCGGGCGGCTATTTCCGCCGGCCGGAGGTGGACTCGCAAAGCACCGATGGCTGGATGAAGACCGGCGATGTCGCGGTGATCGATCCCGACAACACGCTGCACATCGTCGATCGCGCCAAGGACGTGATCAAGTCGGGCGGGGAATGGATCAGTAGCCAGGCGCTGGAGGACGCGGCCACGCATCACCCGATGGTGCAGGAGGCCGCGGTGCTCGCCATCCCCCATCCGCGTTGGCAGGAGCGGCCGTTCCTGGTCGTGGTGGCGTCGGGTCCGGTCTCGGCCGAGGAGCTGCGCGCGCATCTGACCGATCGGGTGCCGAAATGGTGGCTGCCGGATTCGATCGCCTTCGTTGACGCGCTGCCGCATGGGCCAACCGGAAAGCTGGCCAAGAATGTGCTGCGGGATTGGATGGCCGAGGGCAAACTGACGCCATGATCGCCCCGTTCAGCCGCACTCTGGCGGAATTGCCGGGGGGGAGCAGGCGGATCGCTACGAGGACCAGCCGGCGATGACGTCGCGGCACGTCATGGGCGCGCTTGACCCGCCCACGACGAAAGCAGCCGCCCCGGGGGCCAGGACCCCCTGCCGTCCCAGCCCCCTACCGCCGCCGCGCGGCCAGCGCTTTTGCGCGGTTCACAACATTCCGTGCCCGGTTCACCACCGGCACGTCGATCATCGCGCCTTCGAATTGAACCGCGCCCAGGCCCTGGGCATAGGCCTCATCATACGCGGCGATCATCTTCTCCGCCCGTTCGACATCCTCGGCTGACGGCTGGAACTCCTCGTTCAGTACCGTCACCTGCAACGGATGCACCGCGCTGGCGCACATGAAGCCCATCCGGCGAGACCGGCGCACGATGGCGCGGAACGCGTCCTGGTCGCGGAAATCGGCGATCGAGCCCACGAAGCCCATCGGCATGATCCCCGCGGCCTTGGCGGCGAACAGCGTGCGCTGCTTCGGGTAGAACAGCGTCTCCGGGTCGGCGACCGCGCCGATATCGGCGGCGAAGTCCTCGGACCCCAGGCTGAGACCCACAAGCCGGCGGCTGGACTTGGCGATATGCTCGATCTTGAAGAACCCGTTGGCGTCCTCCACCAGCGCGACGAACTTGATCTTGCCCAGCGGCAGGCCGCGTTCGGCCTCCAGCTCATCGACGATGGATTCGATCGCCTGGACATGCTCGGGGCTGTCCACCTTGGTCAGCATCAGCGCGGCGACGCCTGGGATGACGGCGGCTTCCAGATCGCGCACCAGCAGGCGCCAGGGGCGGTTCACGCGCACCAGCACATCGGCGCCGTTGCGGTTCACCTGCGGGATCGCGTCGGCGATCAGGGTGCGGGCGCGCTCCTTCTGGGATGGGGCGACCGCGTCCTCCAGATCCAGGATGATGGCGTCGGCGCCGCGGTCGGCACCGGTGCGGACGAACTTCTCGGCCGTCACCGGCACGAACATCAGCGAACGCCAGGCTGGCAGGTCATCACGCATGATCAGGCTTCCTTGATTACGCCGTCGGCCACCATCGCCGCGATGCGCGCGGGGTCGTAGCCGAGGGATTGCAGAATGGCATGGGTATGCTGGCCGAGGTTCGGGGCCGGCGTGCGGATGCGGCCAGGCGTGTCCGACAGGCGCGGGATCACGTTGTGCATCAGCACGGTGCCCGCTTCCTCGTCCGGGGCTTCGACCAGGATGCCGCGTTCCTGGACATGCGGGTCCGCGATCAACTGGTCGACCTCATAGATCGGGGTCGCCGTGACCTCGGCCGCCGAGAAGATGTCCATGTTCTCCTTCAGCGTGCGTGCCAGGATGAAATCGGCGACGATCCCGTCGCATTCATCGATGTTGCGGACGCGGTCGGTGTTGGTGCGGAACTTCGGGTCGTCGATCATGTCGGCCCGCCCGATCGCGCGGAACAGCCGCTCCGCCATCGCCTGGATCGACGCCGAGATCGCGATGTAGCGCCCGTCCGATGTCTCATAGGCATTGCGCGGTGATGTCGTCAGCGACCGACTGCCGGACCGTTGCGGCTTCTGCCCGCTGACCTGATAAATCGCCGGATCGGGCCCCAGGATCGAGATGATCGGGTCGAGCAGCGGCAGGTCGATGACCTGACCCTTCCCCCCGGCCTCCACGACCCGCAGCGCCACCATGATCGCATAGGCGCCATAGAGGCCGGCGATCATGTCGGCCATCGCGAGCGGGGGCAGCACCGGCGGCCGATCCTCGAACCCGTTCTTGGAGGCGAAGCCGGACATCGCCTCCACCAGTGTGCCGAAGCCGGGGCGGTCGCGGTACGGGCCATCCTGGCCGAAGCCGGTGATGCGGACGATGATCAGGCCCGGGTTGCGCGCATGCAGGACGTCGGGGCCGATACCCATCTCCTCCAGCGTGCCGGGGCGATAGTTCTCGATCAGCACATGGCTGGTGGCCAGCAGGTCGGCCAGCGCGTCGCGGCCGGCCTGGGGGCGCAGGTTGATCGCCAGGCTCTTTTTGTTGCGCGCATAGACCTTCCAGTGCAGCGACATGCCCTTGGTGCGCCAGGCGCGCAGGGGATCGCCGACTTTCGGGTCCTCGATCTTGATCACCTCGGCGCCCTGGTCGGCAAGCTGGAGGCTGACCATGTTGCCGGCGACGAGGCGGGAGATGTCGACCACACGGATGCCGTCGAGCGGTGCCGGGGCGGTGGGGTCGAACTGGATACGTTTCAGCATTGCGGACTCTCGTGGTTGCGCTAGTCTTCCGTCAGACGACGGTGGCCCGCAAGGGCTGAAACGGGAACGCGAAGAGCGGCTGCCCCCGCAACTGTGGTTGGTGAGTTCCGGTCCAACGTGCCATTGCCGAAAGGCGAGAAGGCGGGCCGGGGTGTTGACCCAACCAGCCAGGAGACCGGCCGGCGTCTAGACTGCGCGCGTGCGACGGGCGGGGTGCACCGGTGCGGCGGGGAGAAACCCGTATGCGAGCTGTCGACACCTTGGTCGATGGAGGACCCGCATGCGCACAAAAACCGCGCTGCTGGCAACACTGTTCTGCGTCCCGGCACTCGCCGGTTCGGCTTCGGCGCAGGAGCCGATCCTGACGCTCCCCGATGTCGCCATCACGGCGACCCGCGTGCCCACGGAACTGGATCGCATCCCCGCCGGCGTCACGGTCATCACCCGCAAGATGATCGAGGACAACGGCTTCAACACCCTGACCGACGCGCTGATCGGCATCCCCGGTGTGCGCGTCAGCCCTGCTGGTGGGCCTGGCGGGCAGGCGAGCATCTTCGTCCGTGGTACCAACTCCAACCACGTGCTAGTGCTGCGTGACGGCATGCCGATCAACGATCCGTCGGAGGCGACGGGGGCGTTCAATTTCGGTGTTGATACGTTGTCGGATATCGAGCGGATCGAGGTCGTGCGGGGGCCGATGGCCGCCTTGTATGGCTCGGGCGCGATCGGCGGCGTGATCAACATGATCTCTCGTCGGGGGACGAAGGAGGGGTTCCATCTGCAAGGGGATCTTGCGGGCGGGGCGCCCGAGCAGATCAGGGGCAGCGTTGTCGCCTCGGGTATCAGCGGCAAGTTCGACTATGCGGTGACGGCGGAGTCGCAATCGCAGCGCGGCTACGACGCCATTCCGCAGCGCATGAGCATCTATACGGGTGTTCCGCAGGGCTTCCGGGATCGGGTGGGGACGATCAACCTCGGCTATTCGCCGGTGGAGGGGACGCGGCTGTCGTTGTTCCTGCGCGGGCGGCAGGCGCTGTTCGGTTTCAACAACCTGGGTTTTCCGACGTTCGACAACACCAATTCGTCGGGGTCGGCGGAGTCCTTCCTCGGGCGCGTCGGGGTGACGTCGGTGTTGTTCGACGGGCTGTATGAGACAAATCTGTTTGTGGGCCGGCTGCAGGATGGGCGGCACTACAAGCAGTATCTGGAGCCGGCTGATCCCAACCAGGCTTCCGGGGATTCGCGCTACAACGCGTACCGCACTGATATCCAGTGGAACAATACGATCCGGCTGGGGCAGGTCTTGAAGTCCTCGGTTGTGACCGATGCCGCGGTGACGTTCGGCTACCAGCATCTGGTGGATTCGATCCGGGTTCGGACCAACAGCGTGACCGGCGGTTTCGCGTTTGATCAGAGCGCGGATGCCTCGATGAACACGAACGCGCTGTATCTTGGCGCGCAGGGGACGTTGTGGGACCGGCTGGATGTCACCGCGCAGGTCCGGCAGGACTGGGTGACGGGCAACGCGCCCACCACCTGGCGGCTGGGGACCGTCGTGCGGTTGCCGGAGGTTTATACGAACCTCAAGTTCTCCTATGGCACCGCGTTTCGGGCGGCATCCTTGTTCGACCGGTATGGGGTTGATTCGTTCGGCTATGTCGGCAATCGCAATCTGAAGCCGGAGAGCTCGCAGGGATGGGAGGCGGGGTTTGTCACCACGCTGCCGGCATTGGGGCGGGACAATTTCCTGACCTTCAGCGCGAGCTACTTCAACCAGCAGGTCCAGAACCTGATCACGACGCAGTTTTCTCCGGTCTATACGTCGGTCAATATAGGGTCGGCGCATGTGCAGGGGGTGGAGACGGAGCTCAGCCTGCGGGCCACGTCGTGGCTGGTGGTGCATGCGACCTATACCTACACCGACACGCTGGCGATCGGGGCGGCGCCGGCGACGGGGTCTCGGTTGCTGCGGCGGCCACCGAACGTTGCGTCCCTGGACATGACGATCACGCCGATGCCTGGGCTGACGATCGTGCCGCGTATTGCCTATACGGGGTCGTTCCGGGACTTCCTGTATGACAATGGCGGGTTCCCGACGGCGAATGGCAGTTCTCCGGGTGGAACGATTGCCAGCATCGCGGTCACGTATGACGTGGCGCCGAATGCTCAGGTTTATGTGAATGCGTGGAACGTGTTTTCGTCTCGGTTTGAGCCTGTGAACGGGTTCCAGACGCCGGGGCCGAGTGGGATCGTGGGGGTGCGGGTGAAGTTATAAGGGCAGCGATGGTGCATTGCGCGTGCCGTCCTCCGTGGCACGCGCTTTTCCCTGTGATCCAAGACCGCTTTAACCCGTTATCCTCGGCCTTGTGCCGAGGACCCTCCCCAGCACCCTGCCGCGATTGGTCCCCGGGACAAGCCCGGGGATGACGGGGGAAAGTCGTGGGTGCTGGGCCGGAGCCTGTCGTCGGGCCGGCCTTCCGCCGGACCCGGGGGCCCAGCATGACGAGGTACGGGCATCACGATGTGGCCGCCGCCAGCGCGGCCCGCTACGAAAAGCCCCGGCCAGGCTCAGGCCGCGCGCCTTCCCCACAGGTCATCCGACGCGATCCTCGCCCCTTCCGCCGCCGCGGCGAGCTTCAACCACACCACTTCCTCCGCCACGTATTCCCGGCCAGCGAAGGTCCCAAAGCCGCAATCCGTGCCGGCGATCACGCGTTCCCGGTCTCCGACCGCTGCCACGGCTTCCTTCAGACGCCGAGCGACGACTTGCGGGTGTTCGACGAAGTTGGTGGTGGTGTCGAGGACTCCGGGGATCAGCGCCATGTGCGCGGGCAGGGGGTTGGCGCGCAGTGCCTCGTATTCATGCTGGTGGCGGGGATTGGCGAACTCGATCGAAAGGGCGCCGACATTGGCACGATACAACTCGGGCAGGATCGTCGCCATCGCGATGTCGTAGATGTGCGGGGCGTCGTTGTTGCCCCAGCAGACATGCAGGCGGACGCGGTCGCGGGGAATGCCCTCGATCCCCTTGTTGATGGCGGCGATGTGCAGCGCCAACTGGGTCAGGAACCCGCGGTCATCCAGATGCCCGAAGAATCGGTGGCGTTCCATCGCCAGGTCGGGGCTGTCGATCTGAAGCACGTGCCCGGCCGCGTGGATCGCGCGGTATTCGTTGCCCAGCGCCGTGGCCAGGGCCATCAGATAGGCCTCGTGGGTGTCGTAGTGCTGGTTGATCATCGTGGTCGCGACGATGCCGGGGGACGGCGCGGTCATGAACGTCTCCCGGAAGCCCGTGCCCATGCGGCGCAAGCGGGCGGCGTCTTCCTGGATCGGGGCGCCGTTGACGTACAGCACTTCGTTCAACGCGGCGGGTGCGTTGGCGACGCGGGCCGAGTGCGGGAAGCGCGCGTTCATCTGCTTGAAGTAGCTCGGGAACTCGATCTGGTCGCGGGCGGGCGGCCGCTTGGACTCGCCGCCGAAGCCGCACATGCAGCGCGGGACGTAGGTCTGGAAGCCGACGCGCGACTGCTCGCCATCATTGCCGATATCGACCCCGGCCTTCATCTGGCTGGTGATGACATGGTTGGTCGCGGCTTCCACGCGACGGGCGAGGTCGGCGGTGTCGATCGCCTCCCCGGCTTCCTGGCGGATCAGCAGATCGGCCAGGGCTTCGTTGCGCGGCAGGCTGCCGACATGGGTCGTGAGGATGCGGTCGGTGCTGATGAGCATGGCGGGAGTCCTCCATTTGGGACCACCCTAGACCAGGGGGGAGGATTGCCGCACCCTCCGATTATAATGACCGAGCAAACAATTCCCGTATCCTGGTCCGACCTGCGGCGTTTCACCCCGGCGCGCGTGGCGTTGGGACGGGCGGGGAACGGATTGCCGACAGCGGCGCATCTGGCGTTCCAGGCGGCGCACGCGGCGGCGCGGGATGCGGTGCATGCGGCCCTGGACGTAGGCGCGTTGCGGGCGGACCTGACCGAGGCCGGGATCGACAGCCTGGCCGTCCATAGCGCCGCGCCCGACCGGCGGCATTATCTGCTGCGCCCCGATCTTGGCCGGCGGCTGCGTCCGTCCGATCACGCGACCCTGCCACGCGTGGCCGGTTCCATCGTGTTCGTGGTCTGTGACGGATTGTCCGCCACCGCGGTGCAGCGCCACGCCGAACCCTTGCTGCGCCGTGTGATCCCCGCCCTCGGCGCGAGCGCCCCGGTGGTCATCGCCGAACAGGGCCGCGTGGCGCTGGGCGACGACATCGGGCAGGCGATGGGGGCGCAGGCGGTGGCCGTCCTGATCGGAGAGCGTCCCGGCCTGACCGCCCCTGACAGCCTGGGCGTCTACCTGACCTGGGAACCGCGCCTGGGACGACTGGATTCCGAGCGAAACTGCATCTCCAACATCCGGCCCGAGGGGCTGGGGATCGAGGCGGCGGCCGACAAACTGGTCTGGCTGATCCGGGAGATGCGCCGTTTGCGGCTGACTGGTATAGAACTGAAAGACGAACAAGAAATCAGTCTCCTGGGGGGACCATAATGACCAACGCGCCCATGCGTGCCGTTCTGGGATTCGTGATTGCCGCGATCTCGGTGCTGATTTTCCACCAAGGCATGATCTTCATACTCGGCCAGCTCGGCCTTGTGCGAGCGACGCTGTACGGCATGAACGCAGTCGGGCCACTCGGCGTGCCGCTGATCGTCAACCAGATGTTCTGGGGCGGGCTGTATGGCGCGGTGTTTGGGCTGGTGTGGCCGAAGCTGACCGCGCCGGCCTGGCTGTGCGGGTTGATCCTCGGGATCATCGCGTCCCTGGTCAGTATGTTCATCGTCTCCCCGATCAAGGGCGGGCCGATCGCGGCGGGCTGGCAGGCCTGGCCGATGGCGCGCAATCTGCTGATCAACGGGTTCTGGGGCCTGGGTGTTGGCCTGATTGCCCCGCTTCTGCTACCTCGCCGGCCCGGACGGTAGGGTCGTATCATGCAGGTCGGCATCCAGTTCTTCCCCGATGTGGGGCCCGAGGTGAAATCCGGCCGCGATTACTGGCAGGAGGCGTTGAAGCTCGTCGGGCTGGTTGACCGGTATCACTACTGCCATGTCCGCACGGTCGAGCATTACTTCCTCCCCTATGGCGGCTACAGTCCGAACCCCATGCTGTTCCTCGCCGCCGCGGCGCAGATCACGAAGCGTGCTCGCTTGGTCACGGGTGCCGTCCTGCCGGCCTTCAACAACCCGCTGAAGCTGGCGGGTGAATTGGGGATGCTGGACGCGCTGTGTGACGGACGTCTGGACGTCGGCTTCGCCCGTGCCTTTTTACCGCATGAATTCAATGCGTTCCAGGTAAGTCTTGATGACAGCCGAGCGCGGTTTGAGGAGGGGATGGAGCAGGTTCGGAGGTTGCTGGAGGAGGTGAATGTCACGGCCGAGGGGCGGTTTCATTCGTTCTCCAACATCACCTCCCTGCCGCGCCCGACCCAGTTGCCGCGCCCGCCGTTCTATGTCGCCGCTTTGGCATCGCGGGAATCGTTCGAGCGCGCGGGGACCATGGGGCACGGGATCATGGCGATCCCCATGGCCGGCGGGGCGATGCGCGATCTGCTGGATGCCTATCGGACCGCCTGGACCAAGGCCGGCCATCCCGGGCGCGGTGCGGTCATGCTGGCCTTCCACATGTTCTGCCACGAGAGCCAGGCCGAAGCCGAACGCCTCGCGCGCGATCCGCTGAACCGCTACCTCCGATCACTGGTGCAGGCCGCGTCGGAGTGGCGGACCGGCACCGCGTCGGCCGACTATGCCGGCTATGACAAGGTGATCGAGGCTCTGTCGCGGGAGGACTTCGATACCCAGGTCGCGAAATGCGCCGCCTGGATCGGCACGCCCGAGCGCATCCTGGAGACGATCCACCGCTACAACGACCAGGTGGGCGGGTTCGACATCGCCTCGGTCCAGGTCAACTTCAACGACATGCCCCTGGTGGAAGCCGAGGCGTCGATGCGCCTGTTCGGCGACAAGGTGTTGCCTCGGGTGCCGCGCCTGTAACCGGGTGCGATTCAACGTTGTGGGGAGTACTTTGACGCCTCCTCGATAAGGGAATCGGACCCATGGCGACGGCGAGCCTCAGCGACGAAGCACTTTTGGCGTTCTTCCACTCCCATCCGAATTTACGCGACAGAGTGATCTCGATCT
>CAMCDA010000004.1 GCA_945873195.1 Asaia bogorensis
AAGATCGAGATCACTCTGTCGCGTAAATTCGGATGGGAGTGGAAGAACGCCAAAAGTGCTTCGTCGCTGAGGCTCGCCGTCGCCATGGGTCCGATTCCCTTATCGAGGAGGCGTCAAAGTACTCCCCACAACGTTGAATCGCACCCCATGACGAAGAGGGAGGCGGCGCGATTGTCCAGCGGCCGCCCCGGCCAACCCCTGTTCAGGGCGGCCGGAGCGCGCCCAGGTCGTGACCGGCGCGGAGATGCGCCTCGATCCGTTCCAGTGACAGGCCGTTGGTCTCCGGCACCCGGGCCAGGGTGAAGACGATCCCGCCTAGGCAGATCACCCCGAACAAGGCGAAGGTCACCCCGAGGCCAAGGCCACTCAGCATGACCGGAAACAGAAACACCACGATGAAGTTGAAGCCCCAGTTGCTGACCGAGGCCATGCTCATGCCCGGGCCGCGCACGCTCAGGGGAAAGACCTCCGACATCATGACATGCGGCAGCGGGCCCAGGCTGATGGCAAAGGCGGCGACCACGACCCAGGCGGGGAAAACCAGCGGCCAGACCGCGGCGGCGGCGATCAGCAGCAGCATGGCGCCGGTGCCGGCGAAGCCGATGACCAGCAGCTTGCGGCGTCCCAGGCGGTCGATCAGCAGCATGGCCAGGACGGTCACCAGCAGATTGACCACGCCGATGCCGACGGTCGCCATCACCTGGGTATCGCCGCCGGAAAGCCCCGCGTAATCAAAGATCGTCGGCGCATAGTAGATGACCGCGTTGATGCCGCTGAGCTGTTGCAGGAAGAACAGGCCCATCCCGACGATCAGGGCCGGGCGGACCCAGGCCGCGTAGACGTCGCCGCGGCCGGTCCGGCCGGCCTCGGCCGCCATGACCTGGTGGATGGTGGCGAGCTCCGCCGCCGCCGCGTCACTGGTCCCGCGCAGGCGGCGCAGGCTGGCCTCGGCTTCGGCGTCGCGCTCGCGCAGGACCAGCCAGCGGGGGGATTCCGGCAAAAAGACCAGCCCGATCAGGAAGACCAGGCCCGGCACCGCGCCCAGGGCGAACATGATCCGCCACGACCCGTCGCCGGCGATCACCAGGCCGGTCAGATAGGACAGGACGATGCCGATGGTGATCGCGAGCTGATAGGTGGACACCAGCGCGCCTCGGGTGCGGAGCGGGGCGCACTCGGCGATGTAGAGCGGTGCCACCACGGCCGCGACCCCGATCGCGAGGCCAAGGACGAAGCGGGCGGCCATGAGCATCCAGATGGCCTGGGACGCGGCGGCTGCGATGGCGCCGGCCACGAACAGGACGGCGGCCACCATCAGCACGCGGCGGCGGCCGAAGCGCTCGGTCAGCCGTCCGGTGACGATGGCGGCGCCCAGCGCGCCCAGGGGCACGGCCGCCGTGGTGAAACCGTGCTCGAGCGGCGACATCGGGAAGTCGCGCGCCAAGGACGGGCTGGCGACCGCGATCACGCCTTCGTCATAGCCGAACAGCAGGCCGGCGATCGCGGCGACGGCCGCCAGGAAGTAGATCATCGGAGGTTTCCGGTCCCTATGCCGCCGCCAGCGCGTCTTCCTGGATCATGGCCGAGGCCTTCTCGGCGATCATGATCGTGGGCGCGTTGGTGTTGCCGGCGATGATCACCGGCATGATGGAGGCATCCACCACCCGCAGCCCGCGCAGCCCGTGCACCCGCAGGCGGGCATCCACGACCGCCATCGGGCCCTGGCCCATCCCGCAGGAGCCGACGGGGTGCAGGTTGGAGACGCCGCGGCGGCGGGTGTCCTCGATGATTTCCTCATCGGTGCGGACGGTGACGCCGGGCAGGGTTTCCTCCACGAGCAGCTTCTGCATGGCCTGCTGGCGGACGATGCCGCGGGCGAGGTGAACGCCCTTGATCATCACCTGCATGTCGTAGTCGGACTTGATGAAGTTGAAGTGGATCGCCGGATCGGCCAGCGGATCGGGGGATTTCAGCCGCACGCTGCCGCGCCCGTCCGGCCGCAGATGCACCGGGCTGATCGAAATGCCCGGGTGCGGATGGGAAATGACCCCCTGGCGCGTGCGGTCGATCGTGCTCCAGGCGGAGATGTTCAATTGCAGGTCCGGCCGCTCCAGGCTGGGATCGCTGCGGACCAGCGCGCCGACGTACAGCCCGTTGCCCGACATCGGTCCCGCCTTGAACAGGAAATACTTGGCCCCCGCCATCAGCCGAGCCCCGAGCGAGTAATGCAGGGAGTTCAGGGACAGGTTCTTGGAGATGCGATAGGTGCAGGTTGAATTGAAATGATCCTGCAGGTTCGATCCGACGCCCGGCAGGTCGTGCACGATCGGCACGCCCATGTCCTGCAGATGCTGCGCCGGCCCGATGCCGGACAGTTGCAGCAAATGCGGCGATCCATAGGCACCGCCGGAGACGATCACCTCCCGCGCCGCCTTGGCGGTTTCCCGGCCGCGCTGGGTCTGGAATTCGACGCCGACGGCGCGTCCGTTCTCCACCAGGACCTTGGTGGCGTGGGCGCGGGTCTTGATGGTCAGGTTGGGGCGCTTCTTGGCCTCGGTCAGATAGGCGGCCGCGGTGCTCCAGCGGCGCTTGTCCTTTGTTGTGGTCTGGTAGTAGCCGCAGCCTTCCTGGGTGGCGCCGTTGAAGTCCTCATTATACGGAATGCCGGCCTGCTTGCAGGCTTCGACCAGGGCCTCGGCGATTTCCCATTTGTAGGGCTGGTTGGACACGCGCAGCGGGCCGCCGGAACCGTGGAATTCATCGGCGCCGCGTTCATTGTCCTCGGCCTTGCGGAAGTAGGGCAGAACGGAGTCGTAGTCCCAGCCTTCGTTGCCCATCTGGCGCCACTGGTCGTAGTCCTTGGCGTGGCCGCGCATGTAGATCATGCCGTTGATCGACGACGTGCCGCCGAGGACCTTGCCGCGGGGCTGATACATCGTGCGGTTGTTGAGTTCGGCTTCTGGCTCGCTTTCGAACATCCAGTTCACGCGGGGATCGACGAAGGTCTTGGCATAGCCGATCGGGATGTGGATCCACATCGAGCGGTCCTCTCCGCCGGCTTCCAGCAGGAGGACCTTGTACTTGCCGGATTCCGACAGCCGGGCGGCGAGTACGCAGCCGGCCGAACCGGCGCCGGTGACGATGTAGTCGTAGGTGTCGGCGTCGTTGGCCATTTGGGTCCCCTCCGTTTCGGTGGTGGGAGCATCCGACAGGGCGGCGCCGCTGGCAATGCTTTCGTCGGGTGCCGTGGGGTATTGCCGGCGGTGCTTGCGAAAACGGCTTGATCCGGAAAAGCTGGTTCATTCATTGGTCCGGACCATGCGATGATTCCCGACGACGCTGCCTCGGTCCCGCAAATTATCTTGCATTGGGCCCGGCTTACCCCCGATGCGCCGGCGGTTATGGAAGCCCGCCGGACCCTGAGCTACCGGACGCTTGGGGCGGGGATCGCCCGCCATGCCCGTGCGCTCCAGGCCAGCGGCGTCCAGCCCGGCACCTTCGTCGGCCTCCAGGCCCAGGACCGCCTGCTGGGCTTGTCGCTGATCGTCGCCTGTGATGTCATTGGCGCGGTTGCCGTCCCGCTTTCGCCCGCCGATCTGACGGGCCAACCGCATGTGCTGTCCCGCTGCGGCTTCCTGTGTACCGACATCGCCGCGTCAAACGCGCCCGCCGGCCTCGGGATCCTGCCGCTGGCGCCGGACTCGCTGCGCCGCATCGCGGGTATTCCGGCCGATCTCTCCCTGCTGGACACGCGCGGGCCGGATGCGGCTCTGGTCAAGGTCGCCCGCACCTCCGGGTCCACCGGCGCACCCAAGCTGATCGGCATCAACCGGGGGCTTCTGCGCCGCCAGATCGCGCGTTCGGCGGTCGAACGGGATTTGCCAGGATACGTTCTGGACTCGATCGCGCTGTACAATTTCGTGCCGCACTGGGTCTACGTGGAGGCGGTGATGGCACTGCGCGCCGGGCGGACCGCGGTGATGTCGAGCTTTGAAACCATCCGCGAAGACATGGCGCGCTGTCCCGGTGGCCAGATGGGGCTGCACGCCGGTGACGCGGCCCGCCTGATCGCCGCCTGCCGCGATGACGCCCGCGGACCATGGCACGGCCTGCTGAACACCAAGGGTGGGGCGCTGCCGCCGCATCAGCGCGACACGCTGCGGCGGGAGATCGTGACAGGCCTGCATCCCACCTATGGCATCACCGAAACGTTTCGCGTCAGCGTCATCGATGACGACGGGATCGGCCGCCTCCGCCCCGACGCCCAGGCCCGCATCATCGGTCCCGACAACCGTCCGCTCGGCCTGCATGAAACCGGGGTGATCGAGGTCCGCACGCCCTGTTTGGCGCAATCCTACCTGTGGGATGAGGCCGCAACGAAAGCCGCGTTCGTCGCTGGGTGGTACCGCACCAGCGATTTCGGCTTCATGCCGGCACCGAACCAACTCGTGCTGCTGGGCCGGGTGGATGACATGCTGAACCTGGGCGGGATCAAGGTCGCGCCCGATCCCTTGGAAGATCGCATCAGCGCGCTGGAAGGCGTGGCCGACGCGGCGGTGGTCACGCTGCCGAATGCCGAGGGCATCGAGGAACTGACCGTCGCCCTGTGCCTGCGACAAGGCGCGCCGCCCGAAGCCATCCACCAGCGCATCGCCCCCATCGTCGCCCCGCACGCGCCCTATTTCGTCGCACGTCATCTGCCATCCCTGCCGCGGACCGAGACGGGCAAGCCCCAGCGCGCCGAAATCCGCCGCCTGTTGAGCCAGCCCTGATTTCCCACCGGTCGCATGCTCGGCTAGACTTCCGCAATGCAACATGATCCCGCGAACCCCGCTCTGGTCTATCCCTTCGCCAAGCCCCCCGCGCCCGGTGAGATCACCGAAGTCGCGCCCGGCGTGCTCTGGTTCCGTCTGAAACTGCCCTTCGCGCTCAACCACGTGAACATCTACCTGATCGAGGATGATGGCGGGTGGCTGGTGCTGGACACCGGGCTTGCGACCGACGACGGGCGCAACGGCTGGGACGCGATCATGAACGGCCCGCTGGCCGGCCAGCGCCTGACCGCGATGCTGGTCACGCATTTCCACCCCGATCACGTGGGCCTGGCCGGATGGCTGGCGGAACGCTTCGGGCTGCAACTGCGGATGACGCGGACCGAGTATCTGTTCCATCTGCAAGCCCGCCAGCCGGGCGGCGACATGCGCGGGGAAGCGCATCGCGATTTCTACCGTCACCACGGCCTGGGCGAGGAAGTGACCGAACTGGTCATGACCCGCGGCCATGGCTATCTTCGCCGCACCACCCTGGCCCCACCGGTCTACAAGCGTATCCAACAGGGCGACCACCAGCGCGTCGGCGGGCGGGAGTTTGAAATCCTCACCGGCGGCGGCCACGCGGTCGAGCAGGCAATGCTGCACCGGCCGCAGGAGAAATTGTTCTTCGCGGCCGACCAGGTGATCGCGAAAATCTCTCCCAACGTCTCCGTCCACCCGATGGAGCCGGACCAGGACGCGCTCGGCACCTACCTCACCGACCTGGGCGCGCTGCGCGGGGCGGTGGGGCCGGACGTGCTGGTGCTGCCGGGGCACGGGCTGCCGTTCTATGGGCTGCACGCCCGTATCGATGAACTGACCAGCCACCACGCCGAACGCTGCGGCCTGATCGCCAAGGCCTGCGGGCTGCATCCGATGACGGTCACCGACCTGCTGCCGCATGTCTTCGACCGGGAGCTTGACCCCCACCAGATGGGCTTCGCGTTCGGGGAAGTGCTCGCGCATGTGAACTACATGCAGGGACGGGGCGAATTGCGGGAGGAACCCGGCAACGACGGCGTGATGCGGTTCCGGGTCTAAAGGCCGACGACAAATCCCTCCCCCGCTGAACGGCGGGGGAGGGAACCCGTATCAGTTAGCGACGTCGCCACCCTCACGACGCGCCTGCGCCACGGCCTCGCGCGCCGCCTTGGCCATCAGTCCCGAGTCATTCGCGATCGTGGCAAGCTGGAAGCCCATCTTGAACATCCGCGCGGCATAGGACCCGGTGGCATTGTGCAGGCCCGCGAACTTGCCGTGCTTCTTGCAGGACGCCAGCAACTTCTCATAGATCGCGAGGATCACCGGTTCCTCTCGGTCCAGGGTCGGGATCATGCCCAGCGACAGCCCCATGTCGGACGGGCCGATATAGATGCCGCTGATCCCCGGGACCGACAGGATTTCGTCGATGTTGTCGATGCCGGCCTGTGTCTCGATCATCGGGATGATCAGGATCTCATCGTTCGCGGTCCGCTGGTAGCTGCTCGCTTCCCCATACATCGCCGCCCGGATCGGCCCGTTGGAGCGCTTGCCCATCGGCGGATACAGGCACGCGTCGGCCAGCGCCTTCGCCTCGGCCGCGTTGTTCACCATTGGGCAGATGATGCCCATCGCGCCGCCGTCGAGGCACTTGCCGATGATCCCAGGCTCATTCCACGGCACGCGGACCATCGGGGTGACCGGGTGCGCCTGCATCGCCTGGAAGCACTGCACCATCGACTGGTAGTCCTGCACGCCGTGCTGGATGTCGACCGTCACGCTATCCCAGCCGCACTGCGCCATGACTTCGGCCGAGAACCCGGACGGGATCGCCAGCCAGGCGTTGACGGCGGCCTTGCCCGCCGACAGGCGAGCCTTGAGTTTATTGGACATCTGGAGATTCCCCCGTTCAGATTGAAACGGCCGGCACGCTAGGCGCAGGGCTGGGCAGCGTCAACGCGGCAGGAATGACTGGCATGAGTACTTACCCTCAGATGTATTGAACGGCGATTTTTCTGTCCCAAATCATTGCGAACGCGGCAAGTCGGCCCGTCGCGGCGGTCAATGCTCAGGGGATATTGGGCTACGACCGCAGGTAAAGCCGGTCCCGCTTGGTATCCATGCATAAGGCACGCAACATGAAAATCATCACTACGCTCATTCTGGCCGGCACACTCGGCCTCGTCGCCGCCTGTGGATCCAGTGAGCCCGGCCGCGTCCAGGGCGCCGCCGCGACAGGGGCCGCCACCGGCGCGACGGTCGGTCTGGTTGGCGGTCCCGTGGGCGTCGCCGCGGGGGCCGTGATAGGCGGCGGGGCCGGTGCCATAACCGGCGCCAGCACCACCCCCGCGCAGGTCGATCTGGGTAAGCCGGTTTGGGACAAGAAGTAATACCCGGGCCGCAACCACCGTCACGGCGCCGTCCATCCGGGCGGCCCGTTTCGCTCGAAGCTTGATCATACCATCCGAAATTATATCGGTACGCATTCCCCGACCAACGCCATTGAAGGACACTCAGACATTATGAATGAGGACCGGACGACGCGGGCGAAAGTCGCCAAGCCGCACGCGCATTTTGAGGAGCCGGCGGATATCGTCATCGATCCCGCGCTCTCGAAGGACCAGAAGAAGAAGGCCCTCGATTCAATGGAACAGGATGCGCGCCAATTGCTGGACGCATCCTCGGAAGGCATGACCGGCGGCGAAATGAACAAGCTGCATGAGGTGCTGGACGCCAAGGATGCGCTTGAGCTGCCACCGGTCGCCTTTGCCTATGATGTCGTGGTCAAGGATCTGCGTTCCACCTTGCGGACCGATGTCAGCCCGGCGGAACGGAGCGATGTCGAACAGGCGCTGAACGCGCTCGACGCCGTGGCACGGGTTGGCGCCATCAAGACCGATCCGCGCGTCGTGACCGCCGAGGACGACGGCCTGCCACTGCCCGGCTCCGAAGCCGAAATGGACGATGAAATCGCCCGCGAGAAGCTTGATCCCTGATCCCATCCGCCGATCAGTCACCATAAAGGAACACACGATGTTGTGGGATGCTTCGTCCATGAATGGCTATGCGATCGAGGCCACCGATGGCCGGATCGGCACCGTCAGCGATATGCTTTTTGACGACGTCGGCTGGGCGGTGCGTTGGCTGGTGGTCGATACCGGCGTTTGGCTCCCGGGTCGCAAGGTCCTGCTGCCGCTCTCGGTCCTGGGGCACCCGGACAAGGCGCTGCGGACGTTTCCCGTCTCCCTGACCCAGAAACAGGTCGAGGACAGCCCCAACATCGATGCCGACCAGCCGGTGTCGCGGCAGACGGAAGGCCATCTTTACCGGCATTATCGGCATGAGCCCTACTGGGGCGGCGGCATCTTCCCCGTCAGCGACGAAATGGCCACCCCGATGCTCACGCCGCTCGGCTTTCCCGACATGGGCGCGCGTGTGTGCGAAGACCTGTACGTCCCATCCAACCCCGGCGATCCGCATCTGCGCAGCATCTACGCGGTGACGGCGTATCACATCGCCGCGACCGACGGCGACATCGGCCATGCCGAGGCGTTCCTGGTGGATGATGCCCACTGGACGATTCGTTACATTGTCGTGGACACCCAGAACTGGTGGGCGGGTGAGAAGGTGCTGATCTCGCCACCGATGGTGGAGCGTATCGATTGGCAGGAAAAGCGCGTTCACGTGAAGGCCGATCGCCAGAAGATCAAGGACGAGCCGCGCTATGACCCGATGATCACGGTCGATGGCGCCTATGATGAAAGCTTTCTGACCTATTACGGAATTCGTTGGACCAAGGCCTGAGCCATCCCTCGGTCCGCGGGAAAGGAGAGATCCCATGCGCTATGTTCTGATGTGGCTGGTCGGCATTCCAATTCCGATTCTGATCATCCTGTATCTACTCAACGTAATCTGACGGGCCATCGCAGGTGACCGCGGCGATGGATGAGCACTTCATGCGCCGAGCGATCGGGCTGGCGCGAGAGGCGGAGCGCAGGGTTGGGCTGGCGCCGGTCGGTTGCGTGATCGTACTGAGCGGCGCGATCCTGGCCGAAGGCGCCAACGAAGTCCGCCTGCGCCACGACCCCACCGCGCATGCCGAGATCGTCGCGATCCGGCGGGCGACGGAAAGCGGCGCGACCGCCGATTTGCGCGGCGCGACGCTCTATTCGACGTTGCAACCCTGTGGGATGTGCACAATGGCCTCGATCTGGGCCAGGATGGGGCGGATCGTCTATGGCGCCGAACGGCACCAGGTCCACGCGATGTATTTCGACGCGCGCCACCTGGACACGATCGACTTCATCAGCGACGCGTTCCGCGCGGACCTGCCGGTCATGAGCGGCGTCCTCGGTGCGCAATGCGCCGAACTCTACTTCAAGCCCGGCGACATCGTGCCCGTGGCGGAACAGGGTAACATCTGAGCCTAGTTCGCCAATTCCAGCACCGCGTCCAGCAGCACCCGCGCGCCGAGGGCGATCTGCTCCTTGGTGGAATATTCCTTCGGATTATGGGTAATCCCGCCCACGCTCGGGATGAACAGCATGGCGCTGGGGCAATGCGGCGCGACCAGCACTGAGTCATGCCCCGCCGCTGCCGTCATGTCCCGCGTGGTCAATTGCCGCGTCTCGGCCTTGCGCCGCAGTAGCGCCCCCAGCGCTGGATCGAAATGGATCGGCCCGAACGTCGTGTAGGGATCGATGTCGATCTTCACCCCGCGCCGAGAGGCGATGGCCGCCAGTTCGCCCCGCAGCGCCGCCTCCATCGCCACGGCCTGCGCCGCGTTGTCGTGGCGGACATCGCAGTGCAGCCGCGTGATGTTCGATACATTGCCGCGCGCGTTCGGATAATTCTCGATCCAGGACGCGGAAGCCCGCCCCCCCGGTTCCGCGGCCAGCGCGATCCGTTCCACGGCCAGGATCACCTCAGCCGCCGCCGCCAGACTATCCCTCCTCCGCTCCATCACCGTCGGCCCCACGTGGCTCGGCTCTCCGGTCACGACCAACTGGAAGTAGCGCGCGTGCATCGTGCCTGTAACGATGCCGATATCGGTGTTCGTGGCCTCCATCACGGGGCCTTGCTCGATATGGCCTTCCAGCCAGCAGGCCCAGTCGCGGGGGCCCGGAGGCAGGGGGCCGCCCTGGCCGCTGTCGCGCAAGGCCTGGGCGACCGAGACGCCATGGTCGTCGGTGGTGGCCAGCGCGGTTGCCAGCGGCAGGTCGCCCGCGAAGACGCGGCTTCCCATCATGGCGGGGCGAAAGCGGCTGCCTTCCTCATTCATCCAATTGACCAGTTCCAGCGGCGCGCGCGTGGTCACGCCGGCGTCGTGCAGGGCGCGCAGCACCTCCAACCCCGCCAGCACGCCGAACACGCCATCGAAGCGGCCACCGGTCGGGACCGTATCCAGGTGGCTGCCGAACGCGATGGCCTTGGCGGTCGGGTCCGTCCCCGGCCGGCGGAGGAACATGTTGCCGATCGCATCCTGCTCCACGCGCAGGCCGAGCGGTTTGCACCAGTCCAGCAGGAGCGCGCGGGCGGCCGCGTCTTCGGAGGTCAGGGCCATGCGGTTGCTGCCGCCCTCGGGCGTGGGGCCGATTTCGGCGATGCGCATATGCGCGTCCCACAGGCGGTCGGCGTTGATATCGACGGTCATGGCGGGTCCCTTGGCTGAGGTCCGAATCTTCGCGCGCCTTGCCGGTTGGTGTCGAGACCCGGGCCGTCCGTCACCGGATTCGGCTCGGCGTCGGCGGGTTCGGGCGCGCGACCATGCAGGTCGAGACGAAGTTCCAGCTATCGAACCCGCATTCGGGCTTGAAAAGTGCGTTAAGTGCACTTATTTTGCCCTTTACGGAAGGTCACAGCCATGCTCGATACGATCGACGCCGTCTATGATCCCGTCCTGAAGGGCATTTCCCCCGAGCGGGTCGCCGCCACGCTGCATATGCCGCTGGCAGACATTGCACGGGTGGTGGATGTCCATCGCAACACTTTGGCCCGGACGCCGACGTCCCCCAAGGTCCAGGCCGGGTTGGGGTCGATCATGCGTATCCTGACGGAGGCCGCCGATTTGATGGGCGGCGATCTCGGGCGCGCCGCGGTGTGGTTTCGTCACCAGCCGCTCTCGGGTTTCGATCATCAGACCGCTGAGGAACTCGTGACCGCCGGCCATGCCCAGGCCGTGCTGAAGCATCTGGCCATGCTGCGGGACGGCGGCCACGCCTGACCTGCCGTTCCTTTCGGTCAAGGCCCGGTTCTGGCGAGTCCTCGCCCCGCGCTGGGCGCACCAACCGCTCAGCGGAGAGTGTGCCGCGCGCCATGCCGGCCGGTGGAACCCGCCAGGGGTGAACACGCTCTATCTGTCCGCCGACCTGCCGACCGCCGTCGCCGAGTATGAACAGGATATCGGCATCCGGCCGGGCACGTTCTGTGCCTATGACGTGGCGACCGACGGTGTCCTGGACCTTACCGATCCCGCCGTGCCGCCGGTGCTGGGCCTCCAACCCGAGGACTGTTTCGCGCCCTGGAAATCGATCTTCCTGACCGAGCGCGGCACGCCGCCGGGTTGGGGGGTCGTGACGCGGGTTACCAAGGCGGGTGGGGCAGGGGTCATCGTGCCCTCGGCCCAGTTCAAGGGCGGCAGGAACCTGGTGTTGTGGCGCTGGGACGACGGCGTCGATCGGCGGATCACCGCGCTGGATCCGCAGACCGATCTGCCCAGGGATCAGGCGTCCTTGCGGTAGACTATCCGACCGCCCCGGTGGCCAAGGCCTGCGCCCAGCGGGGAAACCCGTTGCGTTCGGCGCAGGCAGCCGCGTCGTCCCAGTCATATTCGAGGGCGAACAACTCCGCCCCCCAACGTCGGCCACGCCGTGTCAGGATTGCGTAGCGTGCGTGCGGGGAACGATGTTCCAGATGATCCGCGGTCGGCACATCGGCGAAGGCCGGGCAACCCACGGTGCCGGGATTGACGATCAGGCAGCCGCCCGGAACCTGGGTCACGCTCTGCCGGTGGCTATGCCCGCAAAGCACGACCGCGCGCCCAACTGCGTCGCCCAGCCGTTCCAGCACGACCCCGCGAGAGGCCGGCATCAGGCGGTTGTCGTGGGATTCCTCAGTGAGATAGGTGCTGTCGCTGGTTGGAGTCCCATGCACCGCCAGCACATCGCCATCAAGCAACAGCCTCGGTGGCAGATCATGCAGCGCCTGCCGCTGTGCCGCGTCCAGAGCCGCCTGGGCGAAGCGGCCGGCGGGCGGCATCTTCTCCGGCGGGCGGGTCAGCACCCAGCGGTCATGGTTGCCCCTGACCGTCGGCAGCGCCAGCGATTGCAGCATCTCGAACGTCTCGCGTGGCCAGAGCGGGCCGGCCACGCAGTCGCCCAGATTGACCGTCGCATCGACATCCCGGTCGCGGATATGCGCCATCACGGCCTCCAACGCGCGGAGATTGCCGTGGATGTCGGAAATGACCGCGAGGCGCATGGTCCGGGTTCAGCCCGCGTCGGCGGTCAGGCCGGCAGCGACGATCCCCGCGACCGCCGCGGCTTCGTCATTGTCGGAGGTATCGCCGGTCACGCCGACCGCGCCGATGATCTCGCCATCCGCCTTGATCAGCACGCCGCCAGGCACGGGGATGAATGGGCCGCTGACGGACGCCGCGAGCGCGCCCACGAAATGCGGCCGCTGCTGCGCCATGCTCTCCAACCGGCGCGATCCGACGCCCATCGCCAGGCTGCCATTCGCCTTGCCGATCGCGACGACCGAGCGCTGCATCGACGTGCCGTCCTCGGCCGCGAAGGCCTTCAGCGCGCCGCGCGCGTCCAGCACCGCCACGCCCATCGGCGCGAACTTGCCCGTTCGGCAGTGTTCCAGGGCCACGCGGACGATGGTCTGCGCCTGGGCCAAGGTGAGTGTTGCCATGATGATGCCTTCCCTTTGTTGATTACAGGAACGACCCGTCCGGGTCGCCGTGGAACATGACCCGGCCGACCGCCTCGAAATGCGCGTCGCGGGCCTGGATTTGTTGGGACAGCGTGTGCATGTCGCGGAACCGCCGCTCGAACGGCGTGCCGAGGAAGATCGCCGACACGCCGGCGGCCTTGTAGACATAGTCCGCGATCTCGATCGCCGTGTTGATGCCGTGGGCGCAGCCCAACCGCACCCGCATCCGCTCGTTGGTGCCGATCGGTTCGATGTCGTCGGCCGATTCCCAGATATCCTTCAGGATTTCCGTCAGATAGGCCCGCGCGGCGCCAACGTTGGCTTCCCGACGGGCGAGATCGGCCTGGACGATGGGGCTGTCGGACAGGCGGATATGGCCGCGTGGCACCTTGTCCTTTGCCAGGCTTGTGAAGGAATCCAGCATGGCGCGGGCGATGCCAAACGCGACGCCGGCGACGCCCACCGCGTACAGCCCCTGCATTGTGAAGGCATAGAGTGGCCCGCGATCCCGCCGCAGAGCCGGGTCCTCGCGTGTGCCGGTGAAACCCTCCGGCACGAACAGGTCGGTGACCGAATAGCCCTCGGACGCCGTGCCGCGCATGCCCAGCGTGTTCCAGTCATGGATCGGCGTCGCGTGGTGCTTGGGGAACAGCAGGGTCCGCACGGTCGGGCGGCCGAACCGGTTCAGGCGCAGCGAGCCATCGGGTTCCTGCACGTTGCAATGCGCGCCCATCCAGTTCGCCTGGCGCGACCCGCTGGCGAAATGCCACTGGCCGGAGACGCGGTAGCCACCCTCGACCGCGATGGCCCTGTATTGATTGGGCGGTCCCCAGGCGATCCAGCCGCGCTTGTCGCCGAAGATCGTCTGTGCCGCCGGCAGCGGAATGAACGGCGCGATCAGCGCGGCGCTGTTCGACACGAACAGGTTCCAGCCAACCGAGCCATCGTGGCGGGCGATTTCCTCGATCGCGCGCATATAGACCCACGGCTCCACCTGGTCGCCGCCAACTGATCGGGGCAGCAGCATCCGCGGCAGGCGGGCGTCGTGGATCTGGGACAGGACGGGTTCGGGGATGGCCTGCGCCCGCTCGATCTCATCCGCGACCGCTGCGATGGCGGGGCCGACATCCCGCGCGCGGGCAACCGGGTCCACCCCGAGAGAAGACGCGCCGATATGGTTCATGGGGCCGTTCCGTCCGAGTTTCCGTGCTGATTACCGGCCCCGTTTGGCTGGATTGTCAACGGCCGGTGATATCCCAGCAAAACAATTCCCGCGTGTGCTTCATTGCTTCCCTACCCCGTCGTTCGTTAAGACGGGGCGTTACGTCAGGCGCGGCCGAACCAGCGGGAGATGGCGCATTTCGCTCAGGGTCATTCGACATGTTCGTGGGCCGCGCTCGGTTTGGCGGCGCATCCGCATCCCGGCGGTGCTGGCGTTGCTGTGCCTGGTTGGGGTGACGGTCTGGGCTGTCCGCGAACGGGCCTCCGCCCCGGCCAACCCGGTCGAGACCCGCGTCGAACCTGTGCGCCAGGCCCGTAATCCGCCGACCCGGATCGAGTCCCGGCAGGTCCCGCTGCCACCCGGGGACTGGCGCATGCTCGCGCGCATCCCGGCGGAGGGAGAGGAGTCCCAGGCGCCCCAGGCCAGCATGGTGCTGGTGCGGCTGAACGGGCGGGATGTCGATGCCGCCGTGCTGGTGCAGGTCAATCGGTTGGGCCATCGGGTGCATTGGGGCCTGCCGCCGGCCTGCGCGCGGGACGATTTCATCCCCCGCCGCGTGCTGTATGCCTCGGATCACGACGGGTCCTGCGCCTATGCCGCCTTCGCCGATGGCACCGGGCCGCTGACCGGCGTGCCGATCGACCCAGCCTGGCAACGCGCGATGCGAGAGGCCGTGGATCGCGGCTGGAACGTGCCGGCGACATGGTTGGCGGTCGTGTTCCGCAAGACAGATCCGGAAGATGCGCTGCAGATCCGGTATCTGTTTCATCCCTGGCCGATCGAGCAATCGCAGCCGCCGATCTCGGCCGCATGGCGCCGGATTCAGGCGGATCGGCTGGCGTTGTGGATCGAGGCCACGGCGCCCCGGGTCAGCGCCGCGTTCCGCGACCGCCTGCGCACCGGGCTGGACGCGACACTGACCGACCCGGAACAGCCGGTCGGAAAGGACGGTGATCCGACCAAGGACCGCGACGCCGCGGCTCTGGATGAGGCCAGCCGAACCAGCACCGCGCGGGCGATGTCCTATCGGATGTTCGCCTCGATGGCGGATTTCGGGGTGCTGTGGCTGTATCTGGGCAATGCCGTGACGGCATCGACGCTGGCGACGCTGAAATTCGCCGCGCAGGGGGCGACGAGCGCCACGCATGAGTATGTGTGGTCGCTGTTGGCGCCGCCGATCGCACAGCATGACCTGCCGGGCGTGGGCGTGGAAACCCCGCTGCCGCGCTAGATAGCGCCCCGGTCAGCGACCAGGGCGCGTCCCGTCGTCAGGACTTCGGCGTGGACCCGAGATTGACCTCGATCTGCCGGCCGCCGTACCACATATGCGCCAGGTAGCCGCCGAAGATGCCGCCGACGACGACGCCCAACTCGGTGGAGAACAAGGCTTCCCCAACAACGATCCCGCCGATGATTCCGACGCCGACCGCGACGATATGGGCGGGGCGAATGACGATCGTTGCTTCTGTCGGCGTGCCGGCGGCGGCTGGTTGCGCGAGCGCGGGTTGCATCGTGAACGCCATGGACACCGCGAACGCGGCGGGCAGAACTGACTTCATCTGGTGTGACCCCTTGGGTTGGCATTGCGCCGGCGGCTCAGGTCGCGCTGGCGTGTCTGGACGTTGAACCACTCCGTTCCGAATTTCAACCATGGGATGTGATCCGCGTGGCTTTGCCCCGACCTGTGACCAGATCGGCACGATGCCTGAATATGCGCGTGATCCGCTTGATTCTTCCGGGAGGTGGCCAGACATAGGAAGTATCGCCGGTTCGGCCGCTTTGCCGAACGGCTCCAACCGAGGCAGGTCTTGCCATGCATCATTCGTTTCGTCCCTGGCGGTCCGGTCGGTTCCCCGGCCTGATGGCGGCTCTTCTGGCCACCGTGGCGCTTGCCGCCCCGGTCCGTGCCGCTGATCCGCCTCCCGCTGCCCCCCCGGTTGCCCCGGGCCAGGCCATGACAGCCGAGGACCTGGCGAAATCAGCCGAGGAAATGGCGCGTTCGGCCGGCGAAGTGGCGAAATCCGTCGGCGGGGCGGTCGGTGGCGCCATCGGCAGCCTGTGGAACGACGTGACCAGCAAGATCGCCCCAGGCCCGCCGACCGATCATCTGCCCGCGCAGATCAGTGAGGAAGACAAGCAGTTCTTCGCGATCCTGGAAACGATCGGCCTGCAATTGAAGGACGTGAACGTCAGCAAGGGCCTGATCCCCAGCGCGAGCTACCGCTTCGTCGCCGCGCGGGAACCCTTGGATACCGATATCGCCAAGGCCGAGGCCCTGCTGCGCGCCTATCGCGACGGTAACGACGGCATGCGCGCCCGCGCCAAGCAGCGGATCGCGCGTTCGACGCTGGATACGGTGGCGACCGCGGGGGTCGTGCTCAGCGGGATGGATGTGACGCTGTCACCCTGGCCGGACGCCAGCTACCAGATCGCCAACAAGCCCAAGGCCGAAGCGCCCAAGCCGTAAGCGGGTTGCTTACGGCTGCACGCGGCTCGCGGTGCGGCGCTCCGGGATCACGATCTGCTGGGTGGAGAAGTCGCTGGAGGTGCGGAGCAATTCGTTGATCTGCGCTTCCTCCTTCGAAAGGTCGCGCATCGCCGGCGAGTCGTTGACACGATGGCTCCAGAACGCATCCGCATAAAACGTCTGATACCAGTCCTGCACCGCGTTGACCGTGATATCAACCATCACGGTTCCCAGCAGCGCGCCGCCTGCGATCAAGGTCGTGACCGAGAATGGGCCCATGACGCGTTACTCCGTCAGAAGGTTTCGTAAGCCAGCTTTTCGTTCGCCGCGATGACTTTACGCAAGGCTTTTTCGCCGAACAGTTGAAACAGCAACGGTGTTGTGAACGTATCCAATAGGGTAGAGCTGATCAATCCACCGAAAATTGCAACCGCAACGGGGTGCAAAATCTCCGTCCCGGCGCTGTCCGAGCTCCAGAGCAGCGGCGTCAACGCCAACCCTGCCGCCAGCGCGGTCATCAGAACCGGCATCAGCCGTTCCGCCGACCCGCGCATTACCAGGTCGCGACCCAGCGGCATACCTTCATGAAGGTGAAGGTTGATGAAGTGGCTGACCTTAAGCAGGGAATTCCGCACGGCCACGCCGGTCACCGCGATGAACCCGATCAGCGCCGCGAGGTCGAGGTCGAGCCCCGTGATCCATAGCGCCGCGACACTGCCGACCAGCGCCAGCGGGATGTTGCCCATGATGACCAGGCACAGCACGGCCGAACGGAACCGCTGGTGCAGCAGCATGAACATCAGGAACAGCGCGACGGGGGACAGCAGGCCGAGCTTGACGCGGGCTTCCTCGCCCTGGCGGAAATCGCCGTCGAGTACGATGTGGTTCCCGGGCGGCAGCTTGGTCTTGGCGACGACCTCTCGGACCTTGGCGACGATCCCGGCCAGATCCGAGGTTCCATCCGAATTCGCCATCACCGCGATTCGCCGCTGCCCATCCTCATGCATGATCCTGCTCGGCCCCACCGAGCTGGTGATGGTCGCGAACGACGACAGCGGCACCGGGCCGCCTGGCGTGTCGAAGCGCATCCGTTCCAGCGCCTGCGGATTGCGGTCTTCGTTCCGCAGCCGGATGGTGACATCGAACCGCCGGCCATTTTCAATCACCTGGGAGACAACCTGTCCGTTGGTCAGGGTACCGAGGCGGCCAATGATGTCGGCGGGAATGACCCCGAACAGGGCGGCGCGTTGGTAGTCGATGGAGATGCGCTGCTGCGGCACGAACGTCTGCTGCTCCACCGCCAGATCGACCAGGCCGTGGATACGGCCCAGCTCCACCTTCAGCTTTTCCGCGATGATGCGGATCGTTGGCAGGTCGCGGCCGAACACCTTCAAAACGATATCGCCACGGACCATGTTGTCCTGCGATTGCATGCGTTCCAGGAGGAACTGCGTGACGTTGACCTCACCCGGGAAGATCGAGATGCGCCGGCGGACCTCGGCCATCAGTTCCTTGAGCGAGCGTCCCTGGTCGAGCTTGATCTTCAGCGGCCATTCATTGTCGTTCACCGGATCGACGTCGGAATCCCCATCGTAGCGGCCGCTGCGCCGGGACATCGCCTTGACCTCGGGGATGTCCATCAGGAACTGCTCGGCGACATGGCCGATCCGGTAGGACTCGGCGATGGAGGTATCCGGCGCGAGCAGCAGCGTGACGTAGACATTCCCCTCATTCAGTTGCGGCAGGAACGACCGCGGTAGGAACGGCACCGAGAGCATTGAGACCGCGACGCACAGCCCGGCGAAAGCCAGCACGGGGCGCGGCCGGTCCAGCACCCAGCCCAGCGCTCGGCTGTTCAGGCGCTTCAGACGATGGACCAGCACGCCGCCGTGCTCCCGGTTCAGCGCCTTCATGTTCGGGATGAAATAGGAGCACAGCGCCGGCGTGACGGTGATCGACACGATCAGGCTGACGACGATCGACACCACAAAGGCGGTGGCCAGCGGCATGAACATGCGCCCGACCTGGCCCGGCATCGCCAGCAGGGGAATGAACACGATCAGCACCACGGCGGTCGCGTACAGAATGCCCGAGCGCACTTCCTGGGACGCGCGGGCGATCACGGCCATGGCGGGCTCCGGCCGTTCCCGCCGCCGGTTCTCGCCCAGGCGGCGCATGATGTTCTCGACGTCCACGACCGCGTCATCGACCAGTACGCCAATGCCGATCGCGATCCCACCCAGGGTCATGGTGTTCAGCGACGTGCCCATCAAGTGGAACACGATCAGGCTACTGACCAGCGACACCGGGATCGCGAGCAGGGAGATCACGGTCGGCTGTAGCGACCCCAGGAAGACGACCAGCACGATGGCGACGATGACCACGGCGTCGCGCAGCACCAACCCGACATTGCCGATCGCCTCCTTGATCATGTCGGCCTGGCTGAAGGAGATAAGGCCGAGCTTGATGGTGGGCGGCGCGCTGGTTTGGAGGTCGGCGAGGGCGGCTTCGATGCGATCGGTCACCTGGACCGTGTTCGCCTGGGGCTGCTTGACGATCGACAGATTGACGGACGGCTGGCCATTGAACGCGGCCTGTCCCTGGCGCACGGCCGGCGCGAAGGTGACCTCTCCGACCTGGCCCAGCAGCACCGGCACCCGATCGCGATAGGCCACGACGAGGGATCGCATGTCGTCCTGGCTGGTCGTGCGGCTGATGTTGCGCAATGCGTAGCTGGTGCCCTGCACATCGGCGACGCCGCCGCTCGTGTTGCTGGCAAACCGTTCGAGCGTCGTTTCCACATCGCTGAGCGTGACGCCGAAATACTGCATCAGGTCGAGGTTGGGCGTGAATTGATAGGTCCGAACCTGGCCGCCGATGGCGAAGACCTGCGAAACGCCCTCGATCGCCAGCAGGCGGGGGCGCACCACCCAGTCCACGTACCCCCGCAGCGCCATCGGGCTTTCGCCGCCGATGACGCCCATGTGCATGATTAGCCCGGTTGCCGCCGACATCGGTGCCAGGTTTGGGATGACGCCATCGGGTAGTTGCGACCGCACCGACTGCATGCGTTCGGCGACGAACTGGCGGTTGCGGAAATTATCCGTGCCCCAGGCGAACACCACCTGGAAATAGGCGACCGAGGCGTTGGAACTGCTCCGCACGCTGGTGACGCCGGTCAGGCCGGTCAGCGCCTGCTCGATCGGCACGACGACAAGCTGCTCGACCTCCTCGGCCGTGAGCGTGCCGGATTCGGCGGTCAGCACGACGGATGGCGGGCGGGTTTCGGGCAGCAGGTCGATCGGCATGTCGCGCGCGATCAGGGTGCCCCAGACCAGCAGCACCGCGGTCACGATAAGGACCAGGACGCGATGGCGCAGGCTGGCCGAGACGATCGCCGCGAACATCTAGATCGGCCGCAGCGCGGGCCGCTTCTGTCCGCGCCGGCGCACGATCATCGACCCGAGGAGGATGCCGATTCCGCCCGCCGCCAGGGCAATCAGGACCTTGTCCCGGAACCCGCCGCCGTCGCCGGCGACCGCGCTTTCCGACGGGGGCGGATAGATGATCTCGGCTATCGCATCGCCCGTGCCGGCGGCCGCATTGACCGAGACCACGAAGGTATCCCGCAGCCGGCCATTCAGCGCGAAGGGGCCGACGAACAGGCCCTGGCTGACCTGGTTGAGCGTGACCGGCGTGCCCTCGGCCGTCGTGATGGTCAGCGTCGCGTCGTCGGCGGGGGCGTTGTTGTCCACCCGGTCGACGAAGGCGTGCAATTTGCCATCGGCCGCGATAAGCACGACCGCGACGCCGCCGATTTCCACCACCACGCGGGGGGCCACCGGGTTGCCGTCGTCATCATCGCCGGCGCGCGCGGGGGCGATGCCGAGCAGCAGCCCGAAGGCCAGGACGGCGGCGAACAGCCATACAGGAAGACAGCGCGTGCCCGACATTCTGGTTTCCGCCTTCATTGCAGTTGCGCCATCAGGCGGGAGCCATTGATGACGATGCGCGCGCCCGCGGCCACACCGTCCACCACCAGGATGGAGGTGCCGTCGATCACGCGGGTTCGCACCGGGTGCGGCACGAAGGTCTCGGCGGCGGTCTGTTCCCAGACTTCCTCGACGCCCGAACTGCCCTGGGTCACCGCGGACCGGTTCAGGAGGATGCCGCGCTGGCTCTGGCCGGTGTTGACGACGGTCACGCTGACCGGCCGGCCGACGCTCAGGCCGGCGGGCGGATTTTCGATCCGGTACATGATTGGCGTGGACTGCCGAGCAACCGAGAGGCCGGAGCCGACAAAGCGCAGGGTCAGGTTGATGCCTTCCGGGGTAGTGGCCGCGGCGACCGGCGTGCCGCGCGCGGCCTCGGCGATCGCGGGATTGGACGCGGTGGCCTCGATCCACAGGCGGGTCGGATCGATGACCTCGAACATCACCTCTCCGGGCTGGACGATCCGGCCGTTGACGGCCGATGTCGTGGAGACGATCCCGTCGGTGAGCGCGCGCAGGGCTTCGCGCAATTCCAGCATCGGCAGCAGGGCATCGCGTTCGCGGCGGAGGCCGGACAGGCGCTGTTCGGCCTGGTAGATCTTGCCTTCGCGGAACGGCACCCAGGTGAACTGGCGCAGGATTTCCAGCGCCTCGGTTTCCAGGCGGATGTCGGTGGTCAGGCGGGTGACATCGCGGCGGACCTGGCTGCGATCGACGACGCCGATGGATGGCGACACCCAGGCAAGCGTCTCGCCCTGCTTCACCGCCTGGCCCAGGGTCGGGAAGCCGGTATCGGGCGGTTCCAGCCGGCCGGGCACGCTGGGCTGCACCGTGCCGTGCAGCGACGGGTCGGGCACGATCCGGCCCGAGATCTGCCGGACATCCGGGACATCGATCACGCGGGCCTGCTCGGTGCGGACGTTGAACAGACGTTGCAGCGGTTTGGGCACGAAAAACGACCCGTCTTCCCGCCGGTTGCTGCGGTCGTAGACGAAATTGGCGATCAGGCCGGGATCGACCTCATCCTGCGGGCCGATCGGCATGGTGGGGGAGGGCGGGATCGCCGGCTGCTCGGGCATCCGAGCGGCGGCGCGCAACGGTTCCATCACGGGCGGCGCGGACGCCGGCGTCGCGGCTGGCACGGGGCGTGGGCGAGGCGGCGGTTCGGCGGCGCGGGGCGGCAGGATCGGCGTGGAGTTGACCCCCAGCAGATACGACACCTCCCACAAGAACTGGCCTGTGCCGCCGGGGATATTGGCGATGCCGGTGGCGGTCCAGGCGATCGCGTCCAGCGTCGCGCCCACGGCGGAGCCCAGATAGGACCCGGTCGCGGCCGGTTTTGGCGGCGGCGGCGCGGGCTGGGCATGGGACCTCAGGGACGGATCTTCCTCCGGCACGCGGTCGGCGATGCTCCGGTCCTGCAAACCTTGCGCCGGCACGAGGCTGGTGGAGTAGGCGATCACCGCAACCGTCAGCGTGGCCAGGCGCCACGGCGCGCGCATCATCGCGTTTCCGTCCCAGCTGTCTGTCGGGTCGCCTGGGCTTCGGTCACGGCATAGGCCGAGATGGCTTGCGCGGCGCGCGCGGCCTCGGTCCGTTCTCCCGCGCTTTTGACCCAGGTTTCCGCCTGGCCGCGCCAGGGCGAATGGGTCAGCAGCGTCGCGACTTCAGCCATCCGCCCTTCGGCCGCCAGCAGCCGCAGCCGTTGCAGGAAGCTGGCCTGCGGATCATCGGCCCCGCCGAACAGCGCGCGCAGGCGGGACCAGCTTGATCCGTCCTGGCCGAGCGTGGCGGCGATGGATTGGTCGAGCGCCTCGAAGGCGATGGCGAGGTCGCGGATCGTGGCCACGCCTTCCGGCAGGTCGCGCAGCGTATCGACGGCCAGGGCGATCGGCTCGGGGTAGGGGCCGTTCAGGTCCATCAGCGCGACGCCCTCGCTCAGCGGCGACCCGGTATCGACATCGCGGCGCAGGCGGGTGGCGGCGGCAAGCAGGGCGGCGGCGCGCACCCGGGCGGCAAGCACCTGACCCGCGGCCTCGATCTGGGTCATGCGCTGGCCGGCGTCCTGCGCCGCGCGCGCGGCGCCCGCGAGCTCGGTGCGGTTTTCGCGCACGGCCGAGCCGGTTTCGATCAGCCGCCGGTCGAGCTGGCGGATATCGAGGCGCAGCCGCAGCATCTCCGACTCGAGGCCGGCGACGCGGGGGATCAGGGCCGCGACGTCGCGGTCGGTCGGGTTTTCCGGGGTCAGGACCTCGGTCAGCTTGCCGGCGGCGTCAGTGCCCAGGACGGTTGGCGCGTGGGCGACCAGCACCGGGCGCAGCGACGGGGCGGCCAGCGCGATGCAGGCGGCGGCGAGCGCCACGGTCGCGAACAACCCGCTGGCCCAGGCGCCGCGCGCGCGCTGAGGGGGGGAGGGAACATCGGTCGCGGGATCGGGAACATCGGTCGCCAAGGGTCGCGCGTGGGTTGCAGGCGCGGGATCGTTATCGTTGCGAGACTCAGGCAGGGGGAGCGGCGGCGGTTCGGCCCGCGCGCGGTCGCCGCGATCCCGGATCAGAACGTTCAGCCCGCCCGGCAGTGCAACAGGTTCATCGGCCACGTTTGCGATCCATGTCAGGGAGGAGCGGCTTGGGTGGAACGCGGTTCAGGGTAGGGCGAGGTCGGTAACGCCACGCATTGAGTCCGCATATGCATGATCCTGCCGGGGCAGCCATGTTTTCATGTATCAGGGTGACAGGCCGATCGGTTTCAGGCAACACTAAACATGCATACCGCCAATCAGTTTTACGTTGTGTTACAGTCGGAGAGTGTGTCCGGATGAAGCATCGGAGCGTGTGAGATGTACGGCCAACCGCTCGGGATTCTTGTCCGCATGATGGCGGTCCTCATGCTCGTCGCCGCGACGTACAATCCCAGCGGATATTCCTGGTATCATTGGGTGGAACAGACGGGCACCGAGCACTGGATCGCGAAGCTTTTTACATTCTTTGTTTTGATTTCTGGATACATCGTCTGCGTCAACGCCACGATCCGCTCACTCGGCCTGATCCTGGGCATCCCGTTCGTGCTACTGATCGTGACCATGGTCTGGCTCGCCGCCGATCACGGCTGGATCGATCTGTCCAACTGGCTGCACCGAACCCTGGTGATCCAGGGATCCCTGGTGCTGCTGCTGGGCACCGGAACGTCGTTTTCCATCATTCGCTACCGGCTCGCCGGACAAATGGATTCCCGCTCGCTGCAATGAAGATGTATTTTTTACCCATACGTCATCTTGGAGCGTAACGAGATGGCATCCCCATGAGCCCGGGTGGCCTCACCGCTCGGCTGCTCGCCTGTTTCGCCCTGGTGTTCGCCACCTGGAACCCGACCGGCGTGAATTTCATCGACTGGGTCACCGGCCCCGAGCCGCTCGCGCTCAAGGCGGTGGCGGCGGCGCTGCTCGTCTTGCTGCATACCCTGTTCGCCCGAATCACCTGGCTGTCCCTGGGACTGGAGGGCCTCGGGTTCCTGCTGGTGATGCTGTTCCTGGGCGTGTTCACGCTGTCGGAACTGGATGTGATCGACCTCAGCCGAGGGCGGACATGGGGGTATGTTTTCAATGCGGTGGCGGCGCTGACGCTGACAACCGGTGTCGCTTGGTCGGTGATGAAGCGGCGCGTGACGGGCCAGTCCAACTACCTCAATCCACCACCCTGATGATGTCGGCCTGCGGTTCATCCCGCTGCCGCCGCCCCGACAGGGCCGAGAGCATCCTGGGCAGCAACGGCGGCTCATTGTGGCGGTAGTCCTGGATCAGCAGCATCGCCACCAGGATGACCCAGAAATTGAGCTGGTTGATCGACCACAATGTCAGCGTCGCGAGATAGATGACGCCGTGAAAACTTGTGATGAAGACAAGGACCTCGGTGATCAGCAGGGCGCGCGCGCGGCGGCCGCGGCGCTGTGCCAGTGAGGTGACGATTCGCAGCGCCCAGACCGCTAGCGCCAGCCCGCACCACGCCAGCAGGTTGGCGCGTTCGTCTTGCCCGGCGATGGCGGTGGCCAATTCCAGGGCGGCGCGCGCTTCGTAGCGCAGGGAGCGTTCCAGGAATTCAGTCAGGGACAGGTCCCACACGCCGTTGGGCGTGACGATCGCGTCCCAGGTCAGGGCCATGGGGGGGATCAGCAAAGGCAGGGCGGCCAGGCCGATCATGCCGCCGCTGACGACGGTGGCGTCCCCGGCGCTGCTGCCGCCCCGGATGACGCGGGAGAATTGCACGATCCAGAGCCAAAGCAGCAGCGGCGCGCCCACGATGATGGCGCGGAACAGATAGAACGCGGCCTCACCCAGGAAATCGAGCAGGTCCATCCGGCGTCACGCCACGCGCGGGGGGATCAGGTCTCGATCGATCGATACCACCGGCGGGACCAGAACAGCCCGGCGCGCTTGGGGCGCCAGCCGTTGTCAGCCATCACGCGCTTGAGCTGCCGCCGAGCCTCGGCTTCCGTGATGGTGTTGGCGGAGAAATCGCGGAGGACCTGGGCCGTGCTGTTGAACTGCGCGCGAGACACGGAGCCGCGGCGGCCGGCGTGACGGGCCAGAACCTGCTGGATGCGGCGGGCGGTTTCGGTTTCGAACGTATAGCCAAGATCCTCGGCCACGCCGCGCAGGATGCCGCGGGCTTCGTCGAGGGGCAGGCCATAGCGCGTGACCCCTTCCTCCAGCAGCCGCTGTTCCTGGGCGCGGTCGATGAACTTGCTTTGCAGGCCTGACAGCTTCACCAGGTCGGCAAAGCGCCGGGCGGGGTCGTCGGCACCGCGCCTGACCATGTCATCTGCCATTGTCAAGATCACATCCCCGCATCTGGTGAAGGCGGGGGTTATAGGTGGCCGGTCACGGGGCTGTAAAGCGCGCGCTGGGATGAAGTTGGCATGATGGTGTGGGCAAACGTGTTAATTCGTGCGGAAGTAGCCATAATGTGACATTATGCCCCGATGGGTGGTATGTTACCGAAAAATTTCTCGCTTCGCGGGGCCTGTGTCATCTGATAGAGGCAACCACGCCCTGGTCGTTGCAATCAGGACGGCCGAACGGGGTGTTGGCTACCCTGGATTTTAATGGATTTCATCCGACGTGTCCGTTGCACAGACCTGGAAAACGCTCCGTATCTTCGTCAATCGCCGCCTGTCCGCGCGGCGTGGGCGCATCAATCCCTGGCGCGATTGGGCCACAAGCGCGGTGGTCCTCGCGATCGGCATCGGTGTCGGGGTGTCGTGTCTGCCGGGACACCCGACGCAGGGCCCCTCGGCCGCCACGCTGATCGATCCGCAGCCCAATGGCGGCGGCATCGCCCCCGCCGTCTTCGCGCTGCGTGACAGCGGCGCGGCGGTCCGTTTCGCGAATGCCGAGGCCCGGCCGAACGGCCAGATCCTTGTCGGCTTCTACAACGCCCTCGACCCGCTGCTCGCCACCGCCACCGAACCGGTTCTGCTTCCCGCCGATGCTCGGCTGCTGTGGCTGCTGGCATCACCGGGGGAGCGTCAGTCGATCCGCGACCGCGCGGCGGCCCTGGTCGTGGCGCTGTCTTCGGGCGGGCGCGATATCGTCACGTCGCCGGAGTTCGCCGATCACTACCGTGACCGTTTCCTGGAGGTGTTTCAGGTTGCCGCCCGTTCGGCCTGGGTGGTGACGCAGGAAAGCGGCGCCTGGCGCGCCTTGCTGCGCGGGCTGGAACCGGCGATGCGCGACCTCGGTGACCGCGACATCCGCCCGGTGGTCGAACGGCATTTTCGCGTGGTCCCCGGCCGGATGCTGCGCGCCAACGCCTTCGCGATGCTCGATCCCTTCACCGACCGACCCTGGAACATGACCCCGGTGGAGGACGCGCTGCGGTCCGCGCTGCTTGAACTGCGGGATCGGGAGGTGCCGGAGCGGATGGTCGCGCATCTGATGGCCTCCCCCCAGGCCGCGACCTTCCTGCGGCTGTATCAGGATGAGTTGGTGCGCCAGCTCGCCCATGATGGCGCGCTGCAAGGGCTGCTGGCCGAGATGGCCTTTGATGAGCGGTTTCGTCCCTATGCCAACGGCATAGTCGATCGCGCCAACGACCTGGCCCGCTTCGCGCCGCGTCTGCTGGTCAGCCTGCGCGGCAGCAAGGACCTGAACCTGGTGGCCGCCACCGTCATCCGGGCGACCATCGCCGGGCGGGGGGACCGTGTCGTTGTGTTCATGAGCCGATCGCAACGGGATGAGCTGGCGGCGCTGGATCGGTACGCGGTGCAGCCGCTTGAGAGGAAGGGGCGCTCGTGAGCGACAGCCGGATGGCGGCGCGCGACGGGCTTGTCGCGACGGCGGCGCGCGACGGGCTTGTCGCGACCGGTCTTTCGATCACCCGCCCGGATGGCATTCCCATCCTGCGCGATACCGAGCTGCGGATCGGCGCGTCCGAGGTCGTGCTGCTGGTCGGCCCCAGCGGCTGCGGCAAATCGACCCTGCTGATGCTGTTGGGCGGGTTGCTGGATCGCGGCAATGGCTGGCAGGTATCGGGGCAATTGTCGTGCGGCGACCTGCGGATCGACCTGGCCGAGGAACAGGCCGGCGTCGGCGGCGTGGTGTTCCAGAGCCATGCGCTGTTCGACGAACTGGATGCCGAGGCCAATCTGCGGATCGCGCGCGACCACGCGGCGGCGAATGTCGCGCCGTCGCTGGCCGCCGCCATGCTGCCGATGCTGGAGGATATCGACCCGCACCAGGCCGTCAGCGCCAGCAGCGGCGGGCAACGCCAGCGTTTGGCCATCGCGCGCACCGTGCTGACCGACCAACCGGTGCTGCTGTTCGATGAGCCGAATTCGGGGTTGGACATCATCTCCTCCCGCCGGCTGGTGGAACTGATCCGCGGCCTGTGCCGCACCATGGGCAAGCCGGCGCTGATCGCGGTGCATCACGCCTCCGAACTGCTGCCGGTGGCCGATCGCGTGCTGGTGATGGACCCAATCCGCGCCACCTTGACCGAGGTTGCGCCGCGGATCGAGGCGTTGGAGGCCGGCCTCACCATCGCCACGCGGGCCGATCCGACCGAGGAACGGCCCCGTTCTCGGGGGCGCTGGCGGCTGGGCTCCTCGGCGGCGCCGAGGAACACGCGGCTGTATTGGTTCACCCATTACGTGCTGGGCTACATGTGGCTGCTCTGCGCGTCGCCGATCATGTTGATGTATATCGCGGCTGGGGCCTGCATTACCGGGTTTGTCACGATCTGGTTCGGGTTCAACTACTATTCCTATGGTGGATTGCTGAAATCACTGCTGCATGATGAGACCTTGGTGGGGCTGGGAACGGTGCAGGCGCGGGTGGCGCTGCCCTTGATCACGACGATTCTGTTCGTCGCGCGCAACAGCGCGGTGATCGCGGCGGATGTCGGTAACCGGGCGCTGACCGCGCAGTTCCAGGCGATGGACAACCTGGGCATTCCAGGCCGGCTTTATGTGTTTTCGGGGATCATCATCAGCATGGGCGTTGGCTCGGTCGTGCTGATCGTGCTGGCGGTGCTGCTGGGCGCCTGGGCCTCGCAGGAAACATGGATGGTACAGTTCCCCAACCAATATCGGGAGTTGTTTCGCAGCCTGTTCTTCCGTAATGTTATCTCGCCATCCGGTTGGCCGTCCTCGGCGATGGGTTGGGTGGTGGCCAAGGCGGCGATCAGTGGATTGCTGGCCTCGATCACGTCGATCATCATCGCGCTGGGGCCCAAATCATCCAGCCTGGCGGTCAGCCGGTCGGTGGCCAACGCGATTGTCGTGGGCGTGATCGTGGCGCTTTTGGTGCATGCGGTGATTTCGGCGCTGACAGCGGTCTGACCGGACCCTACGATACTTTCACGGCGCGTATATCGGTTCTTGAGGAGTGACAGGCATGGATCGGGATGACCAGGCACATGAGCGCGCGGCGACGATGCGATCGATGAAAATGCTGGCCGGGGCGGCGTTGATCGTCTCGCTGACCGGGCCGCTTTGGGTACCGAACATCCTCGCCACTCTGAATTTCCGTTCCTCCGCCGATATCGCCGCCGAACGGAACCGGGACGACATCGTCCGGCTGGAGCAAGGCTCCGTCGGGTCCGAGCAGCGACTGAAGGCGGCCGAGGCCGCGGTGGCCAAGCTGCGGGAGGACCTGGGCCGCATGGAACAGCGGATGGCGGCGATGCGCGACGCGCTGGCCGCCGGCGCCGCGGCCGATCTCGCGGCGGCGCTGCGCTCCGATGGCGGGTTCATGGCGGAACTGGCGGCGTTGCGCGCGGTTGCGACTCCCGCCCCCGATCTGACCGACATGCTGGCCATGATCACCCCCTTCGCGGAAACCGGGGTGCCGGGCGCGCGTGAAATCCGCCAGCGCTTCCTGCGGGAGATGGCGGGCGCGGGTTCGGCGCAGGGCGGTTCGCCGTTCGCCTGGCTTCGCCGGACGGTGCTGCTGGCGCCAGATCCGGTGGCTCAGGACGTGAACCCGCATTTGCTGGAAGCCGAGACCCTGCTGCGTGACGACGACCTGCTGGGTGCGATGGCCGCGGCCCGCCGGATCGAGGCGCCGCGCCCCGACTGGCTGGGGGCCTGGCTCGCGGATGCCCAGGCGCGGTCCGCGGCGGATGCGCTATTGCCCCGGCTGGATCGCTGGACGGCCGTCGCCGCGCCCAAGCCATGAGGCCGCGCCGGACGTTGGCCGGCCTGGCGCTGGGGGTGTCGCTGTTGGCCGGCGGGCCGGTGTCGGCACAGGTCGTTGTGGAACGCGACGTCATCGTCGTGCGCCAGGGCGGCGTGACCGAGGCGATGATCTCGGCCTGCGCCGGTGGCGCGGCGATCGGGGCGGTGATCGTCTGGGGCAGCGGGACGGGAGCGGTGTTGCCGACCGCCGGGTTGTTCTGTGGGCTGTCGGTGGCGGCGACCATTTCGGCCTCGGTGGCGACTTATGCGTGGCGCTCGCTGCCTTGGTGAATTGCGCGCGACCGTGACCGGGGCCTACGATGCGCCGAGCGTTTGCATAAGCATCGGCGGGCGGGGAAGGGGTTGTCCATGCACACCGTGATGTTGGCCAAGCAGAAGGGCGGCGTGGGCGCGAGTACCATCGCGCGGGAGATCGGGGTGCTGGCCGCGCGCAACGGGCAGCGGGTTGTGTTCATCGACCTCGATCCGCAGGCGACTCTGTCGAAATGGTGGAACCGGCGCACGGCTGGCGCGAACGGCACGCCGAACCCGGCGCTGGCTGCGGTGAAGCCAGACCAGTTGCTGACCGTGCTGGGGCAGTTGGCCGCCAGCGGCGGGGTGGATCTGGTGGTGATCGACGTGCCGCCCTCGATCCACAGCTTCATCCGGCGGGTGATGGACGCGGTCGATTTCGTGCTGGTGCCGGTGCGCCCGACCTCCGACGATTTCGAGGCCTTGCCGGAAATCGTTGAGATGATTGAGCAAGCGGGCCGGCGCTATGCCTTCGTCGTGACCCAGGCGCCGACGGGCCGGCGGATCCGCGCGGTGGATGAGGCGATTCCGATCCTGGCGCGCCAGGGCCGGGTGGCGGGCGTGCTGCGGTTCCGTTCGGCGTTCCCGGCGGCTGCCTCGGCGGCGCAGGTGACGACCGAGTTTGAAACGACTGGCAAGGCCGCCGCCGAAATTCGGGAGCTTTGGGCTTTCGTGAAGGCTGAACTGCGGAAGATTGATCGGGCGGCCGCGGCGGCGGCGCCAGAACTGGCGAAGGCGTCCTGAGCGGCGGATGAGGAAAATTCAGGATGGCCCGTAAATCGACGGTGAAGCTACCGGACGTGTTCGCCAAGCCCGGTCAGGCGCCGTCGCGCGGCACGCCGATCGAGGCCCTGCCGCGGGAGGGGGAACCGGAGCCGTCGGCGGCTGAACCCGTGCCTGCTTCGGCGGTTGCGGAGCCGGGTCCCGTGGCCAGCGCGGCGCCGGTCACCGGTGATGATTCACCGGCGTCCTGGGCGCTGGCATCTCGGCCGGCCCTGGTTGCCGGCGGGCCTGATCGCGGCCAGCCGCCCGTTGTCCCGCCGCGTCATGTCGTCGTGCCGGAAGCTGCCACCCCCGACGTGCCGGCATCGGAGTCCCCCCTGCCGAACCCTGTGAGCGGTTCGGCGGCCTCGGCTGATGCCGTGCCGACTCCGCCGGAAGCCGCCCCGGTTGCCGAGGCCTCCCCCGTTGGAGAGACCCCAAGCGCGCTGCCCCCCATTATCGCGGCACCTACCGCCGCCCCGCTGGCGAGGCCCGTGGTTCCCCCGGCGGTCGTCGCTCCGCCTGTCCCGCCAGCGCCCACATCGACGGTTCCATCGGCGGTCCCCCCGACGGTCCCCCTGGCGGCCCCATCAACGCCCCCACCGTCCATGTCCCCGCCCGCAACGCCCTCGCGTCCGGCGCACGCCGAACCGCCGCGCCCCGCCGTCACCCTGCCATCTCCGCGCGGGCCAGCCTGGACCATCGCCATGCTCGCCCTCGGGGTCAGCCTGACGACCCCGTTCTGGTATGACGGCGCCCTCCGCCTCCTCGGCCTCACCACCACGGTCGGCCAGGCCCAGCAGGAAGACGCGCTCGCCATCTCGCGGCAGGAGCGCAAGCTCCGCGACGTCGAGCAGCGCCTGACCACGACCGCGACCCAATTGACCAGGGCACAGGCCGACCTGACGCAGGCCGTCCGCAAGCAGGAGGAAACCGCGGCCTGGACCCGCGTCATGATCCTGGCCCGCCTCGGGGAAGCCTTGCGGCGCGGCACACCCTTCGGGCCCGAACTCGCGATGGCGCGCGGGGCGAGGGCCGCGACCGGTGACCTGACGCCGTTGCTGGACCGGTTCGCGCCCTACGCGCCGATCGGCGTGCCGACCACCCAGGACCTCGGTCAGGATTTCCGCCGGGTCACCGACCCTGTGCTGCGGCCGGCCCGTGGGCTCAATCCCCTGGCCTGGGCCGCGACGGTCATCGCCTGGACCCCCTTCGGCCGGCCCGCGCCCGAGACCGACCCAGGCCGTCTGGCCCTGCGAGAGGCCGCGAGCCGCGTGCGCGACGGCGCCGTCACCGATGCGGCGACGATGCTGCGCCCCGTCACCGGCCCGGTCGCGGACCTGATGGCCGGCTGGCTCGCCGATGCCGACGCCCGGGCGGCGGCGGATGCGTTCAATCAGCGCATCGACGCCCTCCTGCGCGCCGGCCCCCGCTGATACGCCCCCGCTGATACGCCCCAGGTGATCTGATCAGCGCGCCTCGGGGCCGATATCGGGGAAGCTGGCCGGCAGGAGGGCCGCCCGAGCGCCCCCCGCCCCCGCGCCGGCCCAGCCGATCTCATTTGCATAGGCGATCATCGGCTTGATCACGGCATGGGCGTTGGCCAGCGTGAAGCTCTGCGCCGCATTGCCCGTCACCACCCAGGTCGTCGCGACCGTGTCCAGGTAGGCGGCGACGCGATAGGTGCCGACCTTCACCAGCGTCCGGCTCCAGAGCGACCAGCCTTGATGTTCCGGCTGCAACGCCGAGTCCTCGGCCGCCCGCGCCAGGCGATCATGGGTCTCGGCGTCGATCGCCCCGGCATCGCGGAGGCGATCAACCGGCGCGCGGGCCTGGCGAAGCAGCAGCCGGCGCGCGGTGTCGGCCGTATCCGGTGCCGGCAGCGCCGCGAGGCTCCCGGTCAGGGTCTCGGGCAATCGTCCCCGCGCGCCGAGTTCCAGCGGTTCCCGCAGCAAGCTGCTCCAGGTGACGATGGTGGCGGGATCGTCGGTGGAGTCGGGGAAATAATACCGCGCGTCCAGGAAGTTCTCCCGCGTCCTGGTCCGCCCGGTTGCCTCCAGCATGATCGGCGGCACGACCACGCCCTCGGTCCGCAGCCGATCCCGCGCGGCGGCCCATAGCGGCTCGCCGCCGGGCTCGTCCCGCGGGATGACCCGCTTGACATAGGCGCAATACCCGTCGCGAGGCGTATCGAACGCGACCTGCACGGAAAGCAGGTCGGTGCGCCCGCATTCAGCCGGGGAGCCGATGATATTGGCCGTCGGCGCGCCATTGGCCCGCGCGATCACCAGCCCCCGCAGCGCGCCGGCCTCGATCCGCCCGAACACCGCGCCGGCCTGTTGCGGCGTGTCCTCCCGCGCCAGTTCCCGCCAGGTCCCGGGCGGCATCGGGATTTGCTTGCCGGCGACGACGGGAGTCGGTGCCGCGGCGATGCCCGGTGTGCCCATGGCCGGTGTGCCCATGCCCGGTGCGCCCATGCCCGGCGCATCCGAGGCCGGCGGCCCTGACCTGCCCGCCAGGGGGCCGGACAGGTTGATGATCGGCGTGGTGGGGGGCGTCTCCCACACCAGTTCATTGACCATGAACACCGCGCTGTGCGTGACCATATTCCAGGTCTGCACCCAGGTGCCGGTGACCACGCTGCCAGTGACATAGCTGGCCAGGACCAAGCCGATGGCGGTGTTCATCACGCGATAGCCGGCCAGCCGATACAAGCTCCGGGTCAGCGTGGTGGGCTCCTCGGCGTGCTCGTCTGCCCCATCCGCCGCGAACAGCAGGACCGGCATGGGCATTCTGGCATCGGGCGCGACCGGCGCGCGCATGGCGGCCAGCGTGGCGCGCCGAGCGGTCTGTGCCCAGTCGGAAAGGCGGCGGAGGGTCGCGGCGTGGGCGGTGTCGAGGCCCGCCGGACCCTCTGCCCAGGCCGCCGGGTCCGGTGAGGACGGGGACACGCCGAGGCGCATGTCGATCATGTCGCGCCGGTCGGAGACCCGGAACCCCGCGACAAGTGCCCAGGGCGGCAGCGTGCCTACGGCTTCGGCCGGCAAGGCGGGCAGCAGCGTGCCGACGCGGTGCGGCCCGCGCGCGAAGGACACGAAGGCACAGCCCTCATGCAGGTCGCGCGATTCCGAGATCTGGGTAAAGAGCGTGCCCTCACAGGATGGCGACGTCCCCCATCCGTCGCGGGCCGGCAGGGCATTGGTCTGGACCAGCAGGAAGGCGCGGTCGCGGGGTCGGGGCGGACCAGCAGCACGCCCGCGGTCACGCTGAGCAGGGTCCCGTTCGCGGCTTTCGCCGACCCGTGGCCGCTGGCCGCGATGCGCCAGGGGCCTTCGGGCAGGGGTATGGTCTTGCCGGCCAGGGTCAGACGCCCTGTGACGGTATCCCCGACAACGGGTGCATCGGCGGCCAAGGCGGGGCCGGCAACCATGGCGAGTAGCAGGGCGAACCATGGCACCAGAGCGATGAGTTTGCGCGTCATGACAGCTCCGACGGCGGGCGAGGGGGGCGTGAACACCGCGTCATGGTCATCATCCGATCCGGTCGTGGAATGTCAACGCGCATTCCGCCGCATCTTTTCATCATTTCCGACACTGTTTCGCCACTTGGCGGGGCGTTAACGGTATGGCAACACATCACCAGCCATAATTGCAGGATCATGTCCGCAAGCGCACTGCTACCACCCGACCGCCCGTCAAACCCGTTGGCCGAACCGGCCGAACGCACCGAACACCCGCGTCTGCCGCGCTCGCTCGGCCCGATCGCCCTGGTGGTGCTGATCGGCGTGCTGGTCGTCGTCATGTTCACCGCCCTGCGTTCCCCGCTCAAGGACGACATCGCCTGGCTGCTGTATGTCGCCCGGCGCTGGATGGCCGGACGGGAGTTGTATGTCGATGTGGTGGAGGTCAATCCGCCGCTGATCGTCTGGATCTCCGTCCTGCCGATGGAATTGTCGCGCTGGTTCGGCGTGCCATCCCAGTACGTGGCGATGCCCGGCTTCATCGGCGCGGTTCTCGGCTGCGCCTGGTGGACCGCCGGTCTGCTGCGTCCGCAGGGGGGCCTGTTCGCCGACCGGCTGGTCACGTTCTCGGTGATCGGCATCATCCTGCTGGTGCTCCCGGCCGGAGAGGTCGGGCAGCGCGAGCATCTGCTGGTCGCCGCCATCCTGCCTTATCTGGCGCTGTTCGCGGGCGAATTGTCCGGGCATCGGCCCGAGCGCCGGGATGCGATCATCGCCGGCGTGCTGGCCGCGATCGGCTGCGCCATGAAGCCACGCTATGTCGGCGTGGCCATCGCGCTGGAGGCGATTGCCCTGACCCAGGGGCTGCGGCCCTGGCGCCTGCTGCCCCTCGCCGGGGGCCTCAGCGTCGCGCTGTATGCCGGGGCGGTCGCGCTGTTCTCACCGGCCTATTTCAGCTGGGCGATACCGATGGCGCTCGCGCTGTATGGCGCGACCGACAGTTCGATGTGGCAACTCTTTGCCGAGAGCGCCGCTCTCATCGGTGGCCAATTCGTCATGCTCGGCCTGCTGCTGCTGCGGTGGCGGCACCTGCAAGAACGCTGGGTGATCCTGTCGCTGATGGTGCTGGCGGTGGTCGGCAGCGTGATCTGCTTCCTCGATGGCAAGGACTGGTACTACCACCGCATTCCGGCGACGGTCGCGACCGTGCTGGCGCTGCTGTGCTGGGCCGGATCGGCCTTCGTCCACCGCGACCGGACCGCGCATCGCGCCCGCATGCCGCTGGCCATCGCCTGCCTGGTGCTGGTGATCCTGTTCTTCGGCTCCCTGCGCCGGTTTGAACCGCAGGTTGTCCAGGCGGTCGAGCCCGCCGCGACCACCGTTTCCCGGCTTGAGGCGATTGTCCGCAAGGAAAAGGCCCGCAGCTACCTGGCGTTCTCGGAATGGATCGCGCTGGGTTTCCCCGTGGTGAACAACACCGGGGTGGAATGGGCATCGCGGTTCGATTCCATGTGGGCGTTGAAGGGGGAGCTGTGGCGCGCCCGCTTCGATCCCCAGACATCCCGCGACTGGCCGGTGGCGCGCTGGGTCGTGCATGACTTCCTGGCCGGCTGCCCGGATATCGCGGTCGTCGATACGCGCGAAGGCACGAACTACATCGGTGTGCTGAGCGAGGCGGATCCGGCCTTCGCGCGGGTCTGGTCGCGCTACCGGCCGATCGACTCCTTTGACGGGCTGGTCGTCTATCGCCGTGGCAAGGGCGGATGTATCGATCCCTGGATCGCGGCCGAGGGCAAATAACCGCGGGACTCCCCACCGCGCCCCATCGGCGCTACGCATGGCGTTCCAAACCCGACCGGAAAGGAACGCCGGCATGACCGTCCAGGGCACACACGAAAATTTCCTGATTGATCGCATCATCTACGGCAAACCCGCCGCGCCCACCTTGGCGGCGGAGGCTGAACGGCTCGGCGCGAAACGGGTGTTCCTGCTGGTCAGCCGGACCCTGGATCGGGAAACCGATTGGGTCGATGCCATGCGCGCGGCGCTCGGCCCGCGCTACGCCGGGTCACATGACGGCATGCCCTCGCACACGCCGCGCGACGCGGTGCTGACCGCGACCGAGGCTGCGCGGGCCGTCGGCGCTGATCTGATCGTGACGTTCGGCGGCGGTTCCGGTACCGATGCCGGCAAGATGGTGCGGCTGGCGTTGAAGCATGACATTCGCGGCACGCAGGATTTCGACCGGTTCGTTGCCCGCGTCGGACCGGACGGAAAGCGAGTGATCCCGGTCTTCGACGGCCCGGATATCCCGCAGATCGCCATCCCCACCACGCTGTCGGGCGGTGATTTCAACCTCTCGGCTGGCGCGACCGACACGCGGACGATGCTGAAGGAGATCTTCCGCCATTCGCTGATCGCCCCGCGCGTCATCATCCTCGATGCCGCGGTTACGGTGCGCACGCCGATGTGGCTATGGCTCTCGACCGGAATCCGCGCGCTGGATCACGCGGTGGAGACGGTATGTTCCCAGTTCGCCGACAAGCGGTCCTACGCCGAGGCGCTGGAGGCGATCCGCCTGCTGGCCGTCGCCCTGCCGGCGACCAAGGCCGACCCCGACGCGCTGGCGCCGCGGCTGGATGCGCTGCTGGGGGTGTGGCTGTCGATGGAGCATAACCGCTTCAAGGTCCCGATGGGGGCGAGCCATGGGATCGGCCATGTGCTGGGCGGCACCTGCGACGTGCCGCATGGATATACGTCCTGCATCATGCTGCCGACGGTCCTGCGATGGAACGAACCCGCGAACGCCGACCGCCAGGCCCTGGTGGCGGAGGCGTTTGGCCAGGCCGGCCGGCGCGCCTGCGACGTGGTCCACGACTTCGTGGCCGGCCTCGGCCTGCCGCGGACGTTGGCCGAGGTCGGCGTGACCCCGGACCGCTTCGACACCGTCGCGAAGGCCGCTTTGCTGGACCATTACCTGCACACCAATCCCCGCCCGGTGCACGGGGTCGATGACATCCTGGAGATGCTCCGCCTGGCGGCCTGATCAGCCTGTTCAGGGTTGCTCCGCCGGTGTCTCCGGCGTCGGGGTCTGGACATCGTTACGCATCGGGCCTTGTACCGTGGTGGCGCTGGCCGCCGGTTCCTCGGCCGGCCCGCGCTGCACCGCGTGCCGCGGCCTAAGGGGATCGTTCAGGGTTGTCCGCGCCGCCTGACGGGCGTCACGCGCGGCCTTTTGCCAGGCGCGGACGTCCTCCAGCGTGACAAAGCCCTTGCCGGTCGCGTCGATCGTTTCAAAGGCCCGCGCGACGGTCTTGTAGCCCTGCTTGGCCTGCTCCAGCGTCAACTGCCCGTCGCGCGTGGTGTTGGCCTGCTCGAAGCGTTGTTCCGTTGTCATGCGCGGCCGTGGCGTCGCGGTGGTTGACTTGGCCGGTGGGTCGTTGGCGAGGGCGGGACTGATCCCGAGCAGGATGGCAAGCACAAGGGGCAGCAGACGCATGACGGGCTCCAGGGTTCACGGACGCCCCCATTCTGCCTGCCGACATCCTAAGAATTGGTGAACGCGGGCATGGAATTCGGTGGTCGCGACCCCTTGAGCGAGGAGGGTGGCGCGCGCAAAGTGCCGCCAAGTCCAGAGGGAGGGAGACGATGGCGATCAAGATGTCCGTGAACGGACAGGATGTCAGCGTGACGGCGGCACCGGACACGCCGCTGCTGGACGTGCTGCGTAATCACCTCGATCTGAAGGCCACGCGCTATGGCTGCGGGCTGGAACAATGCGGCACCTGCATGGTTTTGATCGATGGGCAGGCCGAATACTCCTGCGCGCGGGAAGTCGGGTCCGTGGCGGGCCGTTCGATCACGACGCTGGAAGGGATGGGGACGCCGGAGCACTTGCATCCGCTGCAACGGGCGTTTCTGGAGGAGCAGGCGGGCCAGTGCGGGTTCTGCCTGTCGGGCATCCTGGTCTCGGCCAAGGCGCTGCTGGACCGCAATCCGTCGCCGACCCGCGCTGATATCGTGGCCGCGTTGGACAAGCATCTGTGCCGCTGCGGCGCCCATCCGCGCATCCTGCGCGCGGTCGAAAAGGCCGCCGCGATGATCCGAGAGGGAGCCCCGGCATGAGCGACTCGCTGCCGCTGAGCCTGCAACAGAACCCCCGCCTGGAAACCTGGCTGCGGTTCGAACCGGACCAGACCGTCCGCCTGTCGGTGGGCAAGGTCGAGATCGGGCAGGGGGTGCTGACCGCCCTGACCCAGATCGCGGCCGAGGAATTGGACATCAACCTCGACCGCGTCACCATCCTCTCGGGCGACACGGCCGAGGCGCCGGATGAAGGCTCCACCGCCTCCAGCCTGTCGATCGAGATGTCAGGCCGCTCGGTTCGCATCGTGTCCTCCGAACTAAGGGCACGGGTGCTGCGGCGTTTGGCGCAGCGGCTGAACTGCGCGCCCGAGGAGCTGGTGGTGGAAGACGGCGCCTTCCTGCGCGGGGATCGGCCGACCGGGTTCCACTACTGGAATTTTGTGAGTGGCGTGGACTTCGCCGAGGACGTGACCGGGACGGCCACGCCGAAGCCAACCAGCGCCTACCGGATCGTGGGACAGCCGATCCCGCGCAAGGATCTGATCGCCAAGGTCACGACCGGCGGGTTCCTCCAGGACATCGTGCGGCCGGACATGCTGCATGCCCGCGTGCTCCGTCAGCCGGCGCGCGGCGCCCAACTGGCCGCGTTGGACGAGGCCGCGGTGCGACGGGCGGCGCGGGGCGATTTCCAGATCGTGCAGGTCGGCAACTTCGTGGCCTTTGTCGGAGAGGACGAGACGGTCGTTCACCGCGCCGCCACCGCCGCGCCGACCCATGCCCGCTGGGACAGTGTCCGCCAACTGACCCCGGCGCAGGGGGAGGCGGTCTGGTTCCGCTCCCAGCCCTCCGACGACCGGTTCGTGGGGGATGAAAACCCGCCGGCGGAGACAGGCAACGTGGCTGAGGCTACCTATTCCCGCCCCTATGTCGCCCATGCGGCGATCGCGCCGTCCTGCGGACTGGCGGAGTATCGTGGCGGGCACCTGTCCGTCTGGTCGCATACCCAGGGCGTCTATCCGCTGCGGAACAGCATCGCCGACATCATGGGCCTGAAGCGGTCGCAGGTGACGGTGCGGCATGCCCATGGCGCCGGCTGCTATGGCCATAATGGCGCCGATGACGCGGCGATGGACGCGGCGGTGATCGCGCTCCAAATGCCGGACAAGTGCATCCGCGTGCAGTGGCGGCGGGAGGAGGAGTTCGGATTCGAACCCGTCTCCACCGCCCACATGACCCGTATCCGCGCCGCGATGGACCCGGACGGCAAGCCCCTGGACTGGACGGTGGAGGTCTGGGCCGGATCGCATGTCCAGCGCCCGATCTATGGCGGCAACATGCTGACGCATGAGGCGTTGCCGACTCCGCCCCCCGATCCGCGCCCGAACGATCCGCCCGAGGCGGCCGGCGGCGGCGGCACCCGCAATGGGACGCCTCTGTATGACTTCCCGGCCAAGCGGATCATCCATCATCTCGCGTTGAAGACGGCGGTCCGGACGTCGTCGCTGCGAGGCCTGGGCGCGCTGCCCAATGTCTTCGCGCTGGAATGCTTCATGGACGAGTTGGCTGACCGGGCCGGAGTCGATCCCCTGGCCTATCGCCTGTCGCTGCTGTCCGACCCGCGCGCCCGCAAGCTGCTGGAAAGCGTCGGTGAACGCAGCGACTGGGCCAATCGCGGACCGGCGGGGACGGGCAGGGGGCTGGGTCTGGCCTGGAGCCGCTACAAGAACCGCGCCGCCTATGCCGCCGTCGCGATCGAACTGGAGGTGGACCAGGAAGTTCGTCTCCGCCGCGTATGGTGCGCCGTCGATGCCGGCCTGGTGATCAACCCCGACGGGGCGAAGAACCAGGTCGAGGGCGGCATCATCCACGCCGCCAGCATGACGCTGAAGGAAGAAGTGAAGATGGAAGGCGACGGGATCACGTCGCTGGATTGGGAGAGCTACCCGATCCTGAAATTCTCCGAGATCCCCGAGATCGACACCATCATCATGCACAACCCGGACATGCCCACGCTGGGCATGGGTGAATGCACCTTCGGACCGACCGCCGCCGCCATCGGAAACGCCGTCGCGCATGCCCTGGGTACGCGCATCCGGGACATGCCGCTAAGCCGGGAACGGATCGCGGCGGCGCTGCTGAAAGCCTGAGCTACAGGAAAAGCCGCAGGGGGGTGACGGTGCCGGCCTGGTCCTTGACCAGGAACTCCTTGCCCCCCTCGGCTTCTTCAATGAGCGCTTCATACAGCCGCAGCGCGTTTTTCACGACCTCGGCGTACGAAGAGGCTTCGGTCTTCAGTTTCAACGCGTTCAGCCGGTCCATGGAGCGCGGGGTCAGGTCGAACTGCACCCGCATCTTGGCGACGCGAGCCTTGGCGTCCGACGCCTGCGTGGTCGAGCGGCCGTTGGTGGTGTCGAGCGTGAGCGTGCTCATGAGAAACCCTTTCGATGCGCGCCAAAGTAGTAACTGACCAAGGCCCCGACGATCGGACCGGTGACCGCCCAGACGGTGCTGATCGCCGTGGTGTCGCCGGTGATCAGCCCTTGCAGGCCGGTGACGGCGATCGCGGCGCTGGTGGCAAAGGCGAGTGCTCGTGCCACGAAAGCCCTTGTCCGAGCGTCCACCACCACGGCATCCTCCAGCTCGAAGTCAGACCCGATAGCGGGCCGGAACGGCAGGTTGGGATGCATGCGGCGGTTCCGCCGTGGTTCCGAAGTCATCACCCTGTCTCCGCATGGCGGGGCCGGCTGGCCCGAAATCCGAGCCTGATCCTGGACCGTCAATCGAAAACATAAGGTTAACGTAGCGAAGTTTTTTTTGAGGTCAATCGAAATATGAGGGAATTAGCCTCATATATCCCGCCGCCCGGTGGCTTGCAATCCGCCGGACACGCCGCCATGGTCCGGCCCGCCATGACCCATATCCTGACCCTGATCGCCAATCGCGCAGACACAACACTGGACGCGGCAACCATCGATAGCGTGCGCGATGCCGTCGCCGCCGGCTCCGCGACCGTCTTGAGCCCTGGCGAAGCCGTGGATATCCCGCTGACCGCCGCACCCGACCTGGCGGTTGTGCGCGCGGCCCTCGGCGCCGCGCTGGTTGACGCCATCGTCTCCGAGGTCGCCACCCGTCGGAAAAGCCTGCTGATCGCCGACATGGACAGCACCATGATCACCGGGGAGACGTTGGATGAACTGGCGGATTTCGCCGGCCTCAAGGACAAGATCGCCGCCATCACGGCGCGGGCGATGAACGGGGAACTCGACTTCAAGTCCGCGCTGCGGGAACGCGTGCTGATGCTCAAGGACCTGCCGGTGTCCACCCTGGACCAGACCTGGGAACGCGTCCGCCTGACGGATGGGGCCCGGGAACTCGTCGCCACCATGCGGGCAAACGGAGCCTACACCGCCCTAGTTTCAGGCGGCTTCACCTTCTTCACCGCCCGCGTGGCCGCCCTGCTCGGCTTTCACATGCACAAGTCCAACCTGCTGCTGGATGACGGTGCGACGCTGACGGGGTTTGTGGCAGAGCCGATCCTGGACCGGGAGACAAAGCTGGCAACGCTGCGCGCCCTGGCGCAGGAGCGGAACCTGCCGCTGTCCGCTACCGTCGCGGTGGGCGACGGTGCGAATGATCTCGCTATGCTCGGCGCCGCCGGCCTAGGCGTCGCGTTCCACGCTAAACCGATCGTGGCGGCCGCGGCGCGGGCGCGGGTCGACCATGCCAACCTGCGCGCCCTGCTGTTCGCGCAGGGCTACCGGGCGAGGGACTTCGTCACCGCCTAACCGCCCGGGGGAGCCGGCCGTCTAGCGAACGGCCCGCTCCGGTGCATGGGCGTGATGGCCGCCATGTTCGGCCCACTCCCATGGACCATCCACGTCGATGCCCTTGGCGCGCAGCATCGGGATGTGGTCCTCGGCATTGTCTTGCGGCTGGTAGCCCAGGAAGTCCCAATGGGTCTTTGCCACCTTCAGCCGCGTATTGGCCGAGTAGCCATTGACCACCAGGCACCCCGGATCGGGATGACGAAGCGACGCATCCACCAGTCGGGCCACGTCGCCAGGACTAAGCCAGGAGGCCAATGACCGCTGATCGATCGGCAGGGTCCGATAGGTCCCGATCCGCATCGACACGCTGCGGATGCCCCAGCGGTCATAGTACATCCGCAGGACGTCCTCGAACGCCGCCTTGAACGCGCCGTACATGCTATCCGGACGGGTCGGCATCTCGGGCGACACCGGCACGTCGATCGGGTAGCAGCCGAAGGCGTGGTTGGAGGACGCGTAGAGGATCCGCTCCACCCCCGCGAGGCGGGCGGCCTCGAACACGTCCCAGACGCCCCGGCAATTGATGCGGAACAGTTCCTCCAAAGACGCGCCGTTGGGGGCACCGGTCATGTACACGACCGCCTTGACCCCCTGCATCATCTGGTCGATCGCCGCGCGGTCCGAGAGATCGGCCAGGACGAATTCCTCATTCGCCGTCTGCTCCTTGATCGGACGGATGTCCGTCAGGCGGATGTGTTTCCACTCCGCCCGCAGGCCGTCGCGCAAGGCAGTCCCGATGGCCCCGGACGCGCCGGTGATCAGGACGGTATCCGTGGCCGGGTCGATCATGTGTCGGCGAGCGCGGTCAGGATGTGGTCACGGGCGGCGATATCGCCCTCGGCATGCACGGGCTGGATCGCCACATGCGTGGCCCCGGCGGCGAAATGCGCCCGCAGCCCGGCCTTCACCTGGTCGGCCGAACCCCAGAGGCACATCTGGTCGATGAAGTCGTCCGATCCGCCGTTCTCCAGGTCCTTCTCGGTGAAGCCGATGCGGAGGAAATTGTTCCGGTAGTTGTCGAGCGTCATGTAACGCTCCAGTTCCTTGCGGCCGAGCGCGCGGGCTTTTACGGGGTCGGTTTCGATGGTGACTTTCTGCTCGATCGCCAGCCATTTGTTGGGGCCGAGGATCTTCGCGGCTTCCGCCGTGTGGCGCGGGTTGGTGTTGTAGGGGATGGCGCCCTGGGTCATGTCGCCCGACAACTTCATCATCAGCGGGCCAAGCGCGGCGACGCAGAGCGGCCATTCGGCGGCGCCCGGCTGGTCCTTGGTGATGCCGTTCAGATAGCGGCGCATCGCCGGGATCGGCTTTTCATAGGTATGGCCGCGCAGGCCTTCGACCATCGGCGGATGGCTGACGCCCAGGCCCAGAATGAACCGCCCACCGAACAGATCGTTCAGCGTGATCATCCCGCGCCGCGACGTGAAGGCGTCGCGCGCATAGATCGAAGCGATGGAACTGCCGATCTTCAGCTTCGTCGTCTGCGCCAGCATATAGGCGGCGACGGCAAAGGACTCGTTGCCGCGCGACTCCGGATACCAGAGCACGTCGTAGCCCAGACGCTCCACCGTGCCGACGAATTCGCGGATTTGCGCGGGGGAGGAGAGCTTGTCGGTGGAGTACCAGGCTCCGAGGCGGCCGAGTTTCATGGGGCGGTGTTCCTGTTTGTCTGGGCGGGATCGTAGCAGGCGTTCGGCCCGGTGTCATGACGAGGCAAAACGGCACCCCCTGGCAATCCGGGCGTGTGCCGCTAATGTGCGGCCACGCAAGGACGGAGGAACGGATGCTCAGCATGGCCGGCAAGGTGGCGATCGTCACCGGCGCGGGATCGGTCGGTCCCGGATGGGGCAACGGCAAGGCCACGGCGACGTTGCTGGCGCGTCAGGGAGCCTCGGTCTTCCTGGTGGACGTCAAGCAGGACGCGGTGGACGAAACGAAGCGAATCATCGAATCCGAGGGCGGGACCTGCGCCACGCATCTCTGCAACATGATGGCGGCGGCCGAGGTGGCCGAGATGGTGCAGGCCTGCATCAACCGCTTCAAGAAGATCGACATCCTGGTCAACAACGTGGGCGGCTCCGCCCCCGGCGACCCGGTGTCCATGAGCGAGGAGGTCTGGGACCTTCAGATCGACTTCAACCTGAAGACCGCCTTCCTGGGCTGCAAGTATGCGATTCCCCTGATGCTTGAGAACGGCAAGGGCGCGATCGTCAACATCGCCTCCGTCGCGGGCATGCGGAACGACTGGACCAGCGGGCGCAGCCATGTCGGCTACAGCGCGTCCAAGGCCGGCGTGATCCAGCTTTCCCGCTCGGTTGCCGGGACCTATGCCAAGCAGGGCATTCGGGTGAACACCGTCGTGCCGGGCCTGATGCACACCCCGCTGGTGGAATTCCGCCTGGCGCGCACCGTCGCCGGGAACGACGCCCAGGCGCTGATCGATGCGCGCAATAAGGTCGTGCCGATGGGGCACATGGGCAATGCGTGGGATGTCGCGCACGCCGTGCTGTTCCTGGTCTCGGACGAAGCCCGCTTCATCACCGCGACCGAGATCGTCGTCGATGGCGGCAGCACAGCGACGATGCCCTGACCCGCCTTACGCGGGATGCCCTGACCCGCCTAAGGCCAGGTGCCCTGAACACCAGTAGCCCCCTACCCGAAACACAACTGGGAGTGAGTAGATCATGAGTGAAAGCCGTTTTCCTGAACTGTCGCCTGAGTCCCTGACAGACGAGCAGCGCGCCGTCGTCGATTCGATCCAGTCCGGCCCGCGCGGCGCCGGCCTGCGCGGTCCCTTCAACGCCCTGCTGCGCAGCCCGCAACTGTGCGACCTGGTGCAGCGCGTCGGCGCCTATGTGCGCTTCGGCAGTTCGATTCCCGCGCCGCTGAACGAACTCGCGATCTGCATGGCCGGCCGCAAGTGGGGCGCGCAGTATGAATTCTACGCCCATCGCCGTATCGGCATCGACGCGGGCCTGCCGCCGGCGATCCTGGACGCCGTGGCCGAGGGCCGCCGCCCCGACAACATGAGCGCCGATGAAGCCATGGTGTATAATTTCGCCGCCGAACTGCTGGGCACGGGCCAGGTGTCCGACCCGACCTACCAGGCGGTGATCGACCGCTTCGGTGAGCGTGGCGCGATGGATCTGGTGGGTGGGATTGGCTACTACAGCCTGGTCTCGATGGTGCTGAACGTCGCCCAGGTGCCGCTGCCCCCGGGTGAGACGCCGCCGCTGAAGCCGCTCTGACCCTTACGGCTGGGTTCGGGCCGCCGCCTTCGGGTGGCGGCCCTTATTTTGTACGGTGTGGACATTTTATGGGCGAATAAGGCTATAATTTGACCATTATTGGTCGTTATGGTCAATTTATCCTTGTGCGTCGCAGCAATGTGCCCTTTATTGCGGCATTTTCCTGTGTCAGATTTCGGTCATGGGGTTTCTCTCCGCTTCGCTCGCCGAAGCCGCGGTCCGGCCAATGAAGGCCACCGGCGCGACCCCTCGCCCCTGACGCGGTCCAACGGCGGCCCGCTTCCTCTTCCCAGATTGATGGGCAGGAGACCCGCGCCGATGACCTCCCTTTCCCCCACCCGCCGCTCTGTCCTGCGTGGCCTCGCCGGCTCCGCCTCCATCCTGGCGCTCGCCCGCGCCGCCTTCCCCTCCGGCGCCTTCGCCCAGGGCAAGGGGCCCGAGACGACCAAAGCCCGCATCGGCTTCATCGCGCTGACCGACTCGGCGCCGCTGATGATCGCCAAGGAAAAGGGCCTGTTCGCCAAGTACGGCATGCCGGATGTCGAGGTGCTGAAGCAGGCCTCCTGGGGCGGCACGCGCGACAACCTGGTTCTTGGCGGCGGATCGGGCGGGATCGACGGGGCGCATATCCTGACCCCGATGCCCTATCTGATCCACACTGGCCGTATCGTGCAGAACAGCCAGCCCGTGCCGATGGCGATCCTCGCGCGCCTGAACACGAACGGGCAGGCGGTCAGCGTGTCCAAGGCGCTCATGCCGGCGGGGGCGAAGCTCGACTCCAGCCCTCTGAAGGCCGCCTTCGCCGCCAAGGGGAACAACAAGGTCGCCATGACCTTCCGCGGCGGCACCCATGACCTTTGGATCCGCTATTGGCTCGCCGCCGGTGGCATCGACCCGGAAAAGGACGTCGAGACGATCGTCGTCCCGCCGCCGCAGATGGTCGCCAACATGAAGGTCGGCACCATGGACGCGTTCTGCGTGGGTGAGCCCTGGAACGACCAGCTGGTGAACCAGGGCCTGGGCTACACGGCCTGCGTGACCGGTGAGATCTGGAAGGACCATCCCGAAAAGTCCTTCGCCATGCGCTCCGATTTCGTCGCCGCCAACCCGATCGCCGCCACCGCGCTCACCAGTGCCGTGATCGAGGCGCAGAAATGGTGCGATGTTGATGCGAACAAGGAAGAACTGGCGGGCATCCTGGGAAAGCGCGCCTGGTTCAACGTGCCGCCGGCCGATATCCTGCCGCGCTCCCTCGGCAACGTGAACTACGGCGACGGCCGGACGGTGGAGAAATCCCCGCTGCGGATGAAGTTCTTCGCCGACCACGCCTCCTACCCGTTCCGCTCCCACGAATTGTGGTTCCTGACCGAGGACCAGCGCTGGGGCATCATGCCCGCCGACCTCGACACCAAGGCGCTGATCGGCGCGGTCAACCGCGAAGACATCTGGCGGACCGCGGCGGTGCAGGCCGGCGTATCAGCGGCCGAGATGCCGGTCGGCACGTCGCGCGGCAAGGAAACCTTCTTCGACGGCAAGGTCTTCGACCCGGAAGCGCCGGCCGCCTATCTGGCGAGCCTAGCCATCAAGAAGATATCGGCCTGAGCGGGAGCGTGACATGTCCCTTTCGATGACCCGGCGGACCGAGAAAGTGTCCACGCCCATTCCCAGGCTGGATGGCGTGCGATCCGCCCTCATGACCCATGTCGTTCCCCGGCTGCGCGATTTCGCGGTGGCCGTGGTACCGCTTTTGATCATGCTGACGCTGCTGCTGGGGATCTGGCAGTTCGTGGCCGACAGCCCGACGTCGATGCTGCCGGCACCCTCGAAGATCTGGGCGGACAGCAAGGATCTGATCCTCCATCCGTTCTACGACAATGGCGGGCTGGATCGCGGCCTGGGCTGGCATCTTCTGGCCAGTCTCCAGCGCGTGGCCTTTGGCTTCTTGCTGGCCGCGATCGGCGGCATCGCGATGGGCATGCTGGTTGGCACCAGCGAACTGGCGATGCGCGGCCTGGACCCGATCTTCCAGGTGCTGCGCACCGTACCGCCGTTGGCCTGGCTGCCGCTGTCGCTCGCGGCGTTCCGCGAAGCGCAGCCCAGCGCGATCTTCGTGATCTTCATCACCGCCGTCTGGCCGGTGATCATCAATACCGCTGTTGGCGTCCGGAACGTGCCGCAGGATTACCGCAACGTCGCCGCCGTCATTCAACTGCGCGGCATCCGCTTCTTCACCCGCATCCTGCTGCCCGCCGCCGCGCCCTTCATCTTCACCGGCCTGCGCATCGGCATCGGCCTGTCCTGGCTGGCGATCGTCGCGGCCGAGATGCTGATCGGCGGCGTCGGCATCGGCTTCTTCATCTGGGATGCGTGGAACAGCTCCAACATCTCCGACATCATCGTCGCCCTGATCTATGTCGGCCTGGTCGGCTTCGTGCTGGACCGGCTGGTCACCCTGGCCGGGCGCATCATCACCCGTGGCACATCGGCCTGAGGGAGAAACATCATGTCGAGCGCTCTTGAAATCGATCATGTCGGCATGCGCTTCGCCGCGAACGGACCGGCGGTGCTGGAAAGCGTCAGCCTGAAGGTCGCGCCCGGTGAATATGTCTCGGTGATAGGTCATTCCGGTTGCGGCAAGTCCACGCTGCTGAACATCGTGGCCGGCCTGCTGAAGGCGACGTCGGGCGGGGTCGTGCTGGACGGGACCGAGGTGAACGAGCCTGGCCCCGACCGCGCGGTGGTGTTCCAGAACCACTCGCTGCTGCCCTGGCTGACGTGTCGGGAAAACGTGCGCCTGGCCGTCGACCAGGTGTTCGGGCGCAGAAAGTCCCGCGCGGAACGGGCGGAATGGGTGGATGAGAACCTGGCCCTGGTCCGCATGATGCCCGCCGCCGACAAGCGCCCGCACGAAATCAGCGGCGGCATGAAGCAGCGGATCGGCATCGCCCGGGCGCTGGCAATGCAGCCGCGGGTGCTGCTGCTGGATGAGCCCTTCGGCGCGCTGGACGCCCTCACCCGAGCCCATCTCCAGGACCAGGTCATGGAAATCCACGCTCGGCTGAAAACCACCGTGATGATGATCACGCACGACGTGGATGAGGCCGTCCTGCTGTCGGACCGGATCGTCATGATGACAAACGGCCCGGATGCGACGATCGGCGAGATCCTGACCATCGACCTGTCGCGCCCCCGGGATCGGTTGGTCCTGTCGCGCGACCCGGCCTTCGTGGCGGCACGCGCCCGGGTGATGGGGTTCCTGTATGATCGCCACCGCGCGCCGGCGGAAGCGGCGTAGCGCTGGGGTTTCACCCCAGACCCCGTAAGGGGCTTTGCCCCTTAACCCCACCAAAGGCCTAGGCCTTTGGAAACCACTCCGTTGGGAGGAATTGAGGAGGGGCCAACCGTGACCGTGCCAGGTCCGTGTTGGCCCCTCCTCAATTCCCCCCAATCCAATGGTTCCAAGGGCGAGCCCTTGGTGGGGGGCGAGGGGGCAAAGCCCCTCGCGGGGTTTGGGGCGGAGCCCCATCGCTACCGCCATTGCCGCCGACGTGGGGTGCGGCCATTCTGGTGCCCTATGAACCCATAGGGATGCGTCCAGTCCATGCCTGACAACATTGCGCTGATTGCCGGTGCCACCGGTGCCGCTGCCTCGCGCCTGACCGAGTTGATTGCCTTGACGCCTGGGTGGAAGGTGGTCGGCCTTTGTCGCAATCCGCCGGCCAATCCGCCGCCGGCGAATGTGCGCTACATCCGCACGGATCTCATGAGCCCGGAGTCCTGCAAAGCTGCCGTGGCCGCGGCGGGCGCTGTGACGCATGTCGTCTATGCCTCGCGCGCGCCGTTTGGAGAGGGCGGGGTTGAGGACGTGCCGCTGAACGTCGCGATGGTGCGGAATCTGCTGGATGCGGCGGAGACTCCGGCGCTGAAGCATGTGCATTTGCTGGAGGGGGGCAAGTGGTATGGGCTGCATCTCGGCCCGATGCTGAGCCCGACGCGGGAGGATGATCCGCGGCACATGCCGCCCAATTTCTACTATGACCAGCAGGATTTCCTTACGTCGCGCCGGGTTGGCAAGGCGTGGACCTGGTCGGCGAGCCGCCCGCAGTATCTGGTCGATGTGGAACCGGGGCGGCCGCGCAATCTGGTGACCGTTGTTGGCGCCTATGCCGCGATTTGCCGTGAGATGAACGCGGCGTTTGATTTTCCGGGGAAGTTGGCCTCGTATCATGCGCTGACCGAGGTCACGGACTGCACGATGCTGGGGCGGTTCATCTTTTGGGCGATGACGGAACCGAAAGCCGCTGACCAGGCCTTCAACATCACCAATGGTGACACATTCCGGTGGAATCGGCTTTGGCCGCGGCTCGCTGATTATTTCGGTTTGAAGATGGGCATCGTGCGGACGGTGAAGCTGGAACGCTGGATGGCGGACAAGGGGCCGGTCTGGCAACGGATCGCCGAACGTCATGGGCTGCGGTACTCGAACATGGATGATGTCGCGCTGTGGCCTTATGGCGATTTCGTCTGGGGCATCGACTACGATATCGTTTCCAGCATGAGTCGGGCGCGCGAAGCGGGGTTCACCGGATATGAAGACTCCGAGGATCAGTTCATCCGTCATATCGAGGCTTATCGTTCATTGAAGGTGCTGCCCTGATGGCGCTTCTTGGCAAGGCGACGCTTGGCGTCTGGAACGAGGTTGATCCCGCGATCGAGGATTCTTTCAACGATTGGTACGTCCGCGAACATATCCCCGAGCGCGTGTCGGTGCCTGGAATGCTGCGTGGGCGGCGGTATCGCGCGGATGTGGGAACGCCGCGGTACATGGCGTTGTATGAGGCCTCGACGCTGGATGTTCTGACAACGGGACATTATCGTTGGCAACTGGATCATCCGACGCCCTGGACCAGCTATGTGATGCCCGGGTTCCGGGTGGCGCAGCGCGGGATTTGTGACGTGCTGGCGACGGCGGGGGACGGGATCGGGGGCGTGGCGACGGTCATCCATTTCTCGGCCGAGGATCGATTTCGGCCCTGGCTGGAACAGCGGGTTGCTGAACTACCGGGGATGCGGCAGGTGCTGGCGGCGCATGCCTGGGCGGGATCGTCGGGGGAGCCGAAAAGCCCCACCACGGAACTGGCGCTGCGCGCCGCGCCGGATCGCGGCATTGAATGGGTGCTGATGATCGAGGCGAGCGAGCCCTCCGCCATCGATGCCGCGCGGGAAGCCGTGCTGGCCGCCGATCCCAAGGCGCATGGGGCAACCGATATTCGTCCCTACCCGACGTATCGGCTGCTCTACACGTTGAATGGAACGCCGGCATGAGCGTCGTTGATGAACTCAAGGCCAGCATCAAGGTCTGCATGTTCGACCAGTATGGGACGGTCGTGGATATGCAGGGCGGGTTGGTTGAATACGCGACGCCGTTTCTGAAGGAGAAGGGTTGGACGGGCAATCCGAACTCCTTCGTCACCTGGTGGCGGCGGACGCATTACGAGAACTCGATGATCGATGCGCTGCTGCATCGGGAGCACACGCCCTATCGGGAAATCGGCCACCGCGCCGTCGCGCATGTGATGAACCGCGCCGGTATCCAACACACGATGGACGAGGTCCGTGACCTGGTCGCCGCCATCGAACGCCTGCGCTGCTTTCCGGAGGTTCCGGCGGCGCTGACGACGTTGCAGACCCGGTTCAAGCTGGTGGTGCTGTCGAACGGCGATCCGGACATGCTGGAGACGGCCAAGCGGTATCACGGGTTTCCGTTCGACCGCGTGATCTCGGTGGCCGAGGCGAACTCGTTCAAGCCACATGTCGCGACCTACACCAAGGCCGCGGAATTGATCGGTCTGCCGATGGAGCAGATCCTGTTCGTGGCGAACCATGAATTCGATTGCGTGGGCGCGAAGTCAGCGGGGATGCGGACAGCCTTCATCGACCGGCGGGAACGGCCGTTCGGAGCCGGGCCGCATCAGCCGGATATCATCGTGCGGACGATGACGCATCTGGCGGAGTTGTTGGTTTAGTATCAAATGGTATCATAATCGAGTCTCCGCCCCAACCACCCCGTCATGATGGCCCCCCGGGTCCGGCGAAGAGCCGGCCCGAGGACAGGCTCCGGGCCACCACCCACAACTTGCGTGTGCAGAACAGGGGGGAGTCGCGGGTGCCGGGCTGGAGCCTGCCCTCGGGCTGGACCCGAGGGCCCGGCACGACGAAATTCAGGCTACAGCCCCACCAACCCCCGCGCAAAATCATTCGCGTCAAACGGCCGCAGGTCGGCGGCCTTCTCCCCCACGCCCACCGCATGCACCGGCAGCCCGAACGTCTCGGCCAGGGCAACCACGATACCGCCGCGGGCGCTGCCATCCAGCTTGGTGACCACAAGCCCGGTCACGTCCACCATTTCCTTGAACACCTTCACCTGCTGCACGGCGTTCTGCCCCGTCGTCGCGTCCAGCACCAACAGCACCGTATGCGGAACGGTTTCATCCTGCTTGCGCAACACACGGATGATCTTCCGCAACTCCTCCATAAGCGCGTTCTTGTTGTGCAGCCGCCCCGCGGTATCGACCAGCAGCACATCCGCCTGGTCCGTCCGCGCCCGCGTCAGCGCATCGAACGCCAGCCCCGCCGAGTCCGCGTTCTGCCCGCCGGAGATCACCGGCGCACCCGTCCGTTCGCCCCAGATCTGCAACTGCTCCACGGCCGCGGCGCGGAATGTATCGCCGGCGCACAGGACGACCCGCTTGCCCTCGTCCTTGTAGAGCTGAGCCAGCTTGCCGATCGTCGTGGTCTTGCCGGTGCCGTTGACGCCGACGACCAGCACGACATGCGGCTTCTTCGCCGGGTCCAGCACCAGGGGCAGCGCGACGGGGGTCAGGATCGCGGCAATTTCCTCGGACAGCGCCTGCTTGATTTCCTCGTCCGTGACCTCCTTGCCGAAGCGCGTGCGGCGGAACTCGGCGATCACACGCTTGGCCGCGTCGACGCCCAGATCTGCGCCGAGCAGGAGGTCTTCCAGTTCTTCGAGCGCCTCATCATCCAGGCGGCGCTTCTTGAAGACCGCGGTGATGCTTTCCGTGATCTTCGCGGTGCTGCGGGACAGGCCCTCCTTCAGCCGGGAGAAAAATCCACCAAGAGCCATCAGGCCGCCTCCGCCAACAAACCGTCGAGTGTGGCGCCGGTAACCCGGGCCGGAATCAGTCGTCCGGCCGCGACCGGCGCGGACAGGCGGACAGGGGCGAAATGCTCACTATGGCCGGTGTCACCGGTTTCGGTCAGCAACGAAACAACCCGGCCAAACTGCGCCGCGTAGAAACGTTCGGCGGAAAGCTGGCCCGCCGACCTCAGCAGCGCCGCCCGCGCCTTGCGATCGGGCTTGGGGATCGCCGGCATGCGCGCGGCGGGGGTGCCCGGACGCTCGCTATAGGGAAACACATGCAGGAACGGCAGGTCGGCTTCGGTCACGAAGGCGAGCGTCTCGGCAAACAAATCGTCCGTCTCGGTCGGGAAGCCGGCGATCAGGTCGGCGCCGATGGCGATGCCAGGCCGCAGCGCTCGCGCCCGGTCGATCACCGCCCGCGCATCCGTCGTCAGATGCCGCCGCTTCATCCGCTTCAGGATCATGTCGCTGCCGGCCTGCAATGAAAGATGCAGATGCGGCATCAGCCGAGGCTCCGTCTCCAGCAGTCGCCAGATGTCATCGTCGATCGCGGCCGGGTCGATCGAGGACAGCCGTAACCGCGGCAACTCCGGCACCAAGGCCAGCATCCGCCGCGTCATCTGCCCAAGCGTCGGCCGCCCCGGCAGATCGGCGCCGTAGGAGGCGATATCGACGCCGGTCAGCACGACCTCCCGATAGCCGGAGGCCACCAGCGCCCGCACCTGCTCCACGATCATGCCCACGGGCACCGACCGGTTGGGGCCACGTCCGAATGGGATGATGCAGAACGTACACCGATGATCGCATCCCTGCTGCACCTGAACGAAGGCCCGCGCTCGGCCAGCGAACTCGGTTACCAGATGCGGCGCCGTTTCCCGCGCCGCCATAATGTCGGACACCGCACTGGGCGCGCCGACCAGCCAGCTTTCCGGCTTCAGCTTGTCCTCGTTGCCCAGGACGCGGTCGACATTCGGCAAGGCGGACCACTTCGCCGGATCGATCTGCGCGGCGCAGCCGGTGACGACGATGCGCGCGTCCGGCCGTTCCCGCGCCAGCTTCCGGATCGCCTGGCGCGCCTGGCGCTCAGCCTCGCCGGTCACGGCGCAGGTATTGACGATGATCGTGTCGGTCAGGGCGGAGGCATGATCGCGCATGACCTCGCTCTCATAGGCGTTCAAACGGCAGCCGAAGGTGAGGACCTCAACCGTCATGCGGGGTAGTTGTCCAACTCGACCTCACCCGTGAAGGACGTGGCGACCGGGCCTGTCATCAGGACATGGCCGTCGTCACGCCATGCCATCTCCAGCTCGCCTCCATCCACCAGCACGGTCGCACGCCGTCCGGTCAGGCCGCGGCGGGCAGCGTTGACCATGGCCGCGCAGGCGCCGGAACCGCAGGCGAGCGTCAGCCCCGCACCCCGCTCCCAGACCCGCAGCCGGAACCGGTCGGGGGCGAGCACCTGCACGAACCCGATATTGGCCCTTTGCGGAAAGATCGGATCGGTCTCCAAAGACGGCCCGATCTCGGCAATCCTGACGGCGTCCATGTCGGGCACGAAGAAGGTCGCGTGCGGGTTGCCCATGCTGGCCGCCGCCGGATCGCGCACGTCCCCGCGCGCCAGGTCCAGATGCAGCGTGTCCATCGGGCGGGCGAGCGGCACGTCCGCCCAGTCCAGCCGCACCGCGCCCATGTCCACGCGGACGCGGCCGTCGGGCAGGAGTTCGGACGGCAGGTCGCCAGAGATCGTGCGGATGATTTGCGCCCGCCGGCCGGTTTCCGTGGCCAGCAGCCAGGCGACGCAGCGGGTGGCGTTGCCGCAGGCGCCGGCCTCGGTTCCATCCGGGTTGCGGATGCGCATGAAGGCGTCGGCGCCGGGGGGCGGAGGCTCGATCACGATGAACTGGTCGCAGCCGATGCCCGTCCAGCGATTCGCCAAGCCGGCGGCCCTCCGTTGGGTCAGGCCGAGCGGATGGGCGCGTTCGTCGAAGATGACGAAATCGTTCCCGCAGCCATGCATCTTGATAAAGCGCGCGCGCATCAGGGGCATATAGGCGAGGGCGGGGCGGAATGCCATCGGGGCCTTGGACACGTCGATTGCCGCACATCCCCCGATGACAGCCCGCCCGATCCAGGGCACCTTTCAACGACACACAGGGAGCCGCCGGATGGACCCGAATCTCGTGACCTACTCTCCGATCCTGAGCCGGCCGCAACTGCGCTGGCCGAATGGCGCGCGCGTCGCGGTCTGGATCGTGCCGAATATCGAGCACTACGAATACCAACCGAAATACCAGCGCATCCGCGATCCCTGGCCTCGGTCGCCGCATCCGGACGTGCTTGGCTATGCCCAGCGCGACTACGGGAACCGCGTCGGCCTGTGGCGCCTGTTCGACCTGACGGATGAATTCAACATCCCGTGCACCGTCAGCCTGTCGATGACGGTCATCCAGCATTACCCGGCGATCCTGGAGGCGATGGAAAAGCGCAACTGGGAACTGATGTCTCACGGCATCTACAACACGCGCTACCACTGGAACTTCACGCCCGACGAAGAACGGGCCGCCATGCTGGAAAGCCGGGAAATCCATCGCCGCCTGACCGGCCGGGAGCAGAAGGGCTGGTTCAGCCCCGCCATCACCAACACGATGAACACCTTCGAACTCGCGGCCGAATGCGGCTACGAATACACGGCCGATCTGTATCACGATGACCAGCCGTTTCCGCTGAACGTGAAGTCCGGCAAGTTCGTCTCGATCCCGTATTCCGTCGACAACAACGACGTGATCCTGCATCGGCGCGGGGAGGAGACGGCCGACTTCGTCCGCCAGATCAAGGACCATTTCGACACGGTCTATGAGGAAGGCGCCGAACAGGGCCGGGTGATGTGCATCGCGCTGCATCCCTATTGGGTGGGCCAGCCGCATCGCATCCGGCTGTTCCGCCAGGCGCTGGAATACATCATGTCGCACTCGGGCGTCTGGGTAACGACCGGCGGGGCGATCGTCGATCACTTCAACACGCATCATCGCGCCGCGATCGACGCGCATCTCGCCGCGCGGGAGGCCGCCAATGGTTGAGTTCAAGACTACCAACATCCCGCCGGTTGATGAACGCCGCGATGCCGGCATGGATCACGACCATTACCCGTTCCGCACCCTGGTCGATGCCCCAAAGATGCAATGGCCCGGCAAGGCGCGGATCGCCATGACGGTGACGCTGATGCTCGACTATTGGGAGCTCGATCCCCCCGCGGATGCCAGCCCCGATCCGCGCGTGGTCTCGCCGCTCGGCAAATTCCATCCCGACTGGCTGACCTGGAGCCAGCGTGAATACGGCAACCGCGTCGGTATCTTCCGCGTCCTGCGCGTGCTGGACCAGTTCGGCCTGGTGCCATCCGTGGCCTTGGGCACCGAGGCGGTGCGGCGCTATCCGGAACTGGTGGACGAACTGGTGCGGCGCGATGCGTGCTTCATGGCGCACGGCGATTTCGCCACGCGCCGCCTGACCAGCCGGATGACGGCGGAGCAGGAGCGGTCGGTCATCATCGCCTCCCGCGATGCGATCGCCGCGGTTGCCGGCGCGCCTCCGGCTGGCTGGTGCGGGCAGGACCACAACGAATCCTGGGATACGCCCGCCTTCCTGACCGAGGCCGGCTTCACCTACACCGCCGACTGGTCGAACGATGATCGCCCCTTCCTGCTCGGCCCCTATGGCGGGAAGTCCCTGGTGGCGCTGCCGGCCCAGGCGGAGTGGAACGACCTTGAATGCATGTGGCTGCGCCGCGTTACGGCGCCGGTCTGGTCGGACTGCCTGGTGGAGGCGTTTCAGGTGCTCCATGCCGAGGGCGGCGGGGTGTTCAACCTGACCCTGCACCCCTGGATCACCGGACAGGCGCACCGCATCCGCTATCTGCGGGACGCGCTGCACCGGATCATGGGCACGCCCGGCCTATGGCGCGCGACCTCGGATCAGGTCGCGGCGGAGTCTCGGCCCCAGCTGTAATTCAGGGACGAGGAGGCGGGAGGCCGGACTTGGTCACCGCCTCGGCTTCCTTCTCATCCTTCGCCAGCATCCAGCCCAGGGTGTACATGCAATCGACCCGGGCCGCGCGCCGGCCCTCGGCGTTGTGGTCGATGGTCTGGAACAACGGCGGTACCCAATAGCCGCCGGTTGTCTGGCATTGCGTCTGGTTGTTGACCGTGGAGCAGCGGCGCTGCGGCGGCACGAAATACTCGGGCCGGACCAGCACCTGCTGCAGCACGGGAGGGAACCGCGCATGGCTTTCCGCGTTGCAGCGGGCCAGCGTGGCATCCCGTTCGATCTGCGTGCCGCCCGGCTTCGCCCAGTGTTCGGCGCAGCCGGCCAGCGACAGTATCGCGAGCAGGGACAGCCCAGCCCGCCGGATCACGAATGTCCCTTTGTCATTCCGCCTTCATGTTCAGTTTCTTGATCAATGCCGCGTATTGATCATTATCAGACCGCAATGTTTTTGCCAATTGCTCCGGGGAACTCGGGTTGGGCTTCAGCGCCAGCCTGCGGAACTGCGTGATCAGCTCCGGGTCCTCCGCGATCTTTGCCATGGTCGCGGCCAGCTTCGCGATGATCGGATCCGGTGTGCCGGCCGGCGCGAACAGCCCGAACCAGGCGTAGAAGTCGATCTCGGGGTAGAATTCCTGCAATAATGGCACATTCGGATAGTCGGGATGGCGTTGCCGATCCAGCACCGCCAACAGCTTGCCCTTGCCCGCCGCCAGATGCGGGAAGGTGTTGGCGTCGGCATGGATCTGATGCACCCCCCCCAGGAAGTCCGAGAGGGATTCGGCACCGCCCTTATAGGGGACGTGCAGGATGTCCACACCGGCCGCGGCCTTGAACGCCTCACACATCATGTGACCCTGCGAGCCGATGCCCGCGGTGCCCCAGCTCAGCTTGCCAGGATTGGCCTTGGCATAGGCCACCAGCTCGGGGATCGTGTTGGCCGGGATCGAGGGGTGCAGCGCGAACAGCAGCGTGCCGTCGGTAAAGCGCGACACCGGTTTCAGGTCAGTGAAGATGTCGATGGGCAGCTTGCGCAGATTGGGCAGGACCGTCACCGTCAGGGACGGCGTGGCAACGAAGGTGTAGCCATCGGGGGTGGAGCGTACCGCCGCCTCCAACCCCAGCGCGCCGGACGCGCCGCCGCGGTTGTCGATCACGAATTGCTGGCCCATCACCTTCGACAGCCGTTCGGCGAAGGGCCGCATGGCATTGTCCGTGGAACCACCAGGCGCGAAATTGACGATGATCTTGACCACCTTGTTGGGCCAGGTGTCGGCGGACTGGGCTTGAACCCGGGCGAGCGGCGCCGTGGCGGCAGCGGCCGCCATCCCAGCCGTAACGGAACGACGTGATAGCAAATTAGCCTCCCTGGTTAGTGTCTGATGCACTGGTTTCGCGGGTGTGTTCCGCGTCCGGGGAGGTTAGGGGACAGAATGGCGCCATGTCACGAAGTTTGGCGCATCAGGTCAACGCATCGCTGGCAGCACCTCCGTCTCCAGCAGGCCCTTGGATATCGCCCCGTCCTCGGCCGAGGCGCCGCGCATGCCGCCGCTGACGGAAATCTTGTCGAGGCCAAGGGCGCGGATGGCCTGGAGACGGGCGATGACGGTGTCGGGCGTGCCGGTGATGGCAAAGCGGTCGATGAAGGCGGGCGTCAGCACCGCGGCCTGGCGGGAATTCGCCATCGTATGCGCCTTCATGTCGTAGGAATTGCGGAGTTCGTGCAGCACCGCGTCGTCGGAGGCCGAGACAGGCCCGCTCGTCTTGCCGTGCATGACCGAGAACCGGGCAAACGTCGTCAGCCCGCCCTTCACGAGATCCCGCGCCTTGGTCACGTCGGTGTGGCAGCCGACATTGATATAGGCGCCGAACTTGATGCCGTCCGGGTCCAGGCCGGCGTCGCGCCTCGCCTTGCGGGCGGTTTCGATGCCCCAGGAAATACGTTCCAGGTCGGCGCCGAGGGCGAACATCACCCGGTCAGCCTGGCGCGCGGCGATGGCGATGACTCGCGGGCCGCTGGCCGCGACCTCCACCGGCACTTTGCGGCCCTGGGCGATCCAGTCGATGCGGCTGGCGGGCGGGGCATCGGCGAGTTCCAGGGCGGACATCGGCGGCGCGGTGTCGACAGGGATGTCGATGTCCTCGAAGGCCACGGATTCCCCGCGCAGATAGGTCTGCAACTGGCGCAGATAGCGTTCGAACGGGGCCAGCTTGCCGGGCGCGCGCCCCAGATGCGCCAATGCGCTGTCACCGCGCCCAATCCCCAGCACCGCTCGGCCTGACGACACGCGGTCCACGCTGGCGATCGAACAGGCGGTAACCGAGGCTTGGCGGGTGACCGAGTTCGACACGCCGGTACCAAGCCCGATCCGCTTCGTGGTCGTGGCCGCCATGGCGAGGGCGACGTAGGGGTCTCCGGACAGGTTCTGGGAGTCGACGACCAGGAACCCGTCCCAGCCGGCTTCCTCCAGTTGCTGGGCCGTGCGCGCCGAGGCCCGCGGTGACGCCACGCCCGTGATCCAGATTTCCATCCGCCGTCTCCCCCATGTGGTCATTCCGGGTGATACTGAAGTGGAGAAGCGGAGGAGGAAACCCCATGAAATTCGGCATCGCGATCCCGACGGACGCGGAATCCTGGCGGCTGGTGCGGCGGGCCGAGGAACTCGGCTTCGATCACGCCTGGTTCTATGACACGCAGATGCTCAGCGCCGATCCCTTCGTTGCGATGGCGGCCTGCGCGATGAAGACAACGCGCATCCGGCTGGGGACGGGGGTGCTGATCCCGTCCAATCGCATCGCGGCGGTGGCGGCCAATGCCTTCGCGTCGCTGAACAAGCTGGCGCCGGGGCGGATTGATTTCGGCGTCGGCACCGGGTTCACCGGGCGGCGGGCGATGGGGCTCGGGGCGGTGAAGCTGGCCGACATGGAGGAATATATCCGCGTCGTGCGGGCCTTGTGGCGTGGGGAGACGGTGGAGAGCGTGGTGGAGGGCAAGCCTCGGCTGATCCGGCTGCTGAACCCTGATCTGGGGCTGATCAACACGGACGGGGATTTGCCGGTTTCCATCGCCGCCTCCGGCCCCAAGGCGCGGGCGCTGACGGCGAAGATCGCGGCCGGTTGGATCGATGGGGCCCCGGGGGTGGCGCAGAGCACGGCGGCGCTGGCGTCCATGCGGGAGACCTGGGCGGCGGCGGGGCAGGCGCCCGAGGCGTTGAACGCCATCGCCTGGGCCGGCGGCTGCGTGCTGCGACCGGGGGAACCGGCGGACAGTCCCCGCGCCATCGCCCAGGCCGGGCCGCGGACCATGACGCTGCTGCACCGGGCGGCCGACGCGGTGCTGGGCGGCTATCCGCCGATCACCCTGCCGGCCGAGTTCGCCGATAAGGTCGCCGGCTATGTCGAGATGGCGCGGAACTACGGTCCCCAGGGCGCGCATTACCTGGACAATCACCGCGGCCACCTGATGTTCGTCCGCCCCGACGAACGACAGTTCCTGACCGGGGAGATGATCCGGCGGATGACCTGGACGGCACAGGAGGGCGAACTGACCGAACGGGTCGCGGCGCTGGAGGCGGCGGGGTTCAGCCAGATCGTGTTCTCGATCCTTCCGGGGCAGGAGAGCGCGGTGGAGGATTGGGGGCGCATCCGGGCGGTGTTCGCGTAGGACTGACCATGGCCCCGGAGGGACGTATCCCCCGGGGCGGTATGGATCGGGGATCCGTTTCTTGGTTGCTGACCGAATTCAACAGGTGATGCGCGTTTCCGTTCCGTTTCTGTGATCCACTTCACTCTCGCGGCATGCTCGGCTGTGCAATTCAGCCACGAGATGCAACGAAAGAAGGATCAAGAACGATGCCACGTAAGCTTAAGAACATCGAGCGTGATGTTGTCCGTATGGGAGAGCGTAAGGCAGGGGAGCCGATCCGGGCCCTGCCGGACGTGCCGGATATTCGGGATTTGCCATATCAGGCCAGCCTGTTGCCTTTGGCACCAAGGCTGGATGTGCCCGCCGGTCTGACGATCCTGGATCAGGGTCCTGACGGTGCCTGCACGGGCTTTGCCCTGGCGGCTGTCGTCAATCTCTTGTCGGACCGCGTCGCGGCTACCCACCGGCGAAAAGGGATGCGGCGGGTCAGCGCACAGATGCTCTACCGCATGGCCCGCCTGCACGATGAGTGGCCGGGCGAGGACTATGAAGGCTCCAGCCTGCGCGGTGCCTTGCGGGGGTTCTACAATAACGGTGCATGCCGGGATGACCTGTGGGACGTGTCGGCGACGGAGTTCACCTCCCTTGAGGCCGCGATGGATGCGCGGCGGACCAGCCTTGGCGCCTATTATCGGCTCCGGCCGGTCATATCGGATTACCATGCCGCGCTGAATGAGACAGGCGCGATTTACGTCTCGGCGGCGGTGCATCCTGGGTGGGACAAACCAGTGGGCGGCAAGATCAAGCCGCGTGCCGGCGGTCCTCTGCACGCGTTCGCGATTGTCGGCTATGACGAGACGGGCTTCTTTGTACAGAATTCCTGGGGTGCCAAATGGGGCAAGTCGGGCACGGCCCATTGGTCATATAATGACTGGGCGGCCAATGTTCAGGATTCCTGGGTATTGCAACTCGCGGTTGAAGCGCCGGATGCCTTTGGTCTGACTGTTCGTTCCGGTTCCACCAGGGGCACCACTTCGGGTCGGGATGTCCGCCGTACGCAGCCGAGCCGTACTGACATCGCGGGGCATTTTGTGCATGTGCAAAATGGGGCGTACTCCAAGAAGCAACCTTACTGGAGTGACCAGGCCGATGTGGAAGCGACCGCCAACCTGGTTGCTACGAAGGACAAGCACCGTCACTTGCTGATCTACGCGCACGGAGGCCTCAACTCACCCGCCGACGCGGCGAGCAGAACCGCGGCGATGACGAATGTCTTCATGGAAAATGGCGTGTATCCCTATGCCATTTTCTACGACACTGGTCTGTTGGAAACGTTGAAGGACGTAATCACCGGCAAGGGCGCGGCAATAGCGGAACGCTCCGGCGGGTTGCTGGACATGACGGATGTGCTGATTGAGAGTGCCATCGGCGATGTCGGCAAACGTCTGTGGACGGAGATGAAGGCTGATGCGACCTTGCCGTTCAAGCCTGGACGTGATGGAGAACGAGCGATCAAGGCCTTTGTTGACGCCTTGAGCATGGGAGGAACGGTGACGTCCTTGCATCTGGTCGGCCATAGCACGGGTGCCATCCTGCTGGGGAATCTGCTTGGATCATTGGACAACGTGGCACAGGGTGCGATCGCGGTCGAAACCTGCACATTGATGGCCCCGGCCTGCTCGATCGACTTCTACAACCGGCATTTCAAACCGCGCCTTGGTGCCGCTGTCTCTCCAGGACAAACCAAGATCAACGAAATGACCGTATACAATCTGAATGATGAAGAGGAACAGGCGGATTCCGTTACGCCACTCTACAACAAGTCGTTGCTCTATCTCGTCTCGAATGCCTTTGAATCGCGCTCGCGCATGCCCTTGCTCGGCATGGAAGTGTTTGAAAGGCAGTTGAATGGTGATCCTGTCACGATTTGCCACGCAGGCGGCAACGACAAGCGGTCAGCCAGCACGACGCATGGTGGCTTTGATAACGATGTTGCGACGATGAACGATCTGTTGACTCGGGTTCTGAAGAAGAAGCCAAGCCGTAAGTTTACAGATCGCGACCTGGACTACTGAGTAATCGCGTGATGCGGGCGTGCCATCCAGGCCCGCCCGCATCAGCAGCGATCAAACCCGCTTGGCGCCCCAGAACAGCGGGAACCCGTCTGGGATCCCGTCGATCGTCTTCTGCCACGCCACCGGCTGATACCAGATGCCCAGCGGGATATGCGGCACGTCGATCCAGCATTGTTCCTGGATGGCAACGGCGATCTTCTTCTGCGCTTCCATGGTCGGGGCATCGACCCAGGCGGAGCGCAATTCCTCGATCTTCGGGCTGTCGGTCCAGCCGAACCAGCCCTTGTCGCCGTTGGTGCGGAAGAAATGCAGCATCGGCGTCTGCACATCCAAACCGTTGGCGGTGGTGCACAAAGCGCTCCAGCCACCCTTGTCCACGGGCTGCTTGTTCTCCCGCCGCACGATCGCCGTGCCCCAGTCCAGCGACTGGACATCAAGGTTCAGGCCCACGTTCTTGAACATCTCGGCCGTCATGTCCGCCATCGCCTTGCGGTAATGCGGGTCGAACGGCGCCAGCAGCACGGTGCGCTCGTTGTTGTAGCCGGCTTCCTTGATCATCGCCTTTACCCGAGCGGCGTCGCGCGGGCTGTTCAGCAGGTCCATCCCCGCGTCGTTCGCCATGTCGGTGCCGGGTGTGAAGATGCCCACCTTGTCGCGCCACATCGCCCGATCCTCACCGGCGACCGCCGTCATGAAGTCGGCCTGGTCGACCGCGCGGATCATCGCCCGCCGGATCGCCGGATTGTTGAAGGGCGGCTGGAGGTTGTTCATCTTCAGCATGCCCATCGTGCCGTTGCGATCCTTGATCGCCACGTTGATGCGGCCCGTCTGCTTTAGCACCGGCAGCAGATCGACGGTCGGCAGTTCCCACCAGTCCATCTCGCCCGAGCGCATCGACGCCGCCGATGTCCCGTCATCGGGGCTGGTGATCCACTCCACACGATTGAAATGCACAACCTTCGCCCCAGCCGTCCACCCGGTGCTCGGCTCGGACCTGGGCACGTATTTGTCGTTCTTCACATACACGGCCCGCGCGCCGGACACCCATTCGTCGGCCTTGAACTTGAACGGGCCGCTGCCGACCATCTCGGAGATGCCCTTGAACGGGTCCATCATCGCGAACCGCTCGGGCATCATCGCGCACATCGGGGTGGAGATTTTCCCCAGCGCGTAGGGCAGATGCGAGAACGGCCGTTTCAGGCGAAACTGGAACGTCCGGTCATCGATCACCGACAGCTCATCCGTGCGCGCCATCAGCAGGCTGCCGACGCCATCGCGCCTGGCCCAGCGCTTGATGGAGGCGACGCAGTCCTTGGCCGTCACGCGTTCGCCGTCATGCCACATCAGGCCTTCGCGCAGGCGCAACACCCAGCGCTTGTCGTCGTCTTCGAGCGACACGCGATCCAGCATCTGCGGCTGCATGCGATAGTTGCTGTCCATGCCGAACAGCGTGTCGAACACCATGAAGCCGTGGTTGCGCGCGGTATAGACGGTCGTCACGATCGGGTCGAGGATCGTCAGGTCGGATTGCGGAATGAACTTCAGCGGCGCCACCGCCTGGCCCTTGCCGATCGATGGCGCGGCAAGGGTGGCGACGGCGGCGGCTGCGAAAGTACGGCGTGTCAGCATGGTGCGTTGTTCCAGAACAAAGGGGGCTCAGATGACCTTGGCGGTGCGGAAGCCGCTGATCTGATCAGCGCTATAGCCGAGTTCGCCCAGGATTTCGTCATTATGCTGGCCGAACATCGGCGGCGGGCGATCCACCGCCGGCCCACCGTGGGCGAACTTGAAGGCGGCGACGGGAACGGTGAACGACCCCGGCACGCCCGGCGCGTTTTCGTGCTTGTGCAGGATGCCGCGGCTGCCGAGCTGCGGGTCGGCGAGGGCTTCCCCCATGGTGCGGACGCGGGAGGCTGGGACGTGACGTGCCTGGAACCATTCCTCCCACTCGGCCGCGGTCTTGGCGAGCAGCAACTGGCCCAGGACCTGTTCCTCCTGCGCATGGTCGGCGTCGCGTTCGTCGTTGGTCTTCTTGGCCATGTCCGGCCGTTCCAGCGCGATCCACAGGCGCCGCTGCTGGCGCAGGTTGGAGGCGCCGATCATCACCATGCCCTCCTTGGTCGGATACGCCATGGAGGTCGCGTGGCCGGTGCTGTTGCCCGACGGCTTGGGGTGCTTGCCGTTGCGCATGTAGCCGGTGACGTGGCTCGCCATCAGCATCATCGCGACATCCAGCATCGCCATGTCGATGCGCTGGCCCTGGCCCGTCCGCTCCCGCTGGAACAGCGCCGCCGACAACGCATAGGCACCCATCGTGCCCGTTGCGTAGTCGATCGCGGGAGCCCCAATCTTGATCGGGTTGGCTTCCGGCGTGCCGGTCATCGCCATGATGCCCGAGGTCGACTGTATGACGTGGTCATAGGCGGTGCGTTCCCGCTTGGGGCCGCCCTGGCCGTAGGCGGAGAACGAGGCATAGATCAGCTTCGGGTTGATCTTCCGCAGGTCCTCATAGCCCAGGCCCAATGCCTCAAACGCGCCGGGGCGGTAGTTTTCCACCAGCACATCCGCGGTGGCGACCAGCTTCTTGAGGATTTCCCGTCCCTGCTCGGATTTCAGGTTCAGGCTGATGGCGCGCTTGTTGGACCCCTGCGTGAGGAATCCCGTGCCCATCAGCGCATGGTTCAGGTCATTGTCGGAACCTGAATCGCGGCTCTGGTCGGGGTCGGACGGGTCTTCGACCTTGATGACATCGGCGCCCATGAGCCCAAGCTGATAGGCCGCGAAGGGGCCGGCGAGGACATGGGTGATGTCGATGATGCGGATGCCTTCGAAGGGGCGGGGCATGGCGGTTCCTCCGGGATTGATTTGTCTGGAGGGTGGGGGGTTGTCGGGTCGGCGTCAATCTCGGTGGTCGCGCCAGGCGGTGGCGGGGAGGGGGTCGTTTCTGTCTCAAGGAAACGTGGTTCGGGATCGTGTCCCTGGTTTTGAAACGCGTCCGCCTGCGTCTCGGCGGGTTCCGTCTCATGGACATGTGGGGTGGGACGATGTTCCGGATTTTGATCCGGTTGATCATTGCTGGTTTGATCCGATGGTGGCAAGGCCTTGGCCATCCATTGCGCGGCGGCGTATTCGATCCAGGCCGAGCTTTCCGCCGATGCGTCGGTTTCTTCGCGCTTGCGGCGTTCGGCTTGCATTAACCGGAGGATCCGCAACGCGCCCTGGGCGTGGCGCATCATGCCGCCGGCCTGTGCGGTGCATTGCAGCACCTGCTTGGGATCGGTGGCGGGGTCGTTGGCGAGGCCCATCGTGACCATGGCCTGGGCGTTCGCGGCGACGGCCTGGGCGGCGATGGCGGCCTCGGCCGCGTTGGCGGGGCAGAGGGCGGCGACCTGAGCTATGGCGGCGTAGTCTCGGGCGATCGCCGCTGTTGGGCCGGGCGGGGCAGGCGGGAGGTTCTGGCGCAGCGTGTGCATCAGGTGGTGGTAAGCGTGGCGCGGGAGGGTAGAGGTGTCCATGCCCGGTAGGGTGGGCATTGGGATGTGGTTGTTCAATATTTGTTCTCTACAATTTCCGCCACACTCAGCCTATTGGGGCTAAGGTATGCGCAGGGTTCGTCGGACCATTGCAGAGAGCTGAGCTGATGAATGAAAGTCGTGCGAAGCGTCACCACTACGTTCCAAAATTCTACTTAAGAATGTTTGCGGACCATGTGAACAAGAGTCGAGTGGGAGTCGTGGAGCGGCACCACGACATATTGGTGAAAGACCGAAAGTCAATCGATCGAATCGATTATGAGGACGCACTCTACGACTACACTGTTGCCGCCGTTCCAGGTTCGATCGAAACCGAGTTGAACCGCGTTATCGAGACGCCATTTTCGCGAAGCGACACTTGGCGAAAAATCTGTACCGGCAGCTATGCGAGCCTCGATGAGGCCGACAAAGTGGCGATATATGGCTTTGCGCGGCACCTGCAACTGCGAAACCTGGAAACCCTCCGGTTCATCGAAACGGAAAACACTCGGTTCCAAAGTGGCGCACTCGACGGGCATCTCACCAGGGAAGAGCGGGAGATGCACGAGTGGATTGCCGCATCACCTGACAACGCTCACGCAATTTTTCGGGATGGCGCTTTGGATACAAGTCTTCCACTGGACGTGGATATAGCAGGGCTGTTGAATTCTCTATGCCTCGGTGCTGAAAGAGTGAGTCTGCGCCGCAACACAATGGGAAAATCGTATCGACGCGCGGGGCGGATGGCTTCCGGCGCGGCACAATGTCCGAATCTATGCACGGCAACCCAAGCGCCCGGAG